>JBIKVR010000045.1:0-20585 GCA_044356735.1 Prochlorococcaceae cyanobacterium
TACCTCGCCACACCCGCTCACCCAGCTTTAAATCGCCCAGGGGCACCGTGAGCTCGCGGCCCTGGGCGTCCACGTGTCGCTCATACATCGGTCCGGAGACAAAGGCCAGGGCGCTTCTGTCCGCGTATGCCTCCTGTTCGCGGTCCCAGCCCTCCAACAGATCGATTCCCACCTGGCGGGGATCGAAATCCAGGGCGTAAGCCTCTTGATCGGCCAGGTAGCGAAAAGGCTTGCCATCGGCGGCGGTGAGCAGCTGGGGCACCGCTTTGGGCCGCTCGGGCATCGGAGGAGCTATGGCCACCAAAAAGCTGAGCAGCCCCACCGGCAGGGCAATCATCCAGGCCCGCTTGACGCGCCAGAGCCGGCGCCGCCCTGGCTTGGACCTGCTTAGGGCGCTAGCGGTGACCTGGGGGCTGAGCAGCCGCCTACGGGAGAGTGTCTTCAAGCAACCAGGGGCCCGCCGGCCAACCGCCAGAGGAGCTCAGGTTGGCGGCGGGTTCCGCTGCCCGTCAAGCGAGCAAACAACTCAAAAACCCCTAAGGGGGGAAAATTGATAAACAAACTTTCCCGGTGCTGCTCGTAAATGCAGCTTATGCCAGGCCCATCCCCCGCAGATATGCAGGACGGGCCTGGGTGGCGCTGATCGTGGCCTGCACGTTGGGGTAGGGGCTGAGGTCGAGCTGGGGGAAGAAGATCGGCAGGTAGGCCAGGTATGCATTCACGGCGCAGTCGGCCACGCTCCAGTCGCCAACAGCATCGGGCCCTGCCAAGGGGGCCAGCAGCGAGCGACCGCCGGCCAGCAGCCGATCGAGCACCTCCATCAGGCGCGGAAACTCCTTTTCGCGGTTGGCGGGCACGAACAGGGCGATCGCCAGGGTGGCGTTGGCGAACAGCACCCACTGGCTGGCCAGGGCCCGCCGCTGGGCACCGCCGGGACCCTGGAATTCGCCGCCGTAGTGCTCAGCCAGGTGCAACAAAATTGCACCACTTTCAAACAGATTGAGCGGCTGTCCCTGGCTGTCGCTGAAGGCTGAGTCCACCAAAGCTGGCACCTTGGCGAAGGGATTGATATCGATAAATGGCTGCTGGCGGTGTTCGCCTGCCTCCATATCCAGCTGCACCCACTGATAGGGAATGCCCTTCTCCTCCAGATACCAACGGGGCATGGAGGCGCGGGAACGGGCACCGCCGTAGAGGCTGAGGGTCATGGCCATGGCCTGCACTGGCTTGGCATCCTCTACCAGCAGAGGCAGAGGCAGAGGCACCAGCGGCAAAGGCAGAGGCACCAGCGGCAGCAGCAGCGGTCGCCTCCCCGGCAGTTGGGGCCCAGAATCGAAAGCTTGAGCGGAGTCGGTGCGTGATCGAGCCGAAAACCGGCCAGAACCCCCTGCCCCCAGCCCAGCGGCCAAACAACCTGCACAGGTGGGCTCCCTTCCTGGTGGGCCGCTGCCGGCGGGGCATTGTGGGCAGCAGCAGGTATGCCCAGCGGCTGAGGGAACAAATCCGCCAGGCCGCCGCCGACCCCAAACTTCCACCGGTGTTGATTAGCGGCGAGCCGGGCCTGGAAAAGGACAACATCGCCGCCTTGATTCATTACGGCTCGCCAGCCCGCAAGCGGCCACTGCTGCGGGTCGATGGAGCCAGCCTGGGGGAAGACGGGGCCCCGTTATTCGGCACAGAGGCAAATAATGGCGAAAATGGGCTACTGGCCTGCATGGATGGCTCCAGCCTGCTGATCGACCAGCTCGATCGGGTGCCCAAGGCCCTGGGGCCCGCCCTGCAGCGGCTGGCAGAAACCGGCCAATGGCAACCGGCCGGGGCTGGAGCGATCAGGCAATTCAACGGCAGGCTGTTCTTCACCACCGAGACTGCGGCGCCGCTGCTGGATCGCCACTGCAGCTTGATCCGGGTGCCACCGCTGCGGGTGCGGCGCCAAGATCTGGGCGAATGGCTGCGCTACGGCGTCCGCCAGCGCAGTCTCAAGCTGGGCTGGCGGCCAGCGCCGCAGGTACCGGAAACGGTGATCAAGCGGCTGCAGAGCTACGACTTCCCCAACAACCTGCGCGAGTTGGAGGTGCTCATCTATCGGGCGATGCAACAGGCCCGCCGCCAGGGCCTGCAACAGTCTGTGGAGATTCAAAATTCTGCAGGCCTGCAACAGTCTGCCGAGCCGCAACAGCCGGCAGAGCTGCCGGAAGATGTGTTTTGGACCGACGATCGCAACCAGCGGCCCCGGTTTGATCTCTGGCGCTGGAAACCGGCGCTGCGCAACTGGATGCGCTCGCCCGGGCTGTGGAACACGCTGCTGTTCGGGCTGGTCAGCTGGATTTTTGTGCTGGTGAACCTGTGGCTGTGGCTGGGCCCCCAGGACCGGGCCCACAACGGCGCCTTGAACCTGTTCTGGGCCTGGTGGTGGCCGCTGATTTTGATCACCTATCCGCTGGTGGGCCGGCTGTGGTGCTCCTTTTGTCCCTTCATGGTCTGGGGCGAAATCGTGCAAAGGCTGGCGATTCGCCTGGGCTGGCGGCCCCGCCCCTGGCCGCGGGGGGACAGCGATAGCTGGGGGGCACCCCTGCTGGCGGCCGGTTTCGCCTGCATCCTGCTCTGGGAGGAATTGGCGGATCTGGAGAACAGCGCCTGGCGCAGCAGCACCTTGCTACTGCTGATCACGGCCGGGGCGGTGCTGGGCTCGCTGCTATTTGAGAAGCGCTTCTGGTGCCGTTATTTGTGTCCGGTGGGGGGCATGAACGGCCTGTTCGCCAAGTTGGCGATCAATGAACTGCGCGCCCAGGTGGGCACCTGCAGCGGCAGCTGCAGCAGCTATGGCTGTTTCAAAGGCGGGCCCGCGGTGGGGGAAGGGCTGGCCACGGCGGGTTGTCCGCTCGCCACCCATCCGGCCCACCTGGCCGACAACCGCAACTGCGTGCTCTGCCTCACCTGCGCCCAGGCCTGTCCCCACCGCTCGGTGCAATTGAGAGTGCGGCCACCAGCGGCCGATCTACAGCGGGAAATGCAACCTCCAGCCGCTGAGGCGGGACTGATCCTGGTGCTGGCCGGTGGGGTGTGCCTGCACCACTGGCAAAGGCTGTGGGGCTGGCTGGCCTGGGCGCCAAGCTCACTCCATGAAGGGCCCCTGCTGCCGCGGCTGGCGATCGCCGCGGCCAGCTTGGCCCTACCAGCGGCGGGCTTCCTACTGCTGCGGCCGATCGCCCCGGCCCGCCAGCGCCGGCTACTGCTCTATGCGCTGCTGCCGCTGCTGTGGGGCCTGCTGCTGGCCAGACACCTGCCGCTCGGCCTAAGCGAGGCGGGCCTGGTGATGCCGGTGAGTATCGGCCTGGCTTGGCCAGGCTGGAGCGCCGATCCCCACGTGGTGGCCTTCTGCCAGAGCCTGGCGCTGCTGATGGGTCTGCTGGGCAGCCTGGTGCTGTTGCGCCGGCTGGGGCCCCAGACGGGCTGGAGGTTGACCCTGGCTAGCGGCAGCTGTCTGCTGCTGGCCGCGGCCGGTCGCTGGCTGGTGGCCATATCCCCCTAGCCAGGGGCTCCCTGAGCAAGCGCTGCACGGGGGCGGCGCCGGCCAGCCCCGGGCCCAAGCCAAAGTCCAGCGGCGAGCACCGGTGAGTGGCGCACCTGGGCACTGCTACCCACATAAACCCAGGCCATGCCAGCGCCCACCAGCGGCCACCACAACCGGCGATAGAGCCGCGGCACCGCTTCCAGCTGATCGAGCTGGGCCAGACAGGCCTGATCCACCCACACCAGTTCGCCCTGCAGCAGCCAGCAGGGCGCCTCCTGAGGCCTCACCTGCACCGCCATCGGGAATGGGCCTAAATCATGCAGTCGCAGGCCCTCCATGGCGGCCGGGCCATGCCAGCGGGCCGTTGCCAGCCAGCGGTGATTGGCATGGCCCCGTTTGAGCGTGCCGTAGACGAAAACGGGGATAATGCCGGTGGTTGCTTCCATGAATTCGATGACCATCGCCCTGTTGATTGCCCTGGCCGGTTCCCTGCTGCTGATGGTGCTTATCGTCAAGAAGCTGGAGCAGCAGGCCTGAACCAGCCGGTCAGGGCTGGGCCACGAGCCGCAGGCCCAGGCCGTTGGGATCAGCCACGGCGGCGGCTTTGTCCAAGCCTTTGCCCTGTACCCAGCTCAACAACAGGGCCCTAAGGGGCCCACCATTACTGCTGGCCTTTGCGGGCAGGTTGAAGTGGGTACCCCCTTCCACCAGCACCAAAGGGCTAATCCCCTTGGGGTATTTGCCATAAGGAAGCAAAGCTTCCGGTTTGGTGGGCACCACCCAATCACGGCTGCCGGAAACCAGCATCACTGGAATGCTCAGGTCTGCCAAGCCAGCGGCGAACACCAACCCCTGGGGTGGACTGACGGCCACCAAGCGGGCAATTCGCCCGTCAGCCATCGAACTATCAGTGGCCGCCTTCAGAAAGGTGCACTGCAGCACCCAGCTGATGTTGGAGTTGGGATTATTTATCACACCACAGGCCTGCCAAACTTGCGCGGGCAGGCTGCGGGCCCCTGCCAATTGCAGGGCCGTGGTGGCACCCCAGGAATGGCCAATAAAGGTGGCTTGGCGGCTGGTAATTCCCTTGGCCTGGGGGATGGCGCCAGCATCGAGGGCATCGAGCACCGCCCGCACATCCATGGGGCGCCGCAGAAATTCCTTGGGATCAGGGGGTGGGGCATGGCCAGCCAGCATGGCCGCCTGCTCGTTGATGTCACTGCCGGGGTGGCGGGGCAGAAACACTGGTGCGCCATGGCTGGCCAAGTGCTGGGCCCAGCCGAGGAAACTTTCCGGCGCATCCCAGAGCCCATGGGAGATCACCACAGCAGGCAGAGTTGGGGCGCCCTGGGGGCGCACCAAGGTTACCTCCAATATTTCGCTGGAGCCAGGCACTGGCACCTTGACCAGGCTGGTTTGGATCGCTTGAGCACCGGCTCGCAATTGGTCAGCCGGGGCGGCAGGCAACTTGGCCAATCCCTCAATTAGCTGATCGATCTCCTGGGCATCCCTGGCCCTGCGCCTGAGAAAAGGCATGGCCCGATCCAGCCGAATAGTGATGCTTTTACCAGGGATAGACTGCAGCAGGGAAAGCAGTGTTAGCGGGCCACCCCTGGCAACCGCTATTTTCAGACCCGCATGCACAGGGTCACGGCTGATAACCTGGGTATTGCCAGAATCTACATCAATCAATTGCTTTAATAATACTTCTATTTCCTGGGCCATGGGCGCATCCGGAACCCCATCCGCGGGCGGCTTGGGCAATGGGGTATCGAAAAGCTCTTGAATAATGCGGGCATAGCTACCATCAGTAGCCCGGTTCAGTTCGGCCAGATCGCTGCTGCCCGCCCACAGGGCATCCGGGCTAGACAATTCAGATACTTTAGCGGTAATCGTTATATCTCCAACCGGCAACTTCAAGGCCAGATTCTCAAGGGCGGACGCCGAAGGAGTGATAAGTAGCCAGGGAGAGCCAGCCAGCAGCACTGCAATGGATCGCCAGATAGACAAACGAAGTGGCAGGGCAAGCATGTCCAGCGTTGAGATTCAGCCTTGCTCAGTCTAGGCCATCGAAGCGTAGTTAAGCCCAGGCAAAAAATTTAATCAAATCCTGGAGAAAGGATGGCCCAAGAGAAAGGTTAGCCAATCCCCGGCAGAAGCCAGGTAATTACCCTAAAGAGGCTCTGGAAAACAGAAGCCAATGCCAATAAATTTCTGATGGCGCAACAGTTCTCAGCTGGGCAGGTGCGCCTAAATGGCGGCTTTTGAGAATCTGCCAACAAACAAGCTTGATGGAAACAAAAGCAACTTGATAAATAACCGACTAGATCTATCCCACGCTGCGGCAAGCATTTGCGGTAAGTATTGCGGCAACAGACCCACCCCTTGCTCTGGTGAGCTAAACGGGCAATTATACGAGTTGCTTTCAAGTCCTAGCTGCACCAGCAACCAGCTATCTGCTGCGCAGCTGCCACTGGCGTGAGATCTTGTCGGTAAAAAGGGGGCAGGAAAGCTGGCCCAAATTTGCCCATCGGCGTCCCGCAACTGATGCGGCGCCTGCTCATCGATGGCAGCGTTGGTTTGGTTATCATCAATCTGGAGGTGCGAGGGCCCCTAAGGCAACTGCACCACAGTCTCAATGTGGTTGATCTCGATGCCAGCTCAGCTCCCCGGTCCGGGGGAATGCCAGACATTGCGGCCTGGGAATAACGATTGCCTAGCGGGTGGCCCGGGCCCATGGGGGCTAACTGAGCTGCCGGCCCTGGAGCCGGACCCTGGAGCCGGGCCCTGAGCGGCTGCAGCGGTTTACCGTGGAGTTCAGCGGCTGGTCACAACCTGTCACAACTTCGATGGGAGCGATCATACCTAAGTCACATTTGAGCTCCATGCTGGATTTGACCTCAGAGAGAAAAGCTCAATGATCGAACAATCAACTAACTCAAAGACTACAAGATTATGGGTATTCAATGCTAAGTCTTGGCCCCTGTGCTGCTGGCGCTTCTGTCGTGGCGGTGGGCGAGCTGCTGCCACGCTGGCGGCCCTGGTGCTGGCAGTAAGCGGCCCGATTACCTTCAGTGGCGCCAGTGCTTCTGCCCAGCAGAACTGGGGCGATAACGGAGCCCGCAGGCTGCAATCCATGGCTAAGCTCACCCCAGAACAGCAAAAGAAGCTGTTTCCTGGCCGCAGAGAGCTAGTGGTTAAGGAATATCAGGAGCGAATGGCGCTGCTCCAGAAGAGCCAGCGCTGTGTGACAGCAGCCACCAATAGCGATGCCCTGAAGACCTGCTTAATCGAGGAACGCAAAGCCAATATCGAACTGCGCAGGCGCATGCACGAGCAGATCAGACAACTCTACGAACGCAATGGCATCCAACTGCCCCCGCCCCGCCCAGCATCGGGGCGCCGCGGCGAACCCGGTGGCAGGGGAGCAGCTCTGGAGACCTAGGCAGCGTGGGGCTGAGGGACCCAAAATTGATTAGCGGCTTCAGGGGATCACACCCTGAAGCAACCATGAAACAACCCTGAAGCAAACGAGCAAAGTCGGGTGGTGAGAAGGCCGCAAGTCGCCTCAGAATCCGCTGCTATCCAACAGCTGTCCGGCAGTTGTGCCGCAGCTGTGCTGGATCTATCCCCTGGTGAAGCCCCCCTGATGAAGCCCCCCCTGGTGCTGGTGCATGGACTTTGGGATACCCCATCTCTGTTTGATCCGCTGAAGGCAGCATTAGCGGGCAGGCGCCAGCCCCTGTTGATTCCCTATCTCCCCCAGCATTGGGGTGCCAGCTCCTTAGCCGAGCTGGCAGGGCTGCTGGGAAGCCACATCGATGCCGCTTTTGGCGTCGATCAACCCATCGACCTACTTGGTTTTTCCATGGGAGGAGTAGTCGGCCGTTACTGGATTCAACTGCTGGGGGGCCACCGCCGTACACGGCGCCTTTATAGCGTAGGCAGCCCCCACAAAGGAACCTGGGCGGCTATACCAGTGCCAGCTTTTCTGCTGCGGGGCATCGCCGAGATGAAGCCGGGCAGTAGCTTGCTGCAACTTCTCGACAGGGATCTATCCCGCCTGCAAGGGGTAGATTGCCGCAGCTATTACTGCCCCAACGACCTCACCGTATTTCCAGGCTGGCGGGCGACGCTGCCCCTGGGCCCAAGTTTGGCCATGCCAGTAGGCAGCCATCGACAACTGATCAGCCATCCAAAGGCCCTGGAAATCCTTTGCCGCGATCTGCTAATACCTTGAGACAGGGGCAATGCTGATCAACCCGCGACTACTAGGGCGAGGCGGTCTCAAAGATCCATAGCCCCCACAAGACCTTTTGGACCCTGGCCAGACGGGCAATGGGCCCTCGGGGACGCCCCTGGTGCCACGGGTCTAATCAGAGGCAAGCCTTAATCCCCAGAGTCGCCTTAAACGAGACCGATTGTGCTGGCTAGCCGGCCAATGGTGCACAGATGCATTAAAGTCTAGAAAGGTTTCATTCCAACCGACTTTTCATGGGCTTTTCTCGAATTCCCCTGCTGCTAGCAGCTGGTATGGTGATTGGCTCAGGAGTGGCCAACGCGGCGCCAACCTGCACTTTTTTGCAGCCAATCGGCGGCGATGGCAACAGCACGATTGTCACTAAAAAGCTAAGTCGCGCCAAGGTTATGCCCTTCTCAAAAACAAATTGGAATACGGATTTTACCGTAAATCAACCCTACACTACTTTTAAATTCTTCTTCACGGCCGATACCTCCGATGCCAAGGCCAAGTATCCGGTGGAAGGCTTCATTAAATTCAGCGATGGCACTAGCCTTCAGGTAATCAATGAGAACATGAGCCCTCCCATTGGCACCGGGCGCATGTTTGGCCCATTCGCGGCAGTTCCGGGCAAGCAAGCCAGTCAAATGAACTTTAAGGTGGGTGATAGCAGCAACCCGGCAGCGATTGGCTTTAGCTATAGGATTTCAGTTCAGGGCTGCCGCTGATTTCATGGCCCATTCACCCCTGCCTGCTTCCATGACCTGCGAACCTGGGCGCCGCCTGCACCGCACCGCCCGCAGCATCACCCAGGCGGGGGTGTTGGCGCTAACTACTACCTTGCCCTTATGGGGGCCTTCTGCTCAGGCCCTCGAAAAAGTGATCATCAAAGTGCCGCTGCTGGAGACCAGCATCACGGTAGATCTAAATGAACTCACGGATCCCAATCTCCTGATTAGAGGAAATAGTGATTTAGCTGAATTGGACCGGGCCAGCAACGGTGCCATCGGTCGGAAATTGATCGAACTTCTAAATGCTCCGGTGCCACTGAGCCTTACCCAGGTGGCCGATGGTTCGGTGGGTTCCCCCCTATTGGAGCAGGCGCTGCTGGTGCTCTCCTCCTTCGGCACTATTCAAGGACGTAGCCCAGATCTCAGCGGCCGCACCCTTCAGGAGGCTTTTCGCAAAGCTTCCATCAATGGCGAACCCAGCCTGCTGGCCTTGATGAAGGCGATCCCCGGAAAATCTGTCACCTTGGATTTGGGTCGGGCCCGCTTCATCATCGAACAGATGCAAAGGCAGCACCGCCGCGCCGAAGCACTGTTGAAATCCACCCCAGCAGTTACTGTCACAGCGGCAACTGGTGATTCTCTACCGCTGCAACGCTCGGAAGTTCAGCTGGCGGTGCCCCACCGGAAAGAGCCGCTCAAGTTGCTATTGCTAAGGCCCACTCGCGGAGCAAACGGCCAGTTGGTGTTGATCTCCCATGGTCTTTGGGATGGGCCCGAGAGTTTTGAGGGCTGGGCAAGGCTGCTGGCGGGTCAGGGCTACAACGTGGTGTTGCCCTATCACCCCGGCAGCGATAGCAGCCAGCAGCAGGCCATGCTCAGCGGCCAAGTACCGCCACCTGGTCCGGAAGAACTGGAACTGCGGCCCCGCGACATCAGTGCCGTAATTGACGCAGTAGCCGCTGGGCGGCTACCAAGTTTTGCTGGTGTAAGGGGTGATCGGGTAGTGGTGATTGGCCATTCATGGGGGGCCACCACCACCTTACAGCTGGCCGGAGTCAAACCCAGCGATACCCTGCTGCGCTCCCGCTGCTCCGACCTCAACGACCCAGAACGCAACCTCAGTTGGACACTGCAATGCAGTTGGCTAAAGGGGGTGCGTCGCGGTGCTATGCAAGATGCAAGGGTGATTTCGGTGGTAGCCGTAAGTCCACCCACTTCGCTTTTGTTTGATCAAGGGGCAGCTCAGGGCATTACCGGCCGGGTGCTATTGGTGAGCGGCAGCCATGACTGGGTGGTACCGCCTGACCCAGAAGCGATTAACCCCATGGCCCGCAGTAGAGCCATGGGCAACCGGCTGGTGCTAGCCAAAGGTGGCGATCACTTCAACCTAAGGCCTGGCACCAGTGCCGATGGTGGAGTTCTTGGCCCATTGATCCTGGCTTGGACCAAGGGTTCGTTTGCGGCAGGCGCTGGTGTGAGACCCGCCCCTAACGCCAGCTCATTCTTAACTGATTCAGGCTGGGGCAACAGTCAAATCCCCCTAAGAGACGTCACAACTCGCCTTGGCACTAATTAAGCATTTGTGCGGTGCTTAATTTTAACCGAATCAGACTGATAGCGGTGGGGAAGGTACGCAAGAGCTGGATTCGAGAAGGTATTGCCCTATTACTAAAACGCCTGCCTGGGCTGAGTATCTTGGAAGTGCGTGATGGGGGCATGGAGCGGGAAGCCGGTGCCGTGTTGCTGGCAATCAAGCCCGATGAGCAACTCGTGGTTCTCAGTGAAGAGGGGGAATGTTTAACCTCAGTGAAGTTCGCCCAGAAGTTGTCTCAGCTGGGGTCTGACCGCCTGGCCTTTGTGATTGGCGGCGCCGGCGGCATAGATGCATCACTTAAAGCGAAAGCCGCCTGGTGCCTCAGCCTCTCGCCGATGACATTCCCCCATGAACTAGCAAGATTGATCCTACTAGAACAGCTTTATCGCGCCCAGTCGATTCTACAAGGAGGTCCTTATCACCGAGAATAATGGCTAAAAATCACGATAGGAGCATTGATATCATTACTTTTATATCATGCCAAAAAATCAATTTTCATTATCTCAAAATGCGCAAATTATTTCAATACCCAGGTGTCTTCTGACCCGCAGAGTCAGCATCGGAACGGGCCGGGATGGGCGTGCATGGGATAAAACAGGCTGCGATGGAATTAATTTGATCGAGATGGACTTAGATGAGATGAGATGAGATGAGATGAGATGAGATGAGATGAGATAAAACAGGATGGGATGAGACGTGACGAGACAGGATGGGATGAGACGGGACGAGACAGGATAAGATAAGATGGGAATAGAATCGGTTTTTGGCGTGTCGACATGCAGCAGCAGCAACAGCGGTGTAATAGCAGCAGATCAGGCTGTCACTAAGCCAGAATGGCGAATCAAGGCCTCAGTATTAGCAGGGCGACCTCGAAACTGCTCATATACTTCGGCGGGGGAACGGCTGCCACCCAAACTCAACACAGTGGCCCGGAAACGTCTGCCAATGGCGACAATTTCATCCTCTTGGTCAAGCCCTACCTCTTCGAAGGCGCTGAAGGCATCGGCGCTTAATACTTCAGCCCACTTGTAGGAATAGTAGCCAGCGGCATATCCCCCAGCAAATATATGACTGAAGGCGCACAAGAAGGCATCTTCTTTAATTGGCTCCAGTATGGTGGTGCTAGGGGCCAACTTACGCCTTAGTTGATCAGGCGTTTCACCACTGGTGGGAGTCCAGCTACTGTGTAGCCTCAGATCAGTGAGCGCTAAGTGCACCTGCCGCAAGGTGGCGGAGCCACCCATAAAGGTGCGGGCGGCCAGCAGCTTTTGATACTCCTCTTCCGGCAAGGGGGCGCCACTCTGCCAATGGCGGGCCATGCCAAACAAGGTGGCCCGGTCATAACACCAATTCTCCATGAACTGACTGGGAAGCTCTACTGCATCCCACTCCACCTGGTTGATCCCAGCAGCTTGTGGCCGATCCACGGTGGTGAGCATGTGCTGTAGGCCATGGCCAAATTCGTGGAAGAGCGTTTCCACTTCATCAAAGGTCATGAGGCTAGGAGTATCTCCCAGCGGTGGGCTCTGATTGCAAATAAGATAGGCCACAGGCAGCACTTGAGCGCCGCTGCCACTGGTACCTCGCCCCAAGCACTCATCCATCCAGGCGCCGCCCCGCTTACTACCGGGCCTGCTGAAGGGATCCAAATAGAAGGAAGCCAGGGGCAGCTCGCTGGCAGCATCGAGCACATGGAAAAAGCGAACATCGGCATGCCATCGAGGGGTCAGACTTTTACGAATTATGTTTTCGTCAGCCAGATTATTGCCATGAACTTGATCGGCATCGACAATGCGAATATCAAAAAGTCTCTGGCAGAGCTGGAATAGTCCCTGCAGCACTTGATCCAGTGGAAAGTAGGGCCTCAGGGCCTCGCTATCCAACTCAAAGCTTTCCTGACGCAGCAGTTCAGACCAGTAACTAACGTCCCAGGGCTTAAAATCCTCTGCTTCTGGGCAGCCATGGCGCTTGGCACAGGCCCGCAGTTGTGCTAATTCAGCCTGGGCAACTGGATAGGCGGCGGCCCGCAGTTCCTCCAGCAGCTGTTCCACCTCTGCCACAGAATTAGCCATCTTTGAGGCCAGGCTCACCTCCGCCCAGTTGGCATAGCCCAAGAGCTGGGCTTGTCGCAGCTTTAAACTAAGAATCTGCTCGATTAAAGGTAGGTTATTCAACTCACCGCTGGAAGCCCTGCTCACCTGGGCACGATAAACTTGTTCGCGTAGATCACGCCTTTGGCTGTATTTGAGAAATGGCACCAGCCGAGGCATATCCAAACCCATCCGCCAGCCAGTTTCGCCGGCCTGCTGGGCCGCATCGGCCAGCAACTGGCGAAGACTGGCAGGCAAACCGGCCAGATCGGCTGCTTCGCTTAGGTTAAGACTCCAACCATTGGTGGCGTCAAGCACGTTATTCCCATACTGGGAGGCCAACTGGGCCAGGTTGGCGGTTGCTGCATTGAACTCCTGCTGCTCTGCTCCCTCTAAGCCCACCCCCCGCAACTGCATCTCCCGCAGCTCCGCCGCCACAATGCGCCTTTGGGTGGTATCAAGGTTTTGATCCCCAGCCTGCAGTTGTTCCAGGGCTCTGTAAATAGTGCGCGATTGGCCTACCCGATTACCAAAAGCCACCACAGCAGCCTGCTGGTTTTGATGGGCTTGGCGCAGTTCCGGCGTATTACACACCCCATTTAGGTGGCTTACCACCCCCCAACTCCAGCGCAATCTTTCGCCAAGCAGGTGTAGAGGCTGCATCACCTCGTCCCAAGTCAAGGCTGAATCGCCAGCCAATCGTTGATCAAGGCAGACTTCTAACGCTGTAAGTTCAGCATTAAGCTGTTCCAGTAGCAGGGGAATACCCTGGGTTACCTGGTCAGGATTTATATCCTGAAATTCAGGCAATCCAGCCCCGGCAAGGAGAGGCAGTGGGGGAAGAGTGGCTGAACTTTTCATTTTATCTAAAAAGGAGGGGTAGATCTTGAGATAAATCTGGGCGATCCAGGACAGATTTAAAAACTAAGCAATCCTGTATAGGCCTGTCAAGCAAGGTAGCCAGCCAACTGGAGAGCTGAAAGCCGTGGTGAAAAAACAGATTAACGCCCAGCTGAAAGCCCAGCTAAAAGCTTAGGGGAAAGCTCAGCATAGCTGAACTCAGACAAGAACTCAGCCGAAAGGCAAGTTTATAGTACTGGCGAGCAAGGCAGCACTCTCTAAGTTTCGAGCCAGGGCATCGGTGCTCGCTTCATAAACATCGATCGCCACCCGAGGCCAGAAGCCAATAATCAAGGTTGGCACTAGCAGGGTGAGGCCAATAAACAGTTCGCGAGGCTTCATGTCTCCCACCACGGCCATGGCTGGGATGCGGGGGCCAAAGAACACCCTGCGGCA
The DNA here is from genome assembly GCA_044356735.1 of Prochlorococcaceae cyanobacterium. Lineage (GTDB taxonomy): Bacteria > Cyanobacteriota > Cyanobacteriia > PCC-6307 > Cyanobiaceae > UBA5018. Next base: position 13,466 of record JBIKVR010000045.1, read on the forward strand.
GAGACTGAGCAAATACACAGGTGTCAGCACAAGTCCGATAGCGGCTAGAACGATCGTGATCACTCGAAAGCCAATCGTGAACTGTTCGCTCTGGGTGATCCCCAGAAAAACTGTGATCTCACTGACAAATCCACTCATGCCTGGCAGGGCCAAGGAAGCCAGGGAGCTGGCCAGAAAAAAGGCAAAGGTAATCGGCAGGGCCTTGGCCAGGCCACCCATATTGGGAATAGATAGGGTTTTGGTGCGTTCGTAGAAGACGCCGGTAATAAAAAACATTGCCGCCGCAATCAAACCATGGCTAATCATTTGCAACATGGCACCACTAATGCCAAGGGCATCTATGGCGCCAATACCCAGTAGCACAAAACCCATATGGCTTACTGAACTGCAGGCGATGCGGCGCTTAACATTGTCCTGGGCAAAAGCATTAAGAGCGCCATAAACGATATTTACAATTCCTAAAACTATCAGGGCAGGCGCCATTATTAAATGGGCTTCCGGCAACATCTGCACATTGAATCGCAGCAGGGCATAGCCCCCCATCTTCAAAAGCACACCAGCCAGCAACATTGATACCGGTGCGTTCGCCTCTCCATGGGCGTCTGGCAGCCATGTATGCAAGGGAAAAATCGGCAACTTCACGCCAAAGCCGATCAAAAATCCCAGATAACAAAGCAACCCGAAGCTACCGCCAGCGGATCGAGCCGCCAGCTCCGTGAGATTGAGGGTGAATTGATCGCCTGATAGGGACAGGGCCAAGCCGCTGATCAGGATTAACAGCGAGGCTGTAGCTGTATAAAGGATGAATTTTGTGGCTGCATATTGACGTTGCTGACCGCCCCAAATGGCAATCAGCAGATAAACTGGCACCAATTCCAGTTCCCAGGCCAGAAAAAAAAGCAAAAAGTCTTGGGAAAGAAACACTAATGACTGGGCCGATGCCTGTACCAGCAGTAGACCAAAATAGAGCTTGGTCTTGCGATTGACATTCCAACTGGCGGCAACCGACAACAGGGTAACCAGACCAGATAGAAGCACCAGCGGTGCCGATAGCCCATCGGCCGCCAAGGACCACTCCAGTCCCAGGGAAGGGAGCCAGCTGAGTCGCTCCACCAACTGCAGCTCGCTGAGCTGACCGTCGAAGTGGCGGCTAAAGGCCACCAACATCAACACCAGATCCGCGAACAGCACCCCCAAGGCGATCGTGCGCGGCCAGCGCGGATCGGTGCCATCGCCTGGCAACAGCGGCATTACCAGCGAAAAAGCCGCTGGCAGCAGCGTGATCAGGCTCAGCCAGGGAAAGGCGGAGGACGCGGCCGACATGGGCAGAATTGCGTCCATCACAGGAAAAAGCCGATGGGTGCAAATCTAACAGCGGAAGGCCTAGGCCTAGGCAAAAATACTCAGCGCACATCTCTGCCGACTGGGAGCTTGCCTTGGCGATTGCCCAAGTCGCTCCATGGTTCAGGGGCCGATGGTTTCAGGGGCCCCACGGTTTCAAGGGCCCTTGCTTTAGAGCTGCTTGTGCTTTAAAGGTCTGGCAGCGGCTGCCAGCGGCTGCCCTCGTGCTGCACCTGCAACACCTCCGCCCGCGACTCCACCCCAGCTTTATGCCAGGCCCGCACCATCGCCTTGCTAACCGCCTCGGCCACCTCTGGCGGCCCCAGGGCCAGCAGGCTGGGGCCGGCGCCACTGATCACGCAGCCCCAGGCGCCGGCCTCCAAAGCGGCCTGCCGCACCTGGTGGCCGCCGATGATCAGCCCCCAGCGGTAGGGCTCATGCAGCCGGTCGTGCATGCCGTCCTGGATCAGATCGCCGTTGCCAGTGCGCAGTCCTTGCAATAGCAGGGTGATCGAGCCGAGATTGATCACCGCGTCGCCAATCGGAATCTGCTTGGGAATCGCCCGCCTCGCCTCGCTGGTGGTGAGCCGGATCGCCGGGATCGCCACCACAGGCACCACCTTCGGGGACCACTCGCAACGCACCACCCGCCAGCGGTGGGAGGCGGCCTTGGCGGTCATGCACAGCCCACCAACCAGGGAGGGCACCACGTTGTCGGGATGGCCCTCGATGTCGATAGCCAATTCCAGCAACTTCTCCTTGCTGAGCGGCTCCCCCACCAGGGCATTGGCACCAATCAAGCCAGCAACGATTGCCGTGGCACTGCTGCCCAGACCCCGAGCCGGGGGCACCGCCAGCCGCACCCGAGCTTCAATGCCCACCGGTTCCTCCCCGGCCTCCTTCCAAACCCGCTGGGCTGAGCGGTACACCAAGTTATCGGGCCCGCCGCGCAGGTGAGCCCCCTCACTGCCCTCAATGATCAGCTCAAAGCGCTCACTGCCCCCCTCTAAACAGCGCAGTTCAAACACATTGTCGAGCTGCAGGGCGCTGCCGAGGCAATCAAAACCCGGGCCCAGGTTGGCAGTTGTGGCAGGCACATGCACCTCAACCCCTTGGCCGACGCGGGGACGCACCATCTCAACATCTCTTCTGGTCCCAGTGTCTCAGCTCATCAGCATGCGAGCCCGGCAGGCGGCACTGAAGGGGCCAATCGCTGGATCGATCACCGCCATGATCGGCATCGGATCGAGCACCGCCCGCAGCCTGCCCTTGGCGGTAAAGGCCTCCAGGAAAGCAGGGCTGCGCAGAGATTCCAGCAATTTGCCAGCCGTACCACCCGCCAACCAGATGCCGCCCCGGCTTAGGGAAGCCAGGGCCAAATCCCCGGTGACGCTGCCGTAGGCCGACAGCCACAAAGCCAAGGCTTCCTGGCCCAACGGATCGCCGGCGGCGGCGGCGGCGGCTACGGCTGAGGGCAGATCGCCACTGACCCTGGCCAGGGGGTGATCACCAGCGGGGTGCTGGCAGGCCAGCAGCCAGCGGGCCACGTGGCCCAGTCCAGTGCCACTCACCACCCGCTCGATCGACAGCCGCTCGATCGCCAAATCTGCCTTCAGCCACTGCTTCAGCTCCCATTCAGCGGCGCTGCGGGGAGCAAATTCGCCGTGGGCCGCCTCACTGGCCAGGGCCTGCAGACCCTGGGCAGCCGGCAAGCCCCAGGCCACCCCGAGTCCGGTGCCGGCCCCGAGCACCAGCAACGGCTGGTCGGCTTCCGGCCGGCCTGGCTTGATCAGCGCCTGCTGATCGCTGCTGAGCTGGGGCAGCCCGTAGATGAGCACAGCGAAGTCGTTTACCAGTTCCAAGGCGGCGATGCCGGTGGCCGCCGCCAGGGCTTTTTCCTCCAATTGCCAGGGCAGGTTGGTAAGCCTGGCCCGGCCGTGCTGCACCGGCCCGGCCACGGCAAAACAGGCGGCGGCGGGCCGCTCGGCCAGCTCGGCCGTATCGGCCAGGAATGCCTGCAGCATTGGCTCCAGGCTGGCCCAGTCAGCCGAGCGATAGCGCTGGCTGTGGATCAAGTTCAGCTGGTTGTCCGGCTCAAGGCCATAGAGCGACAGCAGGGTTTTGGTACCGCCGATATCGCCGGCCAGCAGGGTGGTCATCGCGGTATGGATGCGCGGGTGGGGGTAGGAGTGGGTGTTTAGGAGGCCGGGCGGCTGAGGCCGAGGCCAGCCTGCCGATCTCGATTGGCGCTAGTTGCAGCCGCCAACAACTCATCGACGGGGACGCTGCCCAGATCTCCTTCGCGGCGACTGCGCAGACTCAAGCCATTTAGCTCAACTTCCTTGAGTCCAATCACAGCCAAAACCGGAATTTTCATCTGCTCGCCATTGCGAATCATTTTGCCGAGCCGATCGCCAGATTGATCGATGCTGGCCCGGATACCGGCCTGCTTGAGTTGGTTTAATACAGTTTCCGCATAGGGCCTTACCTCATCGGTGACCGGCAGCAGCCGGATCTGTTCAGCAGCTAACCAGAAGGGGAAATCACCGGCGTAGTTCTCGGTCATGATGCCGAAAAACCGCTCCAGCGAACCAAAAATGGCCCGATGGATCATTATTGGCCGCTGCCGGGAACCATCGGCGGCCACGTAGTGCAGATCAAAACGCTCGGGCAGATTAAAATCTAGCTGGATTGTGGAACACTGCCACATGCGGCCAATGGCATCTTCAATCTTGAGGTCGATCTTGGGGCCATAGAAAGCGCCACCGCCGGCATCAATTTTGTAAGCCCAACCCTTGCGCTCCAGCGCCTCAATCAGGCCGTTGGTGGCCAGCTCCCAAACGGCATCGTCGCCAATTGACTTCTCGGGCCTGGTGGATAAATTTATCTCATAGTTGCAAAAATCGAAGCTGCTCAATATCTTTTCGGTGAGGTCCAGCACCTGCAAAATTTCGTCGCCGATCTGCTCCGGCAGGCAGAACACATGGGCGTCGTCTTGGGTGAAGCCCCGCACTCGCATCAGGCCATGCATCACCCCAGGCCGCTCATAGCGATAGACGGTGCCCAACTCGGCCCAGCGAATCGGCAACTCGCGATAGCTGCGCAGCGTACTGGCATAGGTGAGCACGTGAAAGGGACAGTTCATCGGCTTGAGCTGATATTCACGCTCATCCACCTTCATCGCCCCAAACATGCTCTCGCGATAGAAATCAAGGTGGCCTGAGGTTTGCCATAGGCTAATATCGGCTACGTGGGGTGTATAGAGCAGCTCATAACCGGCGGCAAAGTGGGCCTCCCGCCAGAAGTTCTCGATCAGCAACCGCATGCGGGCGCCGCGGGGATGCCAGAAAACCAGGCCGGCACCGGCCTCATCTTCTATCGAAAACAGATTTAGATCGCTGCCCAGACGGCGGTGGTCCCGGCGCAGGGCTTCTGCCTTGCGGTGCTTGTATTCAGCAAGCTGCTCCGGGGTCTGCCAGGCGGTGCCATAGATGCGCTGCAGCTGGGGCTTGGTCTCATCGCCACGCCAGTAAGCACCGGCGACACTTTCCAGCTCAAAGGCCTTGGCATTCAGCTCACTGGTGTTGGCCACATGGGGCCCGGCGCAGAGGTCCCACCACTGGTCGCCGAGCGTATAGAGGGTGATTGGCTCCTGCAATCCGGCCAGGATTTCCAGCTTGTATGGTTCGTTCTGGGCCTTGATCTTTTGCTCGGCCTCAGCGCGGGTCACCACCAGGCGCTCCAGGGGCAGGCGACGGCCAATGATTTTGCCCATCTCCTTCTGAATCGCCTTGAGATCGGCTTCAGTGAACGGTTCGGGGTTGTCAAAGTCATAATAGAAGCCCGTTTCCGTCCAGGGGCCAATCGTCACCTGGGCCTTGGGAAATAGCTTTTGCACCGCCATCGCCAACACGTGGCTCATCGAATGGCGAATTTTGAGTAGCTGCTCGCACTCGCTGGTTTTGGGCAGGGCAACCGGCGGAGTTTCGACGGCAGCGGTTGCGGAGACAGTCACGGATCCCAGCTGCGGCAAGGGCAAGGGCCGATCTTACCCAGGGTTCCCAGGTTGGCTTCCTAGGCTGTGCCAATGATCGACTCCTTCCCCTCCTCCGATGCGGCAGACGAGCTGTTGGAGCAGCTGCTTGGTTCCCTGCTGGGCGATTTCCTTTTTTGGTTCGAAAGGGGTGAGAAGTTGCTGGCCCTCTGCCCCGACCTGGTGATGCCGCCTGAGCAGCGGCAGCTGTTGGACCAGGAGTTGAGTCTGGCCCGCCGCGAGCTGCTGGCCGCCACCAGCCTGCGCCAGGCCATCCCTGGCCCCATGGCCCTGGAGCTGACCACCATTGCCCCCTGGCATCGGCTGGTGCTCAAAATCTGGAACCTCTCAGCCAACCTGCGGCGGGCTGGCGTCAGCCTGCCGGATGCGGATGAACCGCTGGCGCCGGCTGGGGCGATGCCGATGCCGAAACCCCTTGCCGACTCCTAAGCAACCCACACCCCTCCCCGGTGGCTACCAATTCCCCATTGATCGCTTTCAACTGGCCCCGGCCGCGGCTGGTGCTCAGTTATCTGCTCTGGTGCTTGGGCCTGGTGGGGCTATGTGGCATGCACCGCTTTTACAACGGCAAGCGGATCAGCGGTTGCCTGTGGCTGATCACATTTGGTTGGCTAGGTATCGGCCAGCTCATCGACCTGTTTTACATTCCCGAGTTGGTGCTGCAGGCCGAACGGCAGCAGGGCAGCCTGGAGCGCCAACTGCTGCTGCTGGCCCGCAACAGCGGTAGCGCTGGCTTCACCCTCAACGACGCCCTGTTGGCGGTGCCCGATCCGGCCTTGGGCAGTAAGCGGCTGCGCTCCGAGATCGATCGCATGCTGCATGCCCAACTACTCGATGTGGCCAATGATCCGGCCGGTCGAGTGATCTACCGAGAACCTTGATCCGGGCAGGGCTGCCAGCCTGGCCAATTCAGCTCAGCCAGTGGCCTCGGCGCTCGAATCTGGCTGGCCATTGGCTGATGGCTGGCCGCTGCCTTCTGGCTGGCCATTGGCTGCTGGCTGACCATTGGATTCCGGCTGGCTGATGGCCCTCTGCAAGCTGCTGGCATAAAACTGCTGCAGCTCCTGGGCGGTCTTCACCGGTTGGCCGTAGACGCTGGCGCCCTGGCGGTTGGGCAGGGAGGCCCATTCGCGGGCCAGGCGATCGAGAACCCTGCCGTTGAGGCCCTCGCGATCGAGGGTGGCCAGCACGCCCCGCCGCTCCACCAGGTAAAGAGCGGCCATGTCTTGATTGCGAGGACCAAAATCCCTTAGCCCCAGGCGGCGCGCCACCTGGTGCCAGGTGGGGGGCAGGAATTGATAGGCACCGGCGGCGGCACTCACGTAGCGGCGCCGCACCGTGATTTGCGGATGGCGGCTCAGGCTGGGAAAGTGGCCGCCGCCGTAGAGGAGCTGATAGCCCCTGGCACTGCCGTTGGTCCAGGTGCCTTCCGCATAGCGAATGGTGGCCAGCAGGGCCCTGCGGCGCGGGGTGAGGGCATAGGGGCCGATGCTCAGCCCATGGCTGCCACCAGACGGCAGAGCTGATGCCCCGGCGCTGGCGGCTGCACTGGCCCCGGTGCTAGCCCCCCCGGCATCAGCACCGCTGGCAGCTGCGCTAGCCACTTGCGGGCCAACTGCTGAAGCCTGGCCCAGCGACGCGGGGGCCAGCATCAAGGGGGTCAAAACCAGCTGGCTAAGAATCAGCCGACTCAAAATTGGCCGCGTGAGCCATAGGGGGGCCAGC
>JBIKVR010000135.1:0-5831 GCA_044356735.1 Prochlorococcaceae cyanobacterium
CATACCCCATTCCCGGGCTGCCAGGATCTGTTGTGATACCAACTGCACTCCTTCTGCGGATAGCGCTAATTTTGATCTGCCGGAAGCCTGCTGTCGCGACTGGCTGAAGCAGCAGTTGCAGGCGGCAGGCGTCAACACCATCATCTACTACCCGATTCCAATTCATCGCCAGCCCGCCTATGAGCATCTGGGCTATGGCCCCGGCTCCCTGCCGGTCACCGAGCGTCTTTGCAGTGAGGTGCTCAGCCTGCCGATCTTTCCTGAATTAACGCTTGAGCAGCAGCATCAGGTGGTCCGGGGCCTCTGCCAGCTGATCGGCGAGAACGCCACCGCCATAGCGGCTTGATCTTTCCTTTGGTTTTGGTGTTTTTCGAGCCAATCTTTTGCGCCTACGTGTTGGAATATTAGTGGTTTAAACCCTGCCTTGTTGGCTTTTGTTTGCTGATATTAAGTTGGTGCGTTGTGCTGATATCAGGCTGGTTTGAGTGATGCATACAGGGCCTTGAACTGGGCCTGTTGTTGGCGGTGATCCACGATCGCCGCCGGATAGCCGCAGCGCTCCAGGGGGGCGATATCGCCGGAGATCAGATCGGCGCTGCTGACGCGGGCCAACTCTGGCAACCAGTGGCGGATGTATTCGGCTTGGGGGTCGAATTTTTTGGCCTGGGTGCTGGGGTTGAAGATGCGCAGCGGTTTTGGATCCATGCCACTGCTGGCACTCCATTGCCAGCCGCCGTTATTGGCCGCCAGATCGCCATCCACCAAGCGCTGCATGAAGGCCCGCTCCCCCCAGCGCCAGTCGCAGATCAGATCCTTCACCAGGAAGGAGGCCACGATCATGCGGCAGCGGTTGTGCATCCAGCCGCTGGTATTCAGCTGTCGCATGGCTGCATCCACGATCGGGAAGCCGGTGAGGCCGTCGCACCAGGCCTGAAACCTTGCGGGGTTGTTTTCCCAGGGAAACTGCCGCCAGAGCGGCCGGTAGGGGCCGTCGGCCAATTCCGGGAAATGGAACAGGGCCTGTTGATAAAACTCCCGCCAGGCCAGTTCCTGCTCCCAAACTTGGATCGCCTGCAGCGACTCCTCCCCCCCGGCCAGGCCGCGGGCCTGCTGGGCCGCGGCCCAGGCCTGCCGGGGGCTGAGGGTGCCCAGCGCCAAGGCGGCGCCCAGGGCGGAGGTGCCGGGCTGGGCGGGAAAATTGCGTTCTGGCTCATAGCTGAGCAGTGGAATGTTGGCTGCTCGGCCATGGCAAAAATTTTGTAATTGCTCCAGGGCGGCCTGTTCCCCGGGCCGGCAGGGACACTCGGCCGCCGCCGCGAAGCCATGGGGGATCGCCGCCAGCTCAGCGGCGGCAATGAACGGCAGCTGGGCCCAGCCCTGGGGATCAGCCAGGGCCTCTGGATTGAGATCGATCAGGCCGCCAGGGGCCGCCAGGGGGTCGAGGCCACCGCTCGCCGCCGACCCCAGGGCGGCCTTGCTTTCCACCTGGTGGCGCCAGTTGCGCCAGAAGGGCCCATACACCCGGTAGGGATCGCCGCTGCCGGTTTGAATGGCGCTGGGGTCCACCAGCAGCTGATCCCAATCCGCCAGCACCCGAGCGGATTGGGCCTGGAGGGCGGCGGCCACCCGCCGGTCGCGCTCGCGGGCCCGGGGTTCCACATCCCGGTTCCAGGCCACCACCTCGGCACCCATGGCGCGGGCCAAGGCCGGCAGCAGGGTGAGCGGATCGCCGCGCAGCAGCAGCAGCCTGGAGCCCGCCTGTCGCCAGCGCTCGGCCAGTTCCCGCAGGCTTTCGATCAGAAACCACAGCCGCGCCGGTGCCATGGTCTCGGCCGCCAGGAGCTCTGGGTCGAGCACATAGACGCCGGTTAGGGCCGGTGTGGCGGCGGCGGCGGCCGCCAGGCCGAGGTTGTCGCCGAGGCGCAGGTCGCGGCGATGCCAGAACAGCCAGCGGGGCGGAGCCATCAAATTCCCAGCAGTTGTTTGGCCCGCAGCCAGGCGGTCACGCTCTTGGCATCCAGGTATTCATCGCCACTGGCCAGGGCCCCATCCAGTTCGGCAGGCGTCAGCAGCAGCACCTCGATGTCTTCGTCGTCATCGCCGGCCGGGGGCTGGCTGAGGGGGGTGAGTTCGCGGGCCAGGAACAGGTGGATCACCTCGTTGGAATAGCCAGGGCAGGGCAGCAGCGTGCCCAGGGGATCCCAGCGGGCGGCGCTGTAGCCCGCTTCCTCCTGCAGCTCCCTTTGCATCGTGTATTGGGGATCTTCTCCATCATCCAAGGTGCCGGCGGGAAACTCCAGCAGGCGGGTTTGCACCGCAAAGCGGTACTGGCGCAGGATCACCACCCGGCCATCGGCCAGCAGCGGCACCGCCAAGGAGGCCCCGGGATGGCGGATCAGACCAAAGGTGCCCTCCAACCCCTTGGGCAGGGCCATGCGGTTCAACTCAAAGCGCAGTTTGCGCGCATCGAGGGCCGCGATGGTCTCAAGCAGAAGCGAGGGCTCCGGGGCTGGCAAGGGCGCCATCGAGGGCAGCTGCGGCGGATGTGGGCCTAGCATGACGCGAACCGGCCTGGCCATGGTCTGTGGGCATCCCCAGTGCAGGGCGAACCGGGCGGGAGGCGGTGGATTTAGCTGGTTTGCCCGCGGCTGCTCCATAAAAAAACCGGCCCCCTTGCGGAGGCCGGAAATAGTTGATTGCTAGCTTTGACCACTGGCTTTGATCACTAGCTTTTGCTGCTAGATATTCATCTTAAAACTATGAAATCTTGTCTGGATATTGCGGGGAAAAGGGCCTGGGCCGAGGCCACGTCGGAAGGTAGATAGGGGTTGAATCTGCCCAGTGTGGCGATCTGGATGGCTGCCGATGAGCCATTGCCATCGGCGTCGTAGGCGAGGGCGCCATTGCTAGTATTATAGGTGATTCTGGTGCTGGATTTAGTGGCCGCCGCAATCACATTGGCGCTGGTGGAACCAGCGATGGATTCAAATTGATTGGCTTTAATCTCTGATTCGCTGAGTGCTGTGTAGATGGCGGCGCTAAGCACTAGCTGGTCGGAGCCGGGCGCAAAATCTAAGATGCTATCAATGCCGGCGTCAGTTAATTGTTGATCAAAGTAGAAGAGATCATCGCCCATGCCCCCGGTCAGGGTATCTACGCCAGCTCCGCCATAGAGCTTGTCATCGCCATCTTGGCCCTTGATCCTGTCAGCGCCTTCGCCGCCAAACAGCTGATCGTCGCCGTTTTGGCCATTGATGTCTTCATCGCCGGCTTCGCCATAGATCAGATCATCGCCATCGCCGCCGTACATATCGTCATTACCGGTGCCGCCATAGATGCGATCGTCGTCGTCACCGCCCCGCAGCAGGTCGTTGCCTGCATCGCCGTAGATCAGGTCTTTGTCAGTGCCCCCATCAATAAAGTCATTGCCGTCGCCGCCGGAGGCTATGTCTTTTCCGCCGTCGCCCCAGATGCAATCATCGCCGCCTAGGGCATTGAATCTATCCGCACGATCGGTGCCGCCAAACATTTCGCTGGCATTGCCAACTCCATTTGGATTTAAAACACCGCGGGCGTCTAGGTAATTGCCGCCATTGCCTGTGAAAACGTTGTTCACATAGCCTGCAACGCCTACTGTCTGGCTTACCCCGAAGATGTCGGTTACTGTTTTGCTTGCCGCCAATAGCGCGGCATTGCTTCTAAAGGCAAGGTTGGAATTGTTGGAAAGCTCATAGTCAGCATCGTTGACGGCAAAGATCTTGTGGTAAAGGTGGCGAACGCCAGTTGATTCCATCACCAGATCCGCCAGCACCTTGCCCTGGATTGACGCGAGTAAATCCGTGCCGGCAAGTTTGCTCAGGTAGTAATTTTCATCACCCCTCTCCAGCTGCTGCATTTGATAGGAGTAGATAAAATTATGCGTGGGCCCGAGCATGCCGCCGGGCACTTTTGCCTCCGCCAAGCCACCAATCCAAAGGGAGATATTTTGGAAATCCTGATTGCCTGAATTGGCTTGGAAGTTAGGGATCAAAGCATTCGCGCTGGTGCCACTCCAGGCATTGCCCATGAAGCTATTATCCTGTATCGCCATATTAGCTGCATTGGCTAGAGCTGCCGCATAAATGGCAGCATCGCCGGGGGCACTGCTGGCCTGCAGGTTATTCCAGTAAAGGAGATTCGAGTTGCCTGAATAGGTGTTTAGGATGGCATCACGGGAGTAGGCCATGATGAATCCCTTCAGGGAATCGGGGTTTAGCAGGTGGTTGCCGAAATCCCGCCAGCTCACGTAGGGGCGAAGGTTTGCTTCCTGGGCCGCCAAGCGGGCATCCAGGCCGTTATCGGTTTGATTTGTGGCTGCATTCCCAGCCGTCAGGCGGACATTGCGCAGAAATGTTTGCATCTCCTGCCGCGCCTGGTTTAGGGAGCTCACCCCAACATCCTGGCCCCTGCCGATGTTGAGGGCGGCCAGATCTAAGGGCAGTCCTACCAGGGCATTGCGCAGGGTATTGGTAACATATTCATCTATCTGATTTCCCACCTGGTTTGAAGTACCAGCTATAACTTCTGCCGCCGTAGTGTTGGTATAGAGCTGAGGGGCGAGAAATGCATCCAGCAGGAGCATATTTGTAGTGCTTCCATTCACCGCAAGTCCGCTGCCAGGGTTGACCCTGGTGAGGGCAATGGTTTCGCTCAGCTGGGAGTGGCCGAAGCGGAAGACCGAACTGGCAAATTCGGCCAGAATCGAAGGATTGAATCCCGCATTTACGCTGCCGAAAGCCCCTAGATCGGGAGTGATGCGACGTACATATTCTTGAAAAACATGATGCTGATAGAATTGCTCTGTAACTAGCTTTGTAGCTTCAAATTTTTCTTCTGCTGACATCTGGAAGCTAGGATTTTTTTGCTTGTTTCTGGCAATATCAACTTCCAGTTGCTTGAGGATTGCATTGTGCGAATCAACAAAGATTTGGTGAAGGCTAGTGAGGCCAAGATTTTCATTGGCGCGGCCATCTCCGCCTACCGCATGCAGATTTAAAACCGATGGATCCTTAAGATCACCTGTGGCGTTGAATTGGCTGCTGCCTGCTGGCTGCTGGGCCCCTTGCCAGTTGTGGGCCAAATCAATCATGAAGGCTGATCCAGATTTCATCAGTACAGCATCAGCCGGCACCAATGCGGTGTCAAAAACATATCCTTTTTCGCCTGAGATTTTATTTAAGACAACAAATGCCAGGCGGCCCGCCCCGGCCATGCCGGCGGGAATGGTCTCCACCAGGGGAACACTGGATACATCAATATCGTGGATTACCAGGCCAATGCGCAGGGCATTCTGTTTTACATCTGTCCAGCGGGCGATGCCTTTGTTGCTGGCGGTGAGCATGGCCCCGGTGAGCTCACCATTGCCCTTGTACTCCCTCAGGAACACCCCATGGCTGAAGGTGGAACCATAGGTTTGGTTTAGATCGACAAAGGCAGATGTAAAGTTAAAGCTCCTGCCGTTTCTGGGTGAAAGCTTTAGCGCTCCACTCGCATCAATAGAAGCGGTCACTCCAGTAAACGGCGACTGGTAATTGAAGGCATCCACCACTTGGGCGATGGTTGCCCCTGCGGCTATGCTGACAATCTGATCGTTTAGCACTACGTTTCCGCCGCTGGCAATCGTTGTGAAGATACTTGTGCCAATCGCGCTATTGTCATTGTCCACATCCCAGGTAGTGCTGGGGGAATATGTGGGGCTTCCTGAAAAAGGCAAAACCATTGCGCCGCAGCTGGTTTCAGCTGCTCAGAGCTGGTAAACTGGCCGGGAAGCTGGCAGTTATTGAATGCTGCTA
>JBIKVR010000123.1:0-7121 GCA_044356735.1 Prochlorococcaceae cyanobacterium
CCCGTAAACACCCCTTAAACCCCTTATGGCTGGCCCCTGTCAACTGATTGCCATGCACGGCTGGGCGGGGGATCGACGCGGCTGGGATCCCTGGATCGCCGCCGTCGCCGCCAGGGGCTGGAGCTGGCAAAGCGGCGAGCGCGGTTACGGCCAGCTGCCCCCCGCCATGCCCAGATGGCAGCTGGGCGAGCAGGGGCAATCGGGCGGGCGGCGGGTGTTGCTCGTCCATTCCCTAGGGCTGCACCTGGTGCCCGCCGCAGTGCTTAACCAGGCGGAAGCAGTGGTGCTGCTGGCCAGCTTTGGCCGCTTTGTGCCAGAAGCTGCAGCCGGTCGCCGCCAGCGCCAGGCCCTGGCCGCCATGGCCGCCCAGCTGCGGGGCGAAACGGCAGAGACGATGCTGCTCAATTTCTACAAAATGGCCGCCGATCCAGAGCCGGTGGATCCCACCACCATGGGCATTGGCGACCAACCCCTGGCCCCGGCAGGTCTGCAACGGCTGGAGGCGGATTTAAAGCTGCTGGAGCTCTGCACCGGCCTGCCCGCAGCCTTCCCCAGCCAGGTGCCCACCTTGATCGTGGAGGCGGGTCGCGATCAAATCGTGGCCCCCCAATCGCAACAACTGCTGCGCCAAGCACTGCCCGCCGCCGACCTATTGCGACTTGGCCAGTCGGGCCATTGTCTGTATGGCACGCCGCTGGTGCCGATGCTGCTGAGCTGGATCGAGGGGCTGAAATGAACAACAGCTACACCGATAGCAGCGCTACATCCAGCGGCTTTAGTAAAGGGGTGATCGATCGCTTTAATCGCCGGGCCGATGCCTATGACGGCCAGGCGAGGTTGCAGCGGGGTTTGGCCTGGCGATTGGCCCACCTGGTGGCCGCCCAGCCCCTGCCCGATGGAGCGGCGGCAGACCTGGGGGCCGGCAGCGGCGCCCTGGGCCAGGCGCTGCTGTTGCAGAAACCGTCCCTGGCCGCCTCGCTGCGGCAGCTAGACCTGGCCGCTGGGCTGCTGGCCCGCAATCCCCTGGCCGCCAATGGCCTGCTCTGGGATCTCAACCATGGTCTACCCCGTGAATTGGGCGATATCGCCCTGCTCACCTCCAGCTTCGCGCTGCAATGGCTGGAGCGGCCGGCCGAGCGGCTGGCCAACTGGTGCGACGCCCTGATGCCAGCAGGCCTGCTGGCGGTGGCGGTGCCCACGGCGGGCAGCTTTCCGGAATGGCGCCAGGCCTGCCAGCGCTCCGACGTTCCCTACACCGGCTTGGCCATGCCGGCGGTGGAGGAGTTGGTGCTGGCAGCCCGCCAACGCCTGCAGCTACACAGTTGCCGCCGCCTGCGCTTCCGAGGCGCCCCCTGCCCGGAAGGGGGGCTCGCCCTGCTGCGCCAGCTGCGCTCGATTGGCGCCGATGGCAGCCCGGCGCCACGGCTCAGCGGCAGCCAACTGCGACGCCTGCTGCACCACTGGCCCCAGGCAGCCGGTGCCAGCTGGGAGGTGCTGCTGCTAGTGGGCACCCGCCCATAACCAGCGCTCGATGGCCCCTAGCCGCCGATGATCCTGAGCCGCCGATGACTGGTAACCACCAATGATTGCTAACCACCAATGACAAGTTCCCACCGATGACAGCTGCCCCCCAGATGTCCCCGCTGCGCTTGGTGGTTTGTGGCACCGACACCGATGTGGGCAAAACCGTGGTCAGTGCCCTGTTGGTGCAGGGCCTGGGCGCCAACTATTGGAAACCTGTGCAAAGTGGCTGCGCAGATGGTGGCGATAGCGGCCGGCTGCAGCGGCTATTGAACTTGCCCGATGGGCGGATCCTGCCGGAGGCCTACCGCCTCACCGAGCCGGTATCGCCCCACTGGGCGGCCGAACGCCAGGGGGTGAGCATCGAGCCCGAACGGCTGGCTCTGCCGAGCGGCCCCGGTGCCCTGGTGGTGGAGACGGCCGGCGGGCTGTTGGTGCCCCTGCGGCGCGATTGGCTGCAGATTGATCAATTGCAGCGCTGGGGATTGCCGGTGGTTTTGGTGGGCCGCAGCGGCCTGGGCACCTTGAACCACACCCTGCTATCGGTGCAGGCCCTGGGCCAAAGGGGTATCCCCCTGCTGGGGCTGGTGCTGAATGGCCCGATCCATCCAGATAACCCCCGCACCCTCAGCCAATTGGCCGGCGTGCCGGTGTTGGCTGAATTGCCGCCCCTGGAGCCTCTCTGCGCCGAGGGCTTGGCGGCCCAATGGCATAGTCAAAAACTTTCCTCTAAATTCAACACCTGGATAGGCGGCCAGCCACCCAGCCCATAGAAAGGCCCAGCCCCAGCAGCCGCATCCCCGCCAAACCAAGACCCAAACTCAAGCCCAAACCCAAATCCAAACCGTAGATCTAATCACAGCAAAAATGAGTAAACGCAATTGGCTGATTAGCGCAGTGCTCGTACTGCTTTGCGGCGGGGTCATGGCGTTATTCACCGACGTGGAAATACCCGCTTTGCGCTGGCTCAGGTGCAACTTTTCAGGCGGTCTACGTGATAGCAACCCAGCCTCTTCTCCCGCCCATTCCCCTTCTTCCCCAGCCCCTTCCGCTTCTTCCGCTTCTTCTTTTCCCCATTCTCCATCTTTCCCCCCTACCGCCGCCTATCCAGCAAAAGCATGCCCTTGACAGTGCTCAAACGGAATTCCCGCCAGCATGAGCGCAGCAACCGCGCGAAAATTCACAGAAAACCAAGCGTAATCCCGCAAGCAGCCAGCAAGATATAGCGACAAATATCATACTTGCGGAGATTGCTATACTTACGGCCATTGCTGCTCTTGCGGCCATTGCTGCTCTTACGGCGGATGCAATATGAGCGCAGATGCGTATGCGCGACCAGGCAAAACCTCGTAGGCAACTATGTTGCGTTAAGGGCCGAGCATGATTGCCGCCTCCACATCGGCCCTAGACAGGCCATAGGGAAATTGGCGCACGGTGCGGGATCCATCTTGATGCCAGCGCACGGTGAGCTCTTCTGTTTCCAGTTCCAGCTCGGCGCTCCAGTCGCTGAGATGCAGGTCCCAACGGCAGATATTGCCCCGTTGCTGCACTGCACCAATCTGCTTCAGCCAGCATTCCAGTGTTGGCAGGGGATGGGCGTAGAGCGGTGTGGTGGGATCGGGCAGCTCAGTCATTGGTTATCGCCATTGGCATTGAGTTCAACTTCTGGATAAGCAGGGATGTCAAATTTAATCGGAGACCGCTCGATTGCCAGTTGATTTTCGATGCGCTCTGGATCGCCCCCCTCGTTGGCCTCTCCGCCATAGGCGGGAGGTGGGAAAATGCTGGGCGGCGTCGAGCCCGGCCCTGCCGCGTCTGCGCCGCTAAGCGGCATGGGGGCCAGGCTGGGCATGGGCCGGATCGGGGTCATGGGGATGCTGCGTTGCAGCCGAGCTTCCTGCCACCAGCTCGGCGATTCGATCAGCTCGGCCCCCCGCAACCAGGCCAGGCCCACCCCCAACACCAGGCTGAAGACCAGGGCGATGCCGAGCAGCAGCAGGGCCAACCACTCGCCCCCGGAAAGGGCCCGACGCACCCCATCCGGCCTGGCCCCAGGCGGGCGCACCCGCGTAGTCGGGTTGGCGGCCATGGCGGCGGCAGCCGGCAGGTTGGCAGCCATTAACAGGGCAGCATGGCGTAGCTCGCCGTCGTAGCGCTGCCGGGCGGCTGGGTCGCTGAGCACGGCATAGGCCAAACGCAGTTGCTGAAACGACCGCTCCGCCTCCGCCAGGGGCAGCTCGGTGGTGTCCGGGTGAAAGCGCTTGCTGAGCAAGCGAAAGGCCTGGCGCAACTCCTCGCGGCTGGCGGTGGGGGCCACCTGCAGCAGCTGGTAGTGGGAGGGGCCGGACACGGATTGGTTGATTGGACAGAGTTGGTGTGCGGGATCCTAGGAATCACGAACCCTGCCACCGCCCCCTGCCACCGCCTATGGCCTTTGACTCCCCATCGCCTGAACTCTGGCAGGCCCTGGGCTGGGAGCCAGCGCCCCAGCAATTGGAACAGCTGCTGGGGCTGCAGCTGCAGCTCAGGGAATGGAACGCCCGCCTGAACCTCACGCGCCTGGTGGAGGGAGAAGACTTCTGGGTGGCCCAGGTGCTCGATAGCCTCTGGCCCCTGCGGGCCCTGCTCCAGGCACAGCCTCAGGGGCCAGAGAGGCCGCTGCAAATGCAGGCTCCTTTGCAAATGCAGGCGCCGCTGCAAATGATCGATGTGGGCACCGGCGGTGGCTTCCCTGGACTGGCCATCGCAATAGCCCTGCCCACGGCCCAGTTGACGCTGGTGGATTCGGTGGGTCGCAAGGTGGAGGCGGTGCGGGCGATGGCCACTGCCCTGGGGCTGGCGGATCGCGTGGACCTGCGCTGTGAGCGCATCGAACTCACCGGCCAAAAGGCCGAATGCCGCGGCCGTTTCCATCTGGCCATGGCCCGCGCCGTGGCCCGGGCGCCCGTGGTGGCTGAATACCTGGTGCCGCTACTGCAAGCCGATGGCCAGGCGCTGCTCTACCGGGGCCAGTGGGCCGCCGCCGATACCGCCGAACTAGAGCGGGCCCTGGCCCCCTTGAAGGCGCGCATCGCCGGCCTTGACGCCTGGGAACTGCCGGCCCAGCGGGGTATCCGCCACGCCCTCTGGCTGCAACCCAGCGGCCCCTGCCCGAAGACCTATCCCAGGCCAGTGGGCGTACCCGCCAAGCAACCACTTGGCGGCGACCAGCTCAGGTCGCTTCGTCCATCAGGCGTTTAACCGCTTGGCCGCCGAGGCGCTGGCGCAGCTTGTCGAGGATGGCGGGGATTTGTGCGGCCCAGGGGCTGGCGGCCACGGCGGCCCCCAGTTCGGCGGCGCTCACTTGGCCGCCGAGCACATCGGCATTGGCGCCGGGGAACCAGTGGCCGCCACTGCCCAACAGGCCATAGCGGGCCTTGGCGAAACTCTCCAGATCCCAGGCCTCCAGCAGGTTGTGCAGCCAGAGCAACACCGGCAGGTTCAACTGGCCGGGGGCTTGCTGCCACTCGGGCAGGCCCTGCCGCCAGCTGGCCAGCCAGTCGGCGCCGAGGGCCTCCAGCTGGGCAAGCTCAAGCCGCTCTTCTATCGGCGCCAACAGCTCGTCGGCCCGCTCCAAGGCCCCCACCGCCTCCAGATGAAGCGCCAAATCTGATGGCCTGGCGGCCCCCACGCTGATCGTGTGGATGGCCGGTGAAGAAAGGCAGAAGAGATCGTTGAACACGATCGGATGCAGGGGGGCGCAGAGCTGGGTAAGCCGCGGGGAAGGGCTATGCAAATGGCCCCCCTTATCGGTGGGGCTGATCACAAACACGCCCATGTCATGGCTGGCGGCAGCTGCCAGGGCCGGCCCATTATCCTGACGTATATAATACCAGTGCAGATTCACATAATCGAATTCATCGCTGGCGATCGCCTGCTCAAGCAGTGAAATCGAGCCGTGGCTGGAAAAGCCGATATGGCCGATGCGGCCATCGTTCTGCCAGCGCCTGGCCACCGCCAGGCAACCCGCTGGTTTGAGGGTCTGCTCCAGATGTTCCGGCAGATTCAGGCCATGAATGCCTAGTAAATCAATCCGATCCACCCCCAGCCGCTCAAAGCTGGTGGCCAGTTCCCGCTCAAATAGATCGCTATCGGCCTGGGGGGGCACCTTGGTTTGCAGGATGCGCTTGGGATCTGGCACCTGTTGGAACAGCCAGCCCAGTTGACGTTCGGAGCTGCCGTAATGGCGTGCTGTTTCGATGTGGTGCATGCCCGCCGCCACCGCCGCCTCCAGGGTGGCGCGCAGGTTGTCTTGACTCGCTTCTGTGATTTGATCCGGCGGTAGATCGCTCCAGCTCTGCTGATAGCGCATGCCCCCCAGCGACAGCACCGGCATGGCCAGTTCGGTGCGCCCGAATCGCCGGCAGGGAATGGCAAAGGGAGCCGTCATAGACCGGAGCTACGGCGAGGCAGGTTGCGCTTGGGGCGGGAGGCACTGGGTAGGCCCAGGGGCTGCATTTCCTGCTGGGCCAATTGCTCCTGTAGCTGGGGCAACTGTTCATAAGCCACCCAGTGGATGCAGTCCACCGGACAGGTATCCATCGCCTCCTGAATCCGCTCGGTGGTATCGCCGTCCTGGCGGATTGCCCGAGAGCGGCCCCAGCTCTCCTCCAGCATGAAGGTATTGGAAGCCACGTGGGTGCAGTAGCGACAGCCGATGCAAACGGCCTCATCCACCCACACGGCCCGCTGGCGCAGCGCACCCCCCAATAGGGGCTCAAGGCCCGTGACCACAGGCGTGGAGCTGGCGGCAGTGGACCAGGCCAAGCCGGGATCGGCAAGGCCGGGATCGGCGTTGCTGGTGGGGCTGGAGCCGAAGGGGGCTACCACAGCTCAGGCCCAGCGGGTTACCACCAGTTCAATCGTGCCATCAACGCTATTGCTCTGCTCCGCCACCTGGAAGCCCTCAGCCGCGGAGGCGCTCAGGATTGAGCGCAGCGCATAGCGCTGGTTGAGCCGGGCCAGGAAGCGCTCCACCGGCACCGGCTGTTGCCACAGATCCAGATCGGCAACCAGTTCATAACTGCCGCTCTCGGCACTCCAGCGGAAGCCGATGTCGCTGCCATTGGCCTGGCTCACGGCCAGCTGGGCGACCACGGTCTGGCCGCGATAGCCCTTCACTTGGAGCTCGCCTTGGCGGGGGTCATGGCCCAAGTCGGCCAGGGCTTCACAAAGCGACTGGAGGTCGCGCAGCTCGGTTTTGACGGTGCTGAAGTGGGACATCGGGACAGACTGGGGAGGGTGGTTGGTGGATCAGATCAATCGCGGATTGAACTGTGGTCGAGATGGCGGCAGCTGCTCAAATTGAACTCCAGTCCAGAGGGCCGATGAGTCCAGAGAACCGATGAATCCAGAGGACTGATCAATCCAGAGGGCTGATCAATCCAGAGGGCTGATGAGTCAATAGAGACTTGATAAGTCCAGAGGGCCGATGAGTGCATAGAGCTAATGAATCGATTTAATTCACAACTCAATTAAACTCATAACTCCACTGGGCTGCCAGGTTGAACTGGCGCTCAAGGGCTGGGCTCCAGCTGCACTTAGCTCTGAACCTGGCTCTG
>JBIKVR010000104.1:0-9572 GCA_044356735.1 Prochlorococcaceae cyanobacterium
ACCTGGCTCTGAACCTGGTTCTGGGCCTGGTGCTGGAGTTGATAGGCGGCGGCGGTTGGTTGGCGCTGCTGCACCGTTCCCAGCTTGGCCTCGATCAGCTCGGTGAGCCGTTCACAGGCCAGCCCCTGAACGCCCTCCACCAGCTCTTCCACCCGACCATCGGGCCGGATGCGAAAGCGGATGGTCTCTTGTGCCATCCCTGGTCGGCAAAAGGATGGTCAGATGTTAGCCGGGTTGGCCTGATGCTGAGCTGGGCCTCAAATCCTGCTGGCCCCCCTATCGGCTCGATAAAAAACCGACAGGCCCCCTTTCGGCTGGTCCTGAATGAACCTGGTCTCAAATTCACCTGGCCGCTCAGCTGAGCAGGCCTTCGTCCACCAGGGTCTGGAGCCGCTCCAGCAACTCGGGATTTTCCAGTTGCTCCAGGGCCAGGCGCGCCTCGTCACGGACGCCGGAGTCGCCGTCTTCCAACATGGTGCCCAACAGCACCTGCACCACCTTTTGCTGGCGGGGAGCCACCAGATCGGCGTAAAGGCGACCCAGGGCCCAAGCGCTGTTGCTGCGCACGGCGGCCTCAGTGTCGATGCGCAGGCTGAGCAGCAGCTGGGCCGCCGCCGGATCGGCCTTGGCCGGGGCGTTCACCGCCGCCTCGGCCAGGGAGCTGGCCGCCCACAGACGCACGGCGGCGATGTCCACCTGCAGGGCCCGCATCAGCGGATTGAGCACCGGGGCATCGGGATAGCTGCCCAGGCTCCAGGCCACGGCCTTGCGCACATAGCCGTTGTCGTCGGCGGCGAGCAGGGCCAACAGCGGTTCCACCGCCAGCGGGTTGGGATTGCGGCCCAGGGCATAGACCGCGCTCATCCGATGGATCGGGCAGGGGGCCTGCAACAGGGGCAACAGCAGCGGCAGGGCCCTGGGATCGCGGTGTTCGCAAAAGATGCGCAGCCCCTGCATGCGCAGGTCATGGCTGGCGGCGTCGGCTTGCTGCTGCTGCGCAGCGCGGCGCAGTAGCTCCAGGCCCTGGTCACACTCAGCGGCCACATCGGCCGCGGCCGGATCGCTGCTGTCCAGATCGTCCAGGGGATCGCCCAGCAGCTCCTGGGCCAGCTCCTGGGCCAGCATCTCGGGATCTAGAAACAGCTGCTGGGGACTTTCCTCGTCGTAGGGACCCCGCACCGGCTCCGCTGGCATCTCATCGAAGGGCGGCATGTCATGGAAGGAGGCCATGGCTGCGCAGGGCTTAGCGGTGGATGGGGGTCAGGAGATTGGTGCCGGAGCCGCCATGTCGCCAGGCAGCCAGATGCGAGCACTCACCGCAAACAGCGCCAGCGCGAAGATCACCATGATCGCGGCCGGTAACAGGGTGGAACGGAAGAAGCCCAAAAGCGGTTGATGGCGATACGCCTGCCGCCATCATCACCCCTAGCCTTCGCCCAGTGACGAGGGCCTGCATGGCTGGTGCCCAGGCCGATCCCCAAGCTGCCCCGGCTGGGCAGCGGCGACGCTGGCTGGCGGTGGCAGCCGAAGGCTTCGCTAGCGGTGCCCCCAATGCGGGGCTCAACGAAATCCTGCCGATCTGGCTGGCCAGCCACCAGGTGCCGGTGGAGCTGATCGGCCTGTTGCCGCTGGCCGGTCTGCCTTACACCATCAAGGCCCTGTGGGCGCCGCTGCTGGATCGTTGGCCGCTGCCCTGGCCCGATCGCCGCCGCGGTTGGATCCTGATGTTGCAACTGCTGCTCGCCCTGGCCATCGCCCTGTTGGCCCTGCAGAAGCCGGATACCAGGCCCGCCACCCTGGTGGCCATCGGCCTGGTGATGCTGCTGGTGGCGCTACTCAGCAGCAGCCAAGACATAGTGATCGATGCCTACCGCACCGATCTGCTGCCCTCCCGGGAGTTGGGCGGTGGCGCGGCAGCCAACTCCTTGGGTTATCGCCTCGGCACCCTGGTGGTGGGTTCCGGCGGTTTGATCCTGGCCGGCAGCCTGGGTTATCCGCTGGCCTTCCTGGCCGCTGCCGCCCTGATGCTGGCGATGCTTCCCTGCACCCTGGCGGCGCCACGGCTAACGCCCTTGGCCCACGAACAGGGCAGCTTCCGCCAGGCTGTGCTGGGCCCACTGCGCGAATTTCTAGACCGCACCGGCCAGCGCCGGGCTGTTCAGCTGCTGGCCCTGGTGCTGCTCTATCGACTGCCGGATGGACTGTTGGCGCCGATGGGCGGTCCGTTCCTGGCCGCCGCAGGGCTGGGGGCGGCCCAGATCGGCTTGATTAAATCGGCTATGGGAATGGGAGCCACCCTGGCGGGAGTGGTGTTGGGCGGCCTGCTGTTCAGCCGGCTGGGCATGAACCGCTCGCTCTGGCTGTTTGCCCTGGCCGGTGCCGGCGGCAATCTCGCCTACTGGCTGGCGGCCTGCGGCGGCTCCCAACTGGGGGGGATGGTGACGGCGGTGCTGTTGGAGAATTTTTCCAGCGGCCTGGTGGGCACCGGCTTTGTGGCCCTGCTGATGAGCCTGTGCAACCCGCGATTTTCAGCCACCCAGTACGCCCTGCTATCGGGGATCTATGCCATCAGCAGCAAGTTGTTGGCCGCTCCTTCTGGCTTCCTGGTGAAAATCGCCGGTTGGGAGCACTTTTTTCTACTTACGGCCGCAGCGGCGGTGCCCTCCCTACTGCTGATGGTGGAACTCACCCCCTGGCATGGCAGGGGAGCTTGGGGCGCCTATGAACCAATGTGCGATCAAAACTGAACCAGCCCCCGAAAGCAGGATCAGGGCAGGATTCATTGAGGCCCTGGGATCAGGAGGGACAGAGAGACAGAGAAATAAAGAGGATTAGGGGAATAAAAGCACTAAAGCAATTAGGCGAGATGAACAGGGAGACCAAGGAGGATTACATGGATGGATGGACTGATGGATGGATTAACAAATAAACAGCGGGGTCGGATGATTGAGATGCGAAGGATTACAGGGCTGCTCTGTTATGTTTCACGGTTATTACCATGCACAGCTATCCCTGAAGCCTTTCCAGCAGGGTCTTGGCCACCAGCTCAGAGGAGGCCGGGTTTTGGCCGGTAATCAAGCTGCCGTCGGTGATAGCGTATGGACGCCAGTCCAGATCTTTTGAGTAGTTAGCTCCCTCGGCTATTAGTGCGTCTTCCAGCAGGAAGGGCACCACGGCAGATAGCTCAACGGCGGCTTCCTCCGTGTTGCTAAAGCCGGTTACCGCTTTGCCCCGCACCAGGGGAGTGCCACCTGGAGCCTTGGCGTTACGCAGCACGGCAGGGGCGTGGCAAACCGCGGCGATCAACTTGCCGGATGAATACATTTTTTCCAGCAAAGCTATGGAGAAGCCATCCTCCACCAGATCCCACATCAATCCATGGCCGCCGGGATAAAAAACCGCATCGTAATCGTCAGCCGAGACATCTTGTAACTTCAACGTATTGGCCAGGGCAGTTTGGGCTTCCTTATCTTGTTTGAACCTGATGGTTGCTTCTGTTTGGCATGCGGGCTCATCGCTTTTGGGATCCAGGGGTGGTTGACCTCCATTGGGCGAGGCCAAGGTGATCGCCACACCTGCGTCAGCCAAAACATAATAGGGCGCCGCAAATTCTTCCAGCCAGAATCCGGTTAATTTGCCCGTGGCACCAAGTTGATTGTGAGAGGTGAGAACCATCAGCACTTTCATCTAGGTTTCTCCCTTATGGATCTAATCAATTTCAAGGCTAACAGGTTCGCAGTCGTTGGTAGGTGCTGTAAATCACCCCTCAGCCTTGCCATGGCTAGCAGCTGCTCGCCAGCGCCTGCCTTGGCCCCTATGCAAGGGTGTCGGCGGCGCAGCGAAAGCCCATGTGGCAGGTGGCGGTATCGAGGGTTTGGGCGATGAAGGCCGAGGGGCGATAGCGAATGCAGTAGTTGTCGGCGCAGAGGAAAGAGCCACCCTTGACAATTTGACGGGCCTGGACGCCAGCGGCGGTGGGGAATGGCGTACTGGTCCACTCCCACACATTGCCCGCCATATCCACCAGCCAGCCGTTGGCGGGGTAATGGCCCACGGGGGAGGTCCAAAACCAGCCATCGGCGGTGAGATTTTCCCAGGGGAAGAGCCCTTGCCAGGTGTTGGCCATCCATTGACCATTGGGGTTTAACTCGTTGCCCCAGCAGTAGTCATTGTCCACCAGCCCCCATACGCTGTCCGCCGACAGCGAAAACTGAGCCAGAGCCGCCACCTCCCATTCCCGGGCCGTAGGCAGGCGCAGGCCACTCCAGGCGCAGTAGGCCAGGGCATCGGCCCAGGCGATATGCACCACCGGATGCTGTTCAAGCCCATCGATGCCACTGGCGGGTCCCCGGGGATGGCGCCAGTTGGCTCCGGGCACCAGGGCCCACCAGTCGATGGGATTAGCTCGATCCAGGATGCTCGGCAATGGCCGAAACACTGCGGAAGCGGGTTGGCGCTGCTCGCGGCTCAGCCCCGGATAGAGGGCTGGATCTGGTGGCAACTCCGACACGGTGCGGTAGCCGCTGGCTGCCACAAATGCGGCGAATTGAGCATTGGTTACCGGCGTTTGGGCGATCTGAAAAGCGGCCAGGGTTACCAGGCGGGAGGGGGCCTCTTCCGGGTAGAAGCGGTCTGAACCGATGCGGTATTCACCGGCGGGAATCGTCACCATCGCCGCCCCAGCGGCGCTGCTGGATGCTTGAACCTCCATGGATGGGCAGCTGGGCGATAAAGCGGGCTTGCCCAGACTGGCGCAGGCCTGGAATCAGGGCCAGAGGACAGCTTGAACCCTTGGCGGGCTGCCGCCCCATCCTCTATCCCATCTCAATCTCTAACCTTTTCCCAGCTTTTACCTTTTCCCAGGAGTGGTTCCCTGTCTTGTCGGTAGATGACCACCACTGAGGGCCGTGGTGGGCGGCCGGGAGTGGTGGAAGGCCAGTTGGAGCCCAGGGGCACAAGGCGCAGCTGCTGAAAGGCCTGGCCAGCACGATTGCGCAGCTCATGGGCCTGATATTCCTGCTTGCCCTGTTGGTGAACGCCATATTCTTCGCCGGGGTGTTGTATCGCCAAAAACAGGCTGCGTTCGTCGCCATCGAAACAGGGGCCACACATTTCGGATTCCATCGGTGCGGTGGCAAATAGCAGCGCTTCTCCGGCGGCCGGGCCGCTAGCTGGCAACAACCAGCAACTGTTGTTGCCAAACAAATCCAGATTGCCGATGCGGTCGGTAACCATCCAGATATTGCCGCCGCGATCGATGGCCAGGTTGTCGGGATTGGCAAAGCCCATGCCCCCCTGCCAGGGGGCGCCGCCACTGGCCACCAGGCGCCAGCGGAAATCACCGCCCGGCGGCCCCTGGGAGCCAGGAAGCTGGCGGGCCTGGCGGGCAGGGCTGTCCTGGAGACGCATCAGCCAGCCATAGGGCCAGCTGGTTTGGCCCGCCGGCCCCCGGAAGATGGCCGGATCGGCTCGATCTTCCCCATCGGCGCCGACGGCGGTGAAGCTGATCAGCAGATCGCCGCTGATCGGATCCAGCTCGGTGTCTTCTGGCCGGGCGGTGGGGCTGGCGCCAACGGCATTGGCGGCCAGGTGGGCATCGATCAAAATGGCACCCATCTGTTCGGCGCCCTGGCCTGGATAGAGATCCGCCAAGTTGCGGTAGCGCTGCAGATAGGCCGCCAGCTGGCGATCATCGGCTAGGGCTTCCGCGCCAGCGCGAGAGCGGTCGCTGTGGGGCAATCTGCAGGCCTGGGCGATGCCATGGCGCTCATAGTGACTGGGCGGCAGCGGCGCCAGGGGGGTGTCGGGGCTGAGGGGGATCCAGCGGCCGCTGCCATCGGCGTTGAACTGGGCCGCCTCCAAACGGCCGGCCTCCAGCAGCCGCGAATTGCTTGGATCGGCGGGATTGCGAATAAGCGATTCGCTCACGTAGCGATATAAATGGCCGCCGTGGCGGTCGCAGCCGGAATACACCACCAGGGGCTCGCCGGGCCGGGCCCGCACCGCCACGGCCTCATGGCGGAAGCGCCCCAGCCAGCTGTGTTTTACGGCCGCTTGGGCCGGCTGGCGGGGATCCAGTTCCACCATCCAGCCATATTTATTGCCCGCCAGGCCAAAGGGATTGCCGAGACCCTCCAGCCGCTGGCCATCGAAGCGGAAGGGGCGCTCCGCCGGCAGCGGCGAGGAGCCATCGGCATACACCTGCTCCACCACGTGGGTGTGGATGTTTTCCTCCGCCGATAGCACCGTGCCCCAGGGCGTCTGGCCGCCGGCGCAATTGGCGAAGCTGCCGATCACCCGATCCCCCAGGCCGTCGTCGTAGCCGAGGCGCTGGCGGCGGCGGAACACCGCGGCGGCGGGGCCGCTGGTGCGCAGTTGCTGGTCGGGGCGGCCCCAGCCAGTCAGGCCGGTGATGCGGCGATCAAAGCGGCCTGGCTGGTGGCGCCAGCGGCCATCGCCATCGCCATCGCGCCAAATCTCAGCGACGCCGATGCCCAGGTCTGCCATGGCGGCCCGGGCCACCGCCAGCAGGGGCCCGCGCAGGGGATCAGCTGCCGGCAGGGCGGCCAGGTCGACGCTGCCGCCGCAGCTGGCCAGGGCCGTCTTTAGCTCCTCAAAAGGCAGCGATTCGCCGATCACCTCTCGATAGCCAGCGCACCAGGGGATGGCGCTGATGTATTCGAAATTTATCGTCAGTAGCGCCCGTTGATTTAGTGGCTCACGAATCTTCGATTTAGCTTCCGCGTCGAGTTGCTGCCGCTTGTTCAGTTTCCCTCGCCCCTGCAATTGCTCCCTGTCTTCTGGAGACTTTGCTACATCTGATGTCTTGTCTTCCCCTAGCAACTGAAATGCCAGGTAGTCGTTGTTGAAGCCAAAGCGACCATCGCCGAGGCGATCCCCCCAGCTCAACAGCAGCTCACTGCGGTAGCCCCTGGGCAGCACCAGGCGATCCTGCAATTCGATGCGGCGATAGCTCTGCAGTTGCTGGGCGCCGCTGAGGCCATCGGCAGCCAGGGGGATGGGCCCCTGCAGGGGTTGAAAAGGCAGGGGCGGCTGGGGCGGCGCCAGGCCAGCGCCCAGGGCGCCAGCGCCAGGGCGTTGGGCCAGGGCGGGCTTAACACTGCTGGCCGCAGCGATACCCAATAGATGGAGCAGCAACGTACGGCGATTCATCATGGACGGCTCATCGTTAACGGCTACAGGAATTGATTTGGCGGGGGCTGAGTAATGCCACCCGATTGGCCTGGAATGGGCTGAGGTTGTCGTCGCTCACCAGCAGCAGGCTGGGGCGCCCATCCGCCAGCCGGGGTCCAATACTCAATCCCTCCCAGTTGTCCGGGGCGAGACCACCGGCAATCAGGTCCCACTGGGCCAGGGGCCGGGCCGGCATGGCGGCCGGGGCAGAGCTGGGCAGCGGGTAGAGGGCTAGGCGGATCTGCCAGCGATCGGGGGCTTCAAAGCGGCGAAGCAGGGCCAGCAATTGATTGGAGCGGAGCGCCAGCAGGTCGGTGAGGCCCCAATCCGGCTCCGGTGGCAACAGCAGCGAACCCAGCTCCCGCGCCTGGGGCGGATCGCGGCGCGGCTCCAAGCCCTTGGGCCAACTCCACAGCAGCAGCCGCCGGTGGCGGGGGGGATCCTGGAGCAGCGGTTGTTCAGCCGCCATCAGCAGCTGGGGCCACCCATGCCGCCCCGGCAGCAGGGTGAGCGATTCGGGGCCGCCATTGGCGGCCAGGCCGCTGGCCTTGCCCGCACGCCAGGCGGCCGGCAGGGCGATCGCCCGGAGCAATTCACCGCTGCTGGCCGCAAATTTCAGCAATTGCGGCGGCCTCTCGGCGCTGCGCCTGCCCTCGCTGGCCACCCAGAGCTGATCCCCCAGCAGCACCATCGCCTCGGCGTCGATCGCCGCGGGCAGGGCGCCGCTTTCGCCGCCTCGCAGGGGCAGTTCCCGCGGCGGCGGTAGTGGCCGGGCCAATTCTTTCCCCTTGGCCAGGCCCGCCAGACCAAAATCCCAGATGCTCAAGCTGCCTTGGGGCAGATCGCTAAGCAACCAGAGCTGATCTGGCTTGGACTTATATATGGCCGCCGAAAATCCCCCCAGCGCCCTGCCGCCGCGATTGAAGCGCGGCAATTCGATCTGCCGCACCACCTGCCAACCAGCACTGCTGGGGCAGGGGAGCGCCAGCTCCTGGGCTCCCAGGGGCAAACCCCAAGGGGTGAGAGCCGCCAGCACTGCTGCCAGCGGGCCAAAGACAGACGCAAAAAGCTTCACCAGATCAGCATTGGCGATCACCGCTCCCCACGGCGGCATCCCAGAACACCAGGGGCGGGTGGGCTGGGGGCAGGGGCTGGGATTGGAGATAGACAATTGATCCCGTGAAACTGACGTGACCCCCTTTACAGGTCCAGTTGCTATGAGAGCTGGTGGGTAGGTCATGCTGCTCTTCATTGCTGGAGTGTCTCCAGGGGTGTACCTGTTCTTCCAGCTGATCTGCCGCTGCTACCAGCGCGTCAGAATTATGATCACCTCACAGCCCATTGATTTTTGGTATCCAGCTTACCCCAAAAGGCAAATAGAGAATTCTTTGATTGCTGGTTTGCCATTGCGTTTAAAAAACCTACATAAGATGTTGCGATAGTTCTTTTAAGCCAAAAATGGCTATATCTAGTCGGTTTTAGCGCGACATTATCATTGGTATCCACTGCGGCGTAAGTGATATGGGTCTTCAGTAAGCCCCAATTGCCGCCCAAATCAATCATGAAAGAAACCTGAAAAAAGGCCGGACTTACCTGCTGTAAGCCCGGCCCCGGTTTTGTGCGCTCGGAGAAGGTTGAGGAGATGGAACCGCTCGCCGGGAGGGGAGATGGAGCTATCGATCAGGTTGTGAGAGAAAAATCGCCGATGACAAGGGTAGGTTTAGTGCTGAGCACCGCTACTTCAACGGAAGCTGTGGCGCCTGAACCATCGCTGTCGAATCGTAAGATTCCGCTGTTGGTGTCGTAAATGAACCTCTGGTTGGCGTTGCTGGCGGCGGTCAAATTGGCTCCAGATGCAAATTGAGCAGCGGTGAGTGCTGTCTGAGTGCCGAAGCCACCGTAGACAGTTCGGCTGAAGCTCAGCTTGTCGGTAGCGCTGATGAAGTCGGTGATCGTATCCTTGTTGGTGGAACTGTTAGGTGCGATAGAGAATAGGAAGGTGTCGTTGCCGGCACCACCTGTGAGGCTGTCGTTGCCGGCACCACCTATGAGGGTGTCATTGCCGCCGAGGCCCGAGAGGGTGTCGTTGCCGCCATGGCCTGTGATGACATTGGCGAGGGCATCACCGGTGAGGTTGTCAGCGGCGGAACCGCCAGTGACGTGTTCGATGTTAACGATGGTGTCTTCCGCGACGCCTCCGATAGTGGCTGTGGCATTGGTGGCGCCATTGAGGGTGAGCACCACGGCAGTGGTCTTGTCAGAGAAGTCGGCAAGGTCGCCGGTACCGGTGCCTCCATCGAGGAAGTCGTTGCCGGCTCCGCCGCGGAGATAGTCATTGCCGCCGAGGCCCAAGAGGGAGTCGTTGCCGCCATTGCCTA
>JBIKVR010000152.1:0-4875 GCA_044356735.1 Prochlorococcaceae cyanobacterium
CAAAACGAGCAAATGAATCTCAGCAGTTTTGGAGTGTCGTGGCCATCGGTCTCAATGCGGCGAGTGCTGGTCTTAATTCAGGCGCTGGCAACTATTCTGCTGCAGCTAACGCTAATTTTCAAAACCAGGTCCTCGCTTCTCGTATAGCTAACGATCAAAATGCTGGCAATATAATGTTTTCGCAATTGATGCAGCAAGCCGCCAACCTGGCGCCTCAAGTGGCATCATCCCTGGGCCAGATGGATGGGCTGCCAGGTCGGCTTGTCCAGAGAACAATGGTAGACGTAAATAGCTATCTTGGCGAGGTTAACGCGAAAATGAGTGAGACTTCCAGGTCTCATGAGTATGAATCGGATTCCATGGCTGTTGAATTCTTGGCGAATGCTGGCATTAATCCCAAGGGCTGTATTGATGTAATCGCGACCCTGCACCGTGGCAGCTACAAGCCAATAGCCGCTGTCGGCGATTCGCACCCTGGTGAAGTTGAGCGTATCAAAAATATTGAAGATGCTATTGAGGCCAAGGCGGCGGCTTACAGAAGGGCTAAATCACAAATAGTCAAGCCAGGGGCTTTGCCATATCGCTATGATGAACGCTTGGAAATTGTCACTGTTTATCCCAGGGGTTCCAAGGTTTATTCGAGCACGGCCTCTGAATCGCAGTCGGTGGATACTTTG
This sequence comes from Prochlorococcaceae cyanobacterium, assembly GCA_044356735.1. GTDB lineage: Bacteria > Cyanobacteriota > Cyanobacteriia > PCC-6307 > Cyanobiaceae > UBA5018. Next base: position 678 of record JBIKVR010000152.1, read on the forward strand.
CTTGGGAAATGATGGGGGTATGCGGTTTGCCTGGCAAATGATCGGGAGCCAGGATGTTTCGCTTGCAAAAGTGCGTGGTTTGACAGATATGAACAATCTGAACGCCTACTCTCCACTACCACGTCGCGTGCCGGATCTGATCGGCTTGTGTAATGGGTAGTTATAGCTAGATTGTCAATAGTGAGGTGGCTAACGGCGCAGCGGTTAATGGCGAAGTCGTTAATGGCGAATCGGGTAATGGTGAGGCGGTTGACGGCGCAGTGATAAATAGAGAGATGGTTAATGGCGAAGTGTTTAATAGTGAGATTGTCAATGGTGAGGATGTTGATTGTCAGGTAGTTAATGCTGATCTTCGGGTAGAAACCGCTGAATGAACGCCGCCAGCGCCATCGGCCCGCAGTGGCAATGCCAACTGCCCCCACCTGGGATGCGCCGCCAGCACTGCACCTGCAGCTGCGGATCGGCGCTGGCTAGTAGCCGCAAGCGGTAGCGGTATTCGGCGTCGGCGGCCTGCTCCACCCTGGCCAGTGCTTCTGCCTGGGGCTGGCCGCTCAGGAAGGCGCCAAGAAAAGCAGAGGCAGCACCGCCTTGCCGCAGGGCTGCCGCAAAACGCCAGGCCGCACCGCTGGGATAGCCATCATGGTGAAGGTAATAGTGGCACTCTTGAGCTGATTTTCTATCAGCTGATGGAAAACCGATGAAGCTATAAACGGCGCGGGTAGACAAGGGGGCGAGGCGGGTGCTCTTACCAGTGCCACGGCTGTACCAGTGCCATGGCTGTACCAGTGCCACGGCTGTATCAGTGCCACGGCTGTATCAGTGTCACCGTTAAATCCGTAGCGCTGCTGTATCGGTTGCGCCGCTGGATGATACGCAAGACCTGGTGAGAGGTAATGTTGAACAATTTGCAAGACTGGCTGATAGGTAAGCCTGGGTGAATTGCCAGGGCTGCTTGCGTGGCCACTGAACAAGGTGAGCTCCCTGGTGTCTTTCGTTAGGCGGCTGTTTATATGGCCACTGGTCACTCCATGCTCCTCGGTGCATCGCGCTAAAGGGCTGTTCGATATCCCAGTATTTGGCTTCATTTGTTGCGAAGTTATCCCGCTGCATGCTTCCTCCTCTGCAAAATCACCCCGATGCAAACTCCTCCTGCTCCAAGATGTCCCGCTGTAAGTTATCCCATACTTGTTCGGTGACGATTAGATAGCAGCGGTATGCGCCACCTGCCCCTGCTCCTTGCCAGGTCTGTGCTGTTCAGTGGCCGCCCAGGGCCCTTGAGTTGGAGCGGGGCTGGCGGTTTTGGTGGGGGGATGCAGCTACCGCTGGCTGTTGGCACCTGGAGCATGGTCAGCTAGTGGAGGATCCGCAGCCAATGAGATGAACATCCGAGAGCTCAGTGATCAGTTTGAGCTAGACGCCCATGCTGATCAGGAATTTGTGGTGCTCACCCTGGCCGCCGGCATCATCGCCACCCTCGGCCTGCTGGCTAACAGCAGCGCAGTGGTGATCGGCGCGATGCTGATTGCTCCCTGGATGTTGCCGTTACGGGCCACAGCCTTTGCGATCCTCCAGGGGCGCCTGCGGCTGGTGGCCAGGGCCCTGGTTACCCTGCTGATCGGCATGGCGATCACCGTGGGGCTATCGGCCCTGCTGGGACTCTGGGTGGGGCTGCCGATTCTGGGTTCGGAGGTGGCGGCCCGCACCCAGCCGAATCTGCTCGACCTGGGCGTGGCCCTGGTGGCCGGCGCCATCTCGGCCTACGCCTCCGTTCGTTCCAAGGCCCTCTCGTCGCTGGCGGGCACCGCCATCTCCGTGGCCCTGGTGCCGCCGGTTTGTGCCTTCGGGTTGCTGAGCTCGAAAACCCTGTGGGGCGATGCCTTGGGGGCAGCGCTCCTGTTCGCCGCCAACCTGCTGGGAATTCTGAGCGGCAGCTTGATTGCCCTGGCGATTTGTCTACCTGAACTGCGGATGAATCTCTGGCGCAGCCGTCTGGGCTTGGTGAGCCTGCTGCTCACGGCTCTGCTGCTGATCCCCCTATCCGGCAGCTTCCTCTCGCTGATCGCCCAGGCCCGCCGTACGGCCTCGCTGCAGGCGATTCAACAGGTGATCACCAGCTCCCTGCGGGACCGCACGATCACCCTGGGTAAGGATGCCGAATTGGTCAATGTGACGATTGATTGGACTCAGAATCCACCGCTGATTCGAGCTGCGGTGCGGGTCACCAATCCGCGTCTGCCGACCGCCCGCCAGGTGGCCGACGTGCAGGCCTACATCAATCAAAGCCAACCGATCCGCTACCGACTCGTCGTTCAGCGGGTGTCGGTGGATGTGATTGGCCCGGAGACCAAGCCCAATCCCCCCGAACTAGTGCCTACCGATCACCCTGGACTGGAAGGCGATGATCTCAATTTGCCCTCCGCGACCAGCAGCGGCTCTTAAGGAGCCTCTGAAAAACCGCCATTTCGTCTACCCAGCCAGCTGATAGCCATTGCGGCATCAGGGCTGCATTGGCTGTGGCTCGGGTTTTTCAGAGCTTTCTTCATCTGTAATTTGCATGGGTAATCTGTATGAGCAATCTGCCTTGGCAATCTGTGTTGGTAATCTGCTTGGGCATGGGTAATTTGCATCGGTAATCTGCATTGTCAATCTGCATTGGTAATTTGCGTCAGTAATTGGCTGCCGTCACTCCCTGGCCGCTGGCCCTTCGCCACCAGCTCCGCAAACCAGGCTGGCCCTTCGCCACCAGCTCCGGAAGCCAGGCCGGCCCTGGCGGTCAGCCCCAGAAGCCAGACTGGCCCCATGATCTCCCTCACCTCGTGGGCTGGTGCTCCCGCCGGCGCCAGCCCGGCCAGCGCCACCGATCCCTGCGTGCACTGCGGCTTCTGTCTGCCCAGCTGCGCCAGTTACCGGGTGCTGGGCACGGAGATGGATTCCCCCCGAGGTCGCATCCATGCCCTCAAGGCCATCGCCGCCGGCGAGCTGCAACTCGACGCCACCGTCGCCAGCCATTTCGATTCTTGCCTCGGCTGCCTGGCCTGCGTAACGGCCTGCCCCTCCGGCGTGCGCTACGACCAGCTGCTAGACGCCACCCGCCCCCAACTGAACGCCGCCGGCCTGCGCAGCCCCCAGCTCACCGGCTTTCGCCGGCTGTTATTTGCGCTGCTGCCCTATCCGGAGCGGCTGCGGGCCCTGCTGACGCCTCTGCGCGCCTATGCCGGCAGCGGCCTGCAGGCGCTGCTGCGCCGCAGCGGCTTGCTGCGGCTGTTGGGTCCTCAGTTAGAGGCGATGGAGCGGTTGCTGCCAGCCCTGCCCAGCGAGGCCTTCCAGGATTCCTGGCCGCCGCTGGTGCCGGCCCAGGGCCCGAGGCGTTACCGGGTGGGCCTGGTGCTCGGCTGCGTGCAGCGCCTGTTTGACCCGGCCGTGAATGCCGCAGCCGTGCGGGTACTCAGCGCCAATGGCATTGAGCTGGTGATCCCACCGGCCCAGGGCTGCTGCGGTGCCGTCACCCACCACCAGGGCGAACTGGAGCAGACCCGCGCCCTGGCCAAGGCGCTGCTGGCCAGCTTCCAGGCCGTGGTGGGGGAGGGCAAGCCCGCCGGCCCCGAACCCCTCGACGCCGTGCTGGTCTGCGCCTCCGGCTGCGGCCACACCCTCAAGCTCTACGGCCAGATTCTGGCTGCCGCCAGCCAGTCGCCAAGTCCCCAGGCGGGCCAGGCCGATTACCTGCCCTTTGCCGCTCCGGTGGCCGATATCCAGGAGTTCCTGGAGCAGGTGGGGCTGAGTGCCAGCTTCCAGGCCCGCCTGCAGCCCCTGGCCCACGCCGACGGCAGCTTGGCCAGCGCCCAGCGCCCCCTGCAGGTGGCTTATCACGATGCCTGTCACATGCTGCATGGCCAGGGCCTGGAGCAGCAGCCACGCTCGCTATTGCGGCGCATCCCCCACCTGCAGATCCGCGATGCGGTGGAGGCGGGCGTCTGCTGCGGCAGTGCCGGCATCTACAACCTGGTGCAGCCGGAGGAGGCCGCCGAGTTGGGCCGCCTGAAGGCCGCCGATCTGGGCGGTACAGGGGCCGCCCTGGTGGCCAGCGCCAACATCGGCTGCAGTTTGCAAATCCGCCGCCACATGGAGGATCGCCCTGAGCCCCTGCCGGTGCTGCATCCGATCCAGCTGCTCGATCAGAGCAGTGGCGAAAGCAGTG
>JBIKVR010000160.1:0-4351 GCA_044356735.1 Prochlorococcaceae cyanobacterium
GTGCTGCATCCGATCCAGCTGCTCGATCAGAGCAGTGGCGAAAGCAGTGGCGCTGGGCGCCATAATTCCGTCAACAAAAGCCCATCAAGCAATAGCCCATCAGGCAATAGCTCAGCCAGCAATAGTTCAGTTGGCAATCGCCCAGTCAGCAATAGATGAGCCCATCCAGGCTGTGCAAACTACAGCTCAACCAGCAACGGCCTGGCGAGCACATACAAGCTGCATAAACCGCAGCTCAACCAGCGACCACCTGGCGAACAGCAACTAAAGCGCGCAGCTCCAGCGGGCGGCCTGGCTGCCCAAATCACTACCCACCCTCGCCCGATAACGCCCATGGCCAATCCCGCTCCCGGCAAGCTGCTGCAGGTGCTGGGGCTGGGCTTTGGTTTGGCTGGCGCGGTGGGCGGCACGATCGGAGCCGGCATCCTGCGCACCCCGGGCCTGGTGGCCGGGCCCCTGGGCCAGCTCAGCTGGATCCTGGCGGCCTGGCTGCTGGGCGGCATCTACGCCCTGCTGGGGGCGGTGTGTGTGGCGGAACTGGCCACCAGCCTGCCCCGGGCCGGCGGCTGGACCGTTTATGCCAGCCGGGCCTTTGGGCCCAGGGCCGGCTTTCTGGTGGGCTGGAGCGACTGGCTGGCCCACTGCATTGGCCTGGCCTGGGTGGCCACCACCGCCGGCGAGTACGGCCAACTGTTGCTGCCGGACCTGCCGCCCCGGGCCTTGGCCCTGCTGGTGGTGCTGCTCTTTGCCCTGATCCAGTGGCGGGGGGTCCGCGCGGGCAGCGCTAGCCAGGAGCTGCTCAGCCTGGTGAAGACCGTCGCCTTTTTGCTGCTGGTGATCGCTTGCTTTCTGTTGCCAGCCGTCGCCCCCGACAGCCTGGCGGTAGCCAGTGCCGCCGCCACAGTCGCTACCACCGCAGTCGCTGCTGCCACCGCATCCGCGGCCACCGCTGCTGCCCCAGCCTTTACCACCGCTGTCGCTGCCGCCGCCGCATCCGCCGCCGCGCCAGCGGCAGCCGCATCCGCAGCCTCAGCCGCATCCATAGCCCAGGCCAGCCCGGCGCTGCTGTTGGGGGCCATGGCGGCCCTGCAGGCGGTGATCACCACCTACGACGGCTGGGCCAGCCCGATCTACTTCGCGGAGGAATTCCAGCAGCCCGAGCGCGACCTGCCCCGCTCGCTGATCGGTGGCGTGCTGGCGGTGCTGGCCCTCTACCTGCTGTTCAACGCGGCCCTGCTGCACCTGCTCTCCCCGGCGCAACTGGCCAGCTCCAGCCTGCCGGCGGCCGATGCCGCCCGGTTGTTGGCCGGACCGCCAGGGGCGTTGCTGATCACCGGCCTGGCCCTGGTGTCGCTGTTGGGGCTGATCAACACGGTGGTGATGGCGGCGCCGCGAATCCTTTATGGCCTCAGTCGCGCCGGGATCTTCCCCGCCTGGGCCAGCCAGGTGAACCCCGGCGGCACCCCCACCAACGCCCTGCTGCTCACCACCATCACCTGCTTGGCCCTGGTGTTGATCGGCTCGTTTGAGCACCTGCTGGCGATGGGGGCTTTTCTATATGTGGCCCTGCCCCTCAGTGGCATCGCCGCCCTGGTGGTGTTGCGCCAGCGCGAACCCCAGCTGGCGCGGCCTTTTCGGGTCTGGGCCTACCCACTGCCGCCGCTGCTGATCAGCGCCGTGTCGCTGGCCTTCCTGGCCGGGGAGCTGCTCAGCAGCCCGCTCGATTGCGCCATCGCCGCCGGCCTGGTGCTGGCTGGCTATCCGATCGAGCTGTTCTCCAGCAGGGCCCAGGCCTGAACCAAGCTGTCGGCATCGCCCAGGTTGCCGGGCATGGTGAGCACCGGCAGCCCGGCTACGGCCGCCTCCGCCGGCGTGAGCACCAGCGACAGCCCCGGCAGCAACTGGCCCTGCAGCTCCACCCGATCCAGCGCCAAACCATCGGCCAGCAGGGTGTGGCTGGTGATGCCTCCCTTGCTGATCAGGTAACCGAGGCCAGGGGCCAAGCGGCCGGCCAAGCGGCCCATCAAGGTCGCCAGCGCCTCGCCCAGGGCCCAGCGCTCGGCGGCATCGCGGCAGCTGAATTCGCCCCTACTGGTGAACAGCACCGGTGTCTGGCCTGGCAGCAGCAGCCCCTGCAGCTGGGCGGCTAAAGCCGCTGTCAAGGCCGCCAGCTTTGGTCCCGGCTCCGGTGCCGCCAGCAGTTCCGCCACCAGGGCCACATCGAGCTCCACCCCGGCGCAGGCCGGTTGGGCCAGCAGCCGCTCCAACTGGCTATCGGCCAGGGGCACATGGGAGCCCACCAACACCAAGCCGGGCAGGGGGGCGCCAGCGCTGTCCCGGCGCCGCAATCCCACCAGCCCCTGGCGGCCCAGGGGTTGGGGTGGCAGGGCCGCCAGGGCCTCGATCCAGCTGGCGGCGCACTGGGCCAGCAAGCGCCGTGGCCGGCCCCAGCGCCCGGCCGCCGGGGCGGTGAGCTGGCGCACCGCGGTGGCCAGGGCCGACAACTGCTCGGGCCGCTCGCCATCCACCACCACGCAAGCATTGCCGGCAAAGCCGGCCAGCCGCCGCAGCAACAGCCCATAGCCACCAGCCGCTGGCCCGGGCAAAGCAAGTTTTTGCTCAGACAACTCCGCTGCCCGCTCCTGGCCCGTCAGCTGCTGGCCAGCCAGCTCCGCCGCCGCCGCATCCAGCTCCGCCAAGCCAATCCGCTGCACCTGCTGCGCCGGCCAGCGGCCGCCGCTTTTTTGCTCCACCCAGGCCGGCAGATAACTGGTGCTGTAGCCAAATTGGCGATCTTGCGCAAAGGCGCTGGTGTGCACCGGTTGGCCGTGGAGGCGGTGCTCGCCCGCCACGGTGGTGCGGCCGCCGGGCAGAAAGGCCGGCAGCAGCAAAGTGGCGTCAAAGGGCCCCAGCTCGGCTTGCAGTATTTCGCTCTCCAGCGGGAAATGGCCCCGCAGGGTGGAATCCCCCCGACTGAGCAGCAGCCAGCGATCGATTGCACCGGCCTGGCGGGCAGCGGCCAGGGCCGCCGTCAGCGCCTTGCAGATCTGCCGCACCCGCTCAGCGGCCTCAGGGGCGGCCAGGCCGCGGCTGTTGGCCAGCAAAAACAGCAGCGGCGAGGGATGGGCCAGGCCAGCGGCCAGGGCCCGGGGCGTCCAGCGCAGCAGCAGCGGGCAGCTGTGCACCGTCTGGGAGCCGGTGGGGTCGTCATCGAGCACGATGATTTTGAGCCGCTCGGGCGGTGGCGCCCCCCGCTCCGCCCCTTGCTCCGCCTCCGGGCCCGTCTGCCGCTGCGCCATCAACTGTCTTTCCCTGCCGCATGGCACCATCGTGCCGTGATCTGCCCTGAGCCCAGTGAGCTGCAGGAGCTGGTGCGGGAACTGCACCGGCAGGCCTCGCCCTGGCTGCCCAGCGGCCTGGGCAGCCGCCTGGACTGGGGGCCCGCGGTGCACCCCGCCAGTGCCTTGGTGAGCACCAAGCGCTTGGACCGCATCCTCGACCACAACCCCGGCGACTTCACGGTGACCGTGCAGGCCGGCATGCCCCTGCAAGAGCTGCAGCGGCAACTGGCTAAGCAGCGCCAATGGCTCACGGTTGACTGGCCCTGGGGCAGCGGCCCCGGCGGCAGCGGCGGCGGCAGTGTCGGCGGTCTGGTGGCCCGGGGCCTGGCCGGCGGCTATCGATTGCGGCACCTGGGCCTGCGCGATCAACTGATCGGCATCGGCCTGCTGCGGGCCGATGGCACCGCCGCCCGCGCCGGGGGCCGGGTGGTCAAGAACGTGGCCGGCTACGACCTGATGCGACTGCTCACCGGCAGTTGGGGATCACTGGCGCTGATCACCGAGGTCACCCTGCGCACTCAACCCTTGCCCCCCGAACGCCGGGGCCTGTGGTTGCAGGGCGAGCTGGCCGATCTGGCCGTCTTCTGTCGCTGGCTGCTGGGCTCCAGCCTCAGCCCAGAGCGATTGGATTGGCAGCTGGCCGGCGGCTCCAACTCAGGGCTTGGCCTGCTGGTGAGCCTGGCCAGCATCAGCGCCCAGACCCTCCAAGAGCAGATCAGCTGCATCGCCGCCAACGCCGCTGAGCAGAAATGCAGTTGTTCTGAGCTGGATGTCGATGCCCTCGACGCCAAGCTGGTCCAGGGGGTTCCTGGTGCCCAGCTCGGCCCGGTTCCCCCCGGGGATGGGGCTAGCTCAGCCAGTCCAGCCAGTCCAATCAGTCCAGCTAGCCCAATTAGCCCAGCCAGTTCGGTCATTCAATCCAGCCCAGCCAGTTCAGTCATCCAAGCCAATCCACCCAGTCCAATCTTCCAAGCCAGCCAGCCTCCAGCTCAGAGCCCTGGGGGCTGGCT
>JBIKVR010000097.1:0-10389 GCA_044356735.1 Prochlorococcaceae cyanobacterium
CATTCAATCCAGCCCAGCCAGTTCAGTCATCCAAGCCAATCCACCCAGTCCAATCTTCCAAGCCAGCCAGCCTCCAGCTCAGAGCCCTGGGGGCTGGCTGCTGCGCTTGGCGGTGCCCCCCGATCGGCTGAGCGAGCTGGTGGGCGATCTCGCCAGGAATGGCCTATCCCTCACCGGGGAGGCCGGCAGCGGCTTGGCCATGGCCTGGGCCGAGCCCCAGCAGCTGCCCAGCTACCGGGTGGAGGCCCTCAGGCGTCGCACCCAGGAGCTCGGCGGCTACCTGACGGTGCTGCGCCAGCCGGCAGCCAGTGCCATGCCGGCCTGGCTAGACGCCCCATCGCGGCCCCTGATCGAGGCGGTGAAACGCCAGTTCGACCCGCTCCAACAGCTGGCCCGGGGGCGGCTACCGGGCGTACAACCAAAACCCATGGCGGCCCTGGGCTGAGCCAGCCCCCGCCCGCAGCGAGGATATGGCGAGGAGCCCAGGCTTCCAATGGCTTGCCTAGGTGACGCTAATCGAACCACACATTATATTTAAGTATGCACCAGATAGCCCTCACCCCATCTTTCCAGCCTATCTTTTTGCCTTCGTCATAGGTGCGACCGTAGTAAGAAATGCCCACCTCGTATATTCGGTATCGGCGCTTGGCCAGTTTGGCGGTGATCTCTGGCTCAAAGCCAAACCGCTTCTCCTTGATGGCAATTGCCTGGATAATCTCCGTGCGGAAGGCCTTGTAGCAGGTCTCCATGTCGGTGAGATTTAGATCGGTAAACATATTGCTCAGCAGGGTGAGAAAGCCATTGCCCACCCGATGCCAGAAGTACACCACCCGATGGGGGGCGGCGCCCTGAAAGCGGCTGCCGAACACCACGTCAGCTTTGCCAGCCACAATCGGGCCAATCACCAGGGGATATTCAGCCGGGTCATATTCGAGATCTGCGTCCTGCACGATGCAGATCTCTCCCCTGGCCGCCGCAAAGCCGGTGGCCAGGGCCGCGCCCTTGCCCTGGTTCACCCCATGGAAAAGCAGGGTCAGATCCGCGGCTGGCTCCAGCCGCTGCAGCTGCTGGCGGGTGCCATCGGTGGAGCCGTCATCCACCACGATGATCTGCTTGGAGGCCACCGGTGCCTGGCGCACCCGCTCGATCAGCTGGGCGATGGTGGCCGCTTCGTTGAAGCAGGGAATCACCACCGATAGCAGCGGCCTGGGGGATTGGTTGGTCATGGGCGCAAAGTCATGGGCGCAGATGCAGGGCCGCGGCGGCGGCCGGCTCGGGGAATACCCACTGCCGCTGCAGTCGGTAAGAGATGGCCGCCAGCAGCGGTACCAGGGCCAGGGCAGCCCAGTTGCGGGGCCAGCCCAGCCCGGCCAAGCCATTGATGCCACCCCAGTTCAAGCCCCAGAGCAGCAGGGCCAGGGCGGCGTAGGCCAGGGCTGAGCGCCCCCGCAAGCTGGCCACCCGAAATACGTGAATGCCGTAGAGCAGATAACCCAAGCCCAGGTTGAGCAGCTGGCTCAACAGGGTGGCCAGCCCGGTGGCCACACCACACCAGAGCAGCAATTGCAGCAGCAGGTTGGTGAGCGCCACATTCAAGGCGCCGAATAACAGGAAGCGGCGCTTACGGCCGATGCTGGCCATCGGCGGGGCCACGGCGGAAGGCTTAGACGTTACCCGCGGGCCGCCAGCCACTCCAACATGGCCTGATTCACCAGTTCGGGCACCTCGTCGTGGGGGCAGTGGCCCGCCTCCAGCACCACCTCGCTGGTGGCCGCCGGTGCATGGCGCTGGAAGGCGGCCCGGCGACCGACCGCATTGATCCAGGGATCGCGGATGCCCCAGAGCAGCAACAGGGGGCAGCTCAGCTCGGCGAACAGGGCATCGAGGGGCTCACCCTTGGGAATATCGAAGACGGTGCGAAACACCCCAAAGGCGCCCGGATCCAGGGAGGGCCGCCGGATCGATTCCACCAGCTGTTCATCGACGTTGGTCTTGTCGATGTACACCTGGCGCAGGGTGCGGCGAATCGTCGCTGGCCGGCGCAGGTTCTCGAACAGCAGCCGCTGTAGAGGCGGACTGCTGAGCAAGGCGCTGGCTACGGTGCGGCGGGCGATGGCCCCCCAGCCCCCCGGCGGCTGTTGCTGTTCGTCGGCAAAGGGGCCAGCGGCATTGATCAGCACCACCCCGGCCGCCTGCTCCTGCAGTGCCGCCCCCGCCGCCAGGGCGGCAAAGCCCCCCAGGGAGTTGCCCACCAGCACCGTGGGCCGAGCGATCCGCTCCCGTACATAGGCCGCCAGCTGATCGCGCCACAGGGCCCCGCCGTAGGCCAAACCGGCGGGTTTGGCACTGCGACCAAAGCCCAGCAGGTCGATGGCGTGCACCTCATGGCGTTGGGCCAGCACCGGGATGTTGTAGCGCCAATGGTCGGTGGATGCCCCGAAGCCATGCACCAGCAAAACAGCCGGCCCGCTGGGCTGCTCGGGCGCCTCCATCAGGGCATGCACGGGATGGCCCAGATGGCTCCAGGGCTGAATTGACACCAGAGATGCAAGCGGGGTGGTGGATGCTAGGCAGCAGTAGCGATCAGCCATTGCCCGCCATCGGCCCCGACTGGAGCGGCATGCTGCCCGCCATCGCCCTCTGGGCCCTGGCCCTGTATCTGCCCTTAAGCGCTCCGCTGGCACGTTTGGAAGAGAGCCTGGCGGCCAGCTCGCTGCCGCCGGCCCTGCAGCAGCTGGCCCTGGTGCTGAGCAGTTTGTTGCTGGCCCTGGCCGTGGCGGTGGTGGCCGTGTTGCTGCTGAGCTGGTGCCTGGGGCCCGGCTGGGCCGGCAGCCTGGGGCTGATGGCGGCCCTGGGGGGCCTGGCCTTTGCCCTCGCCGGCAGCCGCGACCCAGAGGCCTGAACCGGCCCAGCCGGCCCGATTAGCTGAGCCCGCTCTCAGTCCTGGTTAGCTGAACCCGCTCTCAGGCGGGGGCCTTGGCGCCCCCAGCAGCCTCAGAACCTGTATCGGTATCGGCAGCGGCGCTGGCATCTGCGCTGGCATTGCCGCCGGGATCACCACTGGGCGGAGTTTTGAGCACCAATCGCAGCAGAATCGGGGCCAGGAAGGTGGTGCCGATCACCATCAGCAAAATCGCCGCCTCCAGGGAGGAGTTGAGCAGTCCGGCCTGGCTGCCGAGGCCCAGAAAGATCAGGCCAACCTCGCCGCGGGGCATCATCCCCAAACCCACCACCAGGCGATTGCTGGGCTCGGCGCTGAGGTAGCTCCAGCCCGAAACCACCTTGCCCAGCACGGCCACGGCGAGCAGAAAGGCGGCCATCACCAGGCCGGGGCGGTTGGCCGGCTCGAAGGGATTGAGCACCGATAGGTCCATGGCCGTGCCGATGAGCACGAAGAAGACGGTGGCAAACAGGGCCACCAGCGGCTTGACGGCCGTGTCGATCGCCTTTCTGTGCTTTGAGCCGCTGAGGATCAAGCCGGCGGCGAAGGCCCCCAGGGCGGCCTCCAGGCCGATGGCCTGGGCCACGAAGCAACTGCCGGTGAGCACCACGAAGGCGGCTACGGCCACATCTCCTGGGGCCTGCAGCCGATCGATCAGCCAATCAAAGGCCGGGGCCGCCCGGCGGCTGAGCAGGATCGAGGCGACCACGAAGGCGGCGGCGGCGGCCACCAGAGCCAATAGCGGTTTCAGGGAGAAGCCACCGCCGCCGGCCAGGGCCACCACCACCGCCAAGATCACGATGCCGAGGATGTCGTCGAGCACGGCGGCGCCGATCACGATCTGACCCTCGCGGCGCTTGAGCCATTGCAGTTCGCCGAACACGCTGGCGGTGATGCCGATCGAGGTGGCGGTCATCGCCGCACCGGCGAACACCGCCGGAATCAGCGGCAGCTGAAACAGCAGCAACAGGCCTCCAGTACCCAGCGCGAAGGGCACCAGCACGCCGGTGACGGCCACGGTGCTGGCCTGCAGCCCCACCGCCATCAGCTCATCGAGATCGCACTCCAAACCTGTGAGGAACAGCAGGGCGAATAGCCCGATCTGGGCTACGGACATCAAGCTGGGGAAGGTTTCGGCATAAATGGCACCGATCTGGCCGGGCTCTGCCCCGGAGATGGCCGCAAGCAGCTGCACTGCCGCTTCACTGAGCTGGGCTTGGCTGGCGGGCGGCAGGATGAGATGCAGGCCCGAAACCCCCAGCAGCACGCCGGCCACCAGTTCCCCCAGGATGGTGGGCAGTTGCAGCCGCACCATCAGTTCGGCCAGCGCCCGAGCCGCCAGGAAGATCACCAGGAAGCGACCCACCTGGATCAGGGTTTCCACCACCTCCACTTGGTGATTGCCGATGTCCAGGAGCAAAGCAGGCAGGGACATCGGGCTCTGGGCAGGGGGCAGTGGCGCCGACCCTAAGGGCGCCTGAATTGGTTAGGCAGAAATCTGCAGGCTGACCTCACATCCAGTGATGGATCTGTGATTGCTGGTCTGCCAGCTGGGCCGGGTCTGCCAACTAGTCCGGGTCTGTCCCCCAGCGGCTGGCCTAACACCCGTAGCGGTTAAATCTGCACCAAGGGGTCCCAAGAGCAGCCAAGGGCCTGGTGATGTGGGTCTACACATCTCCGCAAAGACCCGCCCCATGGCCATAGCTACGGTCATGGGGCGGGTTTGATGACAAGGCGATGACTGTGGAGACGACCGTGGAGACGACTGGTGAGACGACTGTTGAGATGACTGGTGAGATGAACGAGCAACAACCCATCAACCTGCGCCTGCCCACCCCGGGCTGCTACGCGGACGCCGATCGCAGCGGTCTCGAGGCTGACGACGTGTTCGACGGGATGACCGAACACCTCTTTTACACCCTGGGCAAGCTCGCCCCGGCCGCCTCCCGCCACGACCTCTACATGGCGCTGAGCTACGCGGTGCGGGATCGGCTGATGACCCGCTACCTGGCCGGCATAGAGGCCCTGGCGGCCACCCCCACCCGGGTGGTCGCTTATATGTCGGCGGAATTCCTGATTGGTCCCCAGCTGGGCAACAACCTGTTGATGCTGGGCATGCAGGAGGCGGCCAGCGAGGCCCTGCGCCGCTTTGGCATCGCCAATCTCGACGAGATCCTGGAGGTGGAGGAGGAGCCAGGCCTGGGTAATGGCGGCCTGGGGCGTCTGGCGGCCTGTTTTCTTGAATCGCTGGCCTCGCTGGAAATTCCAGCCACCGGCTATGGCATCCGCTACGAGTTCGGCATCTTTGATCAATTGATCCGAGATGGTTGGCAGGTGGAGATCACCGATAAGTGGCTAAAGAGTGGCTGGCCCTGGGAGATCCCCCATCCCGACCAGGCCTGCTTCGTGGGCTTCGGGGGGCGCACCGAGAGCTACCGCGATGAACACAATAACTATCGGGTGCGCTGGATCCCAGCCGAGCACGCCATTGGCATCCCCCACGATGTGCCGGTGCTGGGCTACCGGGTGAATACCTGCGACCGGCTGCGGCTGTGGCGGGCTGACGCCACCGAAAGCTTTGATTTTTATGCATTCAATATTGGCGATTACTACGGCGCCGTGGAGGAGAAGGTGGGCTCCGAAACCCTCTCCAAGGTGCTCTATCCCAATGACGGCACCGACGAGGGCCGCCGCCTGCGGCTCAAGCAGCAGCACTTCTTTGTGAGCTGCTCCCTGCAGGACATGATCCGCAGCTTGGATGCCCGTCGGATCCCGATTCAGGAATTTCCCGATCACTGGGCCGTGCAGCTCAACGACACCCATCCAGCGATCGCGGTGGCCGAGCTGATGCGGCTGTTGCTCGACGATAAACATCTCACCTGGGAGCAGGCGTGGGACATCACATCCCGATCTCTTTCTTATACCAATCACACCCTGATGCCCGAGGCACTGGAGAAGTGGGGCCTGAATTTATTCGGCTCACTGCTGCCACGCCATCTGGAATTGATCTACGAGATCAATCGCCGCTTCCTGCAGCAGGTGCGATTCAAATATCCCGGCAATGAGCAAATTCTGCGCCAGCTATCGATCATCGACGAAGGCGGTGCCAAGGCCGTGCGCATGGCCCACCTGGCCACGGTGGCCAGCCACCATGTCAATGGTGTGGCGGCGTTGCACAGTGAACTGGTGCGCACCCAGCTACTCAAGGATTTTGCCAACCTCTGGCCCGATAAATTCACCAATGTCACCAACGGCGTCACCCCCAGGCGCTGGGTGGCCCTGGCCAATCCTGAATTGTCTAAGCTGCTCACCAATGCGATAGGTGATGGCTGGGTAAAAGATCTCGACAAACTGCGCGGACTGGAGGCTTTGGTCGACGACAACTCCTTCCTGGAACAGTGGGAGGCCACCAAGTTGACGGTAAAGCGTAAGCTCAGTAACTACATCCATCGCCACAATGGCTTTTCGGTGGATCCCGCCTCCCTGTTTGACGTGCAGGTGAAGCGTATTCACGAGTACAAGCGTCAGCATCTAAATGCCCTGCAGGTGATCGCCCAGTACTTGCGCATCAAGCATGGCCTCGCCGAAGGCATGGCACCTCGCACGGTGATCTTTGGTGGCAAGGCAGCTCCTGGCTATTACATGGCCAAGTTGATTATTCGCTTTCTTAATGGCATTGCCGAAACGATCAACGCCGATCCAGATATGCAAGGGCGGTTGCGGGTGGTGTTCCTGGCCGACTACAACGTGAAGCTGGGCGAGCGGGTCTATCCCGCCTCCGACCTCTCCGAGCAAATTTCCACCGCAGGTCTGGAAGCATCGGGGACTGGCAATATGAAATTTGCCATGAATGGCGCCCTGACCATTGGCACCCTAGACGGTGCCAATGTGGAAATTCGCGAGCAAGTAGGCGAGGAGAATTTCTTCCTCTTCGGTAAAACAACCAAGGAGATAGAAGAACTACGCCATAACTACAGGCCCTGGGAGTTGATTCCCAATCATTCGGATCTGGGCGAGGTGCTGAAGCTGATCGAGCAGGGGCATTTCAGCAACGGTGATGGCGACCTGTTCAAGCCCCTGTTGCAAAATCTCACCGGCCAAGATCCTTTCTTTGTCTTGGCCGATTTTGGCGACTACATGCGTGCCCAGGATGCAGTGAATCGCGCTTGGTCCGACCGCAACCGCTGGAATCGGATGAGCCTGTTGAATACGGCAAGGATGGGCTACTTCTCCTCAGACCGCTCGATCCGGGAATACGCCCAGCGAATTTGGCAAGCCGAGGAGTTTCCGGTCACGATCACCTGCGAGATCGACTAATAGACATTAAATCGGGGTTGGCGAAAACTTACGCAAACCCCGATTTCGTGGCACCAGTGCATAGCACCATTGCATAGCACCATTGCATAGGACCAGTACATAGTGACAATGCATAGTGCCAGCAGAATCTCTACTGGCAATTGATCGCCGATTGCCCCAGGATTACGGCTGAGCCCTTCTTTAGCTGCGATCGGGGAGGTCGGGGGTTTGATGGAGCAGGCGGTTGAGCCGCAGGCGATCGGCATTGAGTGGATCGGGGGCTAGCTCGCCAGCCAGTTCCCGAAAGGTTTTTTCCACTTCGTCTGGCACCCGCACATCAAAGATGCGCTCCATCAGCACCTCAATCGAGAAGAGGTGGGCATTGATGTTCTCCAGATCCAGCATCGCCTGCTGGATCGCATCCCCCTCTCCGGGGGCGCTGGCACTGGCAGCGGCGCCAGGGGCGGAGACCCCAGAGGCAGCCGTGGGTTCAGCGGGCTGCTCCCCATCACCATGTTGCTTCTGCAGCTCTTCCAGTACCCGGCCAGCCAGGGTGCGGAATGACTGCAGCGCAGCCCAATTGAGTTCCTGCTGTTGGCGCAGGGTGGGATGCTTTCGAATCAATCGATCGTGTTCCCGATAAAACCGCTGGCAATCAGGGCACTGGCAGGGCTCTTCTGGCACCGCACTCCCTTGTGCTGACAATCTCCATCATGGCATCAGGCGGCCAGTGAATCGCCATCCTCCCCCTCCTCATGGGCAGCAGGCAGGGGAATCTCGATCGAGGACACCAGGTTGATCACATCGCGCAGCCTCATCGCATCGGCAAACCAGCCCATCGCCTGCTCCACATCGCCGTGGTGCTCAGCCTCACAGGCCTGGGCCTCGTGGGCCTCGGCCAACACGGCCAGCCAGCACAGACAGCGGGCCTGCACCACGGAGAGGTCGAGCTCGTCAGGTTGGCTTTCAACCAGTCGCTCACTCTCTTGTTGCACCAACAAGCGCAGACGCAGGTCGTGCAGCGAGGTCATCGCGGGGAGCCGACTTGCTTAAGGCTAGCGACCCCAGCCCAACTGGGAGATGCGGGCCTCAGCGGCGACCGAGCAGTTCCTCCCAGCTGGGGGCAGCAGGGGGCTGCAGCCTGCAGCAGGGCCCCCGGCGCTGACCTGGCTGTGAGCTTGACCCCCCAGCATGGCTGGGCAATGGAGCGCCACTGACCGGGCGAGTGACCGGGCGACTGGCTGGCATCAGAAGGGCTGTCTGGCCCTGGAGTAAAGCCTGCAAGGGGCGCTGGACAGGACGGGGCAGGCCAGTTTGGCCCTGGGCAAAAATTGACAAAATTGAATTAGTCATCACAAAACAGAACAAAACGGATATCGATCGCGCACCGGGCGGCTGCCGTTCCTTCGCAGGACTCGCACGGGCAGTCGGGGTGGACCTGGTGGGCCGCCTTCAAGAAGCGCAGGAGGGGGCTCGGTGCTGGTTCCGGCAACTCGACGCACCAAGGGAGCGGCTGCATCGAGATTGCGGGCACGCCTAGTGCTTAGTGCCCGCCGGCTTCTACCGGTATTTTCACTTTAGACCATAGCCAGCGCCCTTGCCTGGACAACTTTCCAAAAGCTGAAGCAAATCAGCTGCAGCTAGCGGATTTATTGATCTAGGCAGACTCTGAAAAATCGCCATTGCTGGGGACTTGCCCCTTGGCAGTCTTTGAGGCGTCAGGCATCGGTTGGCAGTAGCTCGGATTCTCTGGATTTTCCCCTCACTCTTTCCCTGATTTATCCCGTTAGAAAAGCCATGGAAAAAGGTAAGGGGGAAGGTTTTGCTAGGTCAATCAACAAGAGGCCTGAGCTGGCCAGTAAACTGGTGGGATAGACTTCCGGGCCAGGCCTGAATAAGCTGGTTCCCTGCAATGACGCCATCCATTCACGTAACATTTAAAAGCAGATTTGGCCTCTGCAACCGACTGCGCGGCTTGGCTGGATACTACGCATTATCCAAGTCACTAAACTGGGAATTGTTTTATACATGGGAGGCTGACCCGAGTTGTCCCGGGCTAATTGATGAGGTATTCCTGCCGATTCCCGGCGCCCTGTTCGTAGCCCAGCTGCCTAAGCCAAGCGATCAAACCCTCAGCATCGTTACCTCCGCTTCGGCCCAGCGACCCACCCATTGCGGCTCGCCACCGGAGCTCACCTTTCAGGCCCATGGCCAGGGGCGGGTGGATAGGGCCAACTTTGACGGCTTTGTGGCGCAATTTTATCAATTGCTCACCCCCATCAATGCCGTAGTGCAGCGAGTGGAAGCACTGATGGGCCCAGCTGAAGCCCCTGGGCCTCCCAGCCTGGGGAGCCATATTCGTCGTACCGACATGGTGGATCTGCGGGCCAGAAAAGGATTGCCACCGCTGCAAAATGCCATCCCCAGCTACGCCGGTAACTTCCTAAACCAATATCCCGATGGTAGAGTATTCCTGGCTTGCGACAATCCAGCCTCGCTGCAGCAGGCTAAGGCTGTCCTGGGCCCCCGGGCCCTAAGTCTCGATCACCACTGGATCGAAGCCAACCGGGCCGCCAGCGAAGACACCACTAAGCAGGCCAGGCTCACGGGTCTTTTTGATGCCGTCTGTGATCTGTATATGTTGGCAAAATGTGATTCCATCATTGGCACAGTTGGCTCCTCCTTCAGCACTTTTGCTGGCCAATGGGGAGGCAAGCCTACCCTGTATCTCTGAGGTCTATGGGCCTCCTGAATAGGGATTGCTAAGGCTCTGCCCGCCAGTCACTGCAAATCGTTTTCAGAAAGGAATCGATAATTCCGACGCATTTTAATTTATCGAACCATATATTTTCATTGTAAAGCAGATTGATCAGGGCTGTCTCCCCGGATAAACCGCAAATCAAAAGATAAACAAACGTGATCGCAATCGACCCGCTGGCCCTGGCCCTGGCCCTGGATTTGGCGCTGAATCTGGCCCTGTCGCCAGCGAGCCAGTCCGATTGGGCCCTGAGCTCGGTCCGCTGCGGCGAGTTGGTGGCCTGATGCCCTGATCGTCTGATTGGAGTGGGCCAGAGCGCTGCCGCTTGGGCCTGGCCCCTGGCGGCTCTGGCGGCTGCGGTGGCTTGACCAGGTGGCTTGGCCAGGGGGTGGGG
>JBIKVR010000047.1:0-19800 GCA_044356735.1 Prochlorococcaceae cyanobacterium
GGCCCCTCCATGCTCCGCCCCTTGGCAAGGGTTTCACCAGCCAGCCGAGTGGACGTTGGGCTCCGCTGCGCTCCCCGCCATCGAGGCGGGGCCGGCCCTTGCCTATCGGCGCGGTTGCAGGGCAGGTTCTGCGTCACCCCTCCTGTGGCTGCTGCCGAGTCCCACCGTGCCTCCCTGTCCTTCCCCTCAAGCAAAGGCAAAACCGGCCCGATCGCCGTCTCCAGCACCAGCCGGCACACCTGCTCCTCCAGCTGCCCCCTGGCCGGTGATCAGGGCTGCTACGCCGAGGCCGGCTTCCACACCCGGCTGCACAGGGATCGGCTCAGCTGCGGCGAGAGCTGCTCCCCTGCGCTTGTTCCCTTCTCTCAGGCCAGGCGTTCCGCCGGTTTGCGCCAGGCGGCGCCTGCGGAACTTCACACCTCAGACAGCTGCAGCCAGCGCATCAGGCCAGACGTCTGTAGAGCTATACGTTCTTGCTGAGCATCCGCCGGGCAGCAGCCCTGTTGCTGGATGTGATCATCCGGGTCGCCAGCCTCAGCGGCGCCATCGGCTGCCGCGGCTTGCTGGGCGCGCTGCCGAATTGATCGGCGCGCCGACGGGGATGACAATGTCAAAACGGAGAGGGTGGGATTCGAACCCACGGACCCTTGCGGGTCGCCGGTTTTCAAGACCGGAGCCATCAACCACTCGACCACCTCTCCAGGGGGCGCGGCGCAAGTTCACAGTTTAGCCTTTCTCAGGCAGGAGGTTTCAGCCAGGAAGGGGGGTCAGCCCAGCCAGGCAGGAGGTTTCAGCCAGGGGCATATGCGAAGGTGTCAAGCAAGCCCCCTGGCAAAGTGCTGAAGAGCCCCAAGCTGGTGACAGCTCAACGAGTTACTTGCCCACCTGATTGCTTTTGTCTTTCGCGGATAGGCCGAAATCAGCCGGTTCGCAGCGGCTGGCTCGCTTGAGCGCTTCTGGATTGATTTGAACGTCTCTGCTCGATTTGAACAGGGCAGGGTTCAGCCGTCTTAACTGGGAGTTGAGGTTTTGGCTTTCCCGCCTCAGTTGCTCCTTTTGGCTTGCTTGGGCCTCTAGCCAGTGGCCATAGGCCCGTTGCTCCGCCATTTGCCAAGCCCGCAGACGCTCTTGATAACGCAGCTCATCCAGTTCCCGATCCTCGCGGCTAAAGCGGGCGGCCAAAGCCGGGTCTGGGGGTTGCGGTTGGCTCGTGCTTTGGTATCGGGCTGACTGCAGCTGCCGCAACTGATCCTGCTGCCTTTCGATCGCCGATAGCAGTGCCTTTAGCGGCGCCTGATCACGGCGACATTTCTCCAGCCCTTGGCGGGCAAGTTGCTGCCGCCGCTGCTGCTCAAGCGCTGCCTGACGATTTTGCTCACCGCTGGGCCCGCAGCCGACTATCGCCAAGCAGAGCCCCAGGCAGAGCGCCAGGCTGCAAGCCGGCCTGGGCAAGCGCTGGGCCATCAGCTGGCCCTGGGCTTGGCCAAGGGCAACAAACATTTGTCGCTGTCGCATCCAGCTGGACCGGCTTCCATCAGTTCACCCCTGTCATAGCGCTGTAGGGCTTCAAAAAAATCAGTGGTGCTGCGCCGAGTCGCCACCTCCTGCTGGAGTCGCTGGTAGGTGGCTTGGTCGATGGGCTCAAACGGCAATCTAGGGAAGGTGGCGTTCGCATCAAAGCGAGCCAGCAGGGCGGCGGAGATGTAACCCTCGCCTTCATTTATGGCCTGGTAAATTGCATCTGCTAATGGCTCAATCTCCTGCTCGCGAAATTCCACCGTGGCAGATGTATTGTGAGCGGTGTAGTACTTCTGCACCTGCATGTAGAAGTCGAACTGGGCAAGTGCCGAGAAGTTGTTGATCTCAACTGCGTCGGCACCGGGAAGGTTGGCCCAACTCACTTCGGTGGGAATTTCCACTAGCCACTCGCCGCAGCGGGGATCAAAGGGATCATCCAGCAGTCGCCCCTGCTCATCCTTGTCGGACTGAGATGGCACGATCGTGTAGCCGTAATCCATGCAGGCCAGGGCCACCGGATCGTTCTTGCGGAAGGTGATCCGGCGAATGAAGCGTTGGGCCTTTGGTGGATGCCAGCCGGGAGAAGCACCGGTGAGCAGGCTCTTGGTGCCGGCAGGTTGCACGGTGGTGCAGCGGTTGGGCCTGCGCAAGCCATGGCGGTCGCAGTAGTCCCACACCGCCTGGTTGACGATCTGCTTCCAGCGGCTGAGGTAGCTGGCCTCCTGCACCTTATAGGCTAGGCCCTCCGGCGTGTTCGGCCGGCCAGCTTGCCACCACTGCAGCCAGGGGCTGCCAAAAGCATGCACAAAGAAATCAAACAGGCCGGTGAAGCTCACGCCCACGATCGGATCCCAGGCCCGGCTCTGGCGGTAGCGATCCACCTCGAAATTGTGGTTCA
Organism: Prochlorococcaceae cyanobacterium; assembly: GCA_044356735.1. GTDB lineage: Bacteria > Cyanobacteriota > Cyanobacteriia > PCC-6307 > Cyanobiaceae > UBA5018. The sequence continues at coordinate 2,417 of JBIKVR010000047.1, forward strand.
GCAGGCAGGCCACCGCGATGCCCGCGGCTTTGAAGGCATCCTCCTGGCTCTGTAAATCGTTTGGATCAATTTGATTCAGGTGAACTTCCGCCAGGTTGCAGTGGAAATCGGCGCCGAGAATTTCACCACAGGGATTCAGGCCGTAGCGGCCTAGCCGGTGCTCCAGTTCCGCGCCCTCCAGGCCAGGGTGGTGCAGCTGCAGCCAGAGGCCAGCTTCTTGGCGGCCCTGGTCACAGTAAATTTCCACAAATTCCTGGCGCAGTTCTGGGGTGCTGAGTAGATCGGCATTGGCCCGGGCGATCGCCTCGGGAGCGAACTGGATGGCACCCTCGCCAGATTGGAATTGCTTGTTCACCGCCTCTAGCACGGTGGCTCGATCGGGCCTGGTATGAAAAACCCTGGTGTGGTTGGCCATCCGCAGGGCGTCCCGTTCCGGATCGATGCTCCAGTTGCCCTGACTGTCCTGTTGCCAGAGGTTTTGCTTGGCGGCGGCGGCGGCGGTGTCATGGGCATCGAACTGGCGCATGCCGGCACTGCGACGAATATTGCCGGCCACAATTGTCACCGCCGCCTCATCGATCAACAGGCAGCACTCCACTGAAGTGAGCTGACGGCCCTGGGCACGATTCAAAATTTGGGCTACTCGCCCGTATAGATCTTTTAGCTTTACTGGATTGGCCATCCCTCCAAAACCCTTGAGGGTCTCGCCCACTGGGCGCACATCAGAGAGATCCACACTTACGTATATGTCGGTCCCCTGCCCGTCAGCTTGATCACCAGTTTTATTGGCTTCAGCTTGATTAACAGCTTGATCGCTAACGGCTTGATCGCTAGATTTGTCGCCGGCTTGATCGCCGCCACAAAAGCTGCTGTCGCTAGAAAGTTCCAGCAATAATTGATAGCTGTCCACCCAGCCGCGCCGGGTGTCCCCCACCTTGATGCGCACCCGGTTGCCCTCGATGCTGTGGCTGGTGTGCTGTTGGCGATCCGGGGGGGCCGTGATGCCGATATCGCTGACCACTTCTATATTGAGGCGGTTGCGAATCGCCGGCAGCCGATCAATCAGATGCGGTTCGATAATGGCGCCGGTGCCGCAGCCCATCATCGCCAGGTCCATCATCAAGGCGAAGGCCTGCCAGTCCACCAGGTTGGTGGAGGTGCAGTTGTAGGCGCCAGAGAAATTCACCTCCTGGCCAATCCAATCTGTGCCGCCGATCCAGAGCCAGCGACCCGAGGGCAGGGCCATCTGTTGCATCTGCATGCGCCGCAGCAATTCCAGCTCCGCTCCAGTCAGCTGGCCCAACTTGTGTAGACCAGCCAGGTTGCGCTCCACCACCTGCTGCCAACTTTCTCTGCCAGTGGCGGTCTTGCGGGAATAGGTGCGGTAAAAGACCGGATTGGCCGCCGGCGCCCTGGCGGGGAAGTCATGGGCGAGGGAGCCATTCGGCTCGCTGGTGCTGGTGGCGCCAGGTGGCATCAGGGCCGGGGTCAGGGTCACGGATAGGCAGCTGTATAGCTCAAACCTAGCTGCTCCGCTTGGCCAACGCCACTACCTGTGGTGGCACCCCACCGCCTGCTCACACCAGGGGTGGTTCCAGGCGCTTCTCTGGTGGCTGCTGCCGCTCCAGGTTGCTTCTGGCACCCTGCAGTCCTCCTGCTGCCACCTCCACAGCCCCGTCAGCCCCCCTCCAAACGGCCTCCGCTAGCCAGCAGGGGATTGCCCCTGGGCGGGCTCTCGGCCCAGGATCAGGGTGCGGTTGTGGGCCGGCATCGACAGATCGGCTAGCGCTCGCAATCCAAAGCTGGCGGCCTGTCGCTCAATCTGGCGAGCATCGCGCAGGCCCATGGCCGGGTTCCGCTGGCGCAGGTAGGTGTCGAAGTCGCGATTGCTAACGGAGCTGGCTAAGCCACCATCGAGGAAGGGGCCATAGAGCAGCAGCAGGCCTCCAGGCTTCAGCACCCGGGCGGCGCCGGCCAATAATTGCGCTACGGAAGTGGCGGCCATGATGTGGGTCGTGTTGGCGGAAAACACGGCGTCGTAGGGCTGGCTGGGCCAATGTTCTGGTTTATTCACATCTATTTCCAATGGCTCCTCCAGAACACTGGCCAGCTCACCACTGGCCTGAGCGGCATTAACGCGCTCGCTGAGATCGGCTAGAGCATCGCCCAGTTCGCTGGGTTGCCAGACCAGGCCACTGAGCTGCTGGCAGAAGAACTCGGCATGCTGGCCACTGCCGGAACCTATCTCCAAAACGCGGCCCCCCTGGGGCAACCACTGGCGCAACAGCTCACATATGGGCTGCTTATTGCGCTCACAGGCTGAGGAGAAGAGCACCTTTGGCATCGCTGGGTTGGTTGCCATGCTTATACTCCACGTTCAATCGCTTCCTGGCGGAGCTACTCATTGGCTGCCGCTTGATGCCTGGGTGGCCGTTAGGGGATACCGCAGTGGCGGCGGCAGTTGCAGGCTGCTCAGGAATGAAAGCCCCAGTAACAGAGTTGAGATCCAGAGGCAGGCTGGTAGACCCCCCTGCAGATAAACCCAACCCGATAGAAGTGTGCCCAGCAGCCTGCCAGCGGCATTGGCCATATAATAGAAGCCTACTCCTAGGCTAATGCTCTCCCGATCTGCATAGGTGAGGATCATGTAGCTGTGTATTGATGAGTTCATGGCAAAAACAAAGCCAAAGCCCGCCAGCCCCAGCACGATGGCGATGCCTGGATGGGTTACTTCCCTTGCCAGGGCAATGGCGATAAGGGCTGGAATGGCGGTTAGCACCGCACTCCAAAATTGCACTGCCGGCGGCCCGGGCGGTTTATCGCTGCCCCAACTGCGTCGCAGCGATGGGGCTGCAGCCTGGACAATCCCATAGCCAATCACCCACAGCCCAAGAAAACCGCCCACCTCCCAGAATTGCCAGTTCAGTACAGCCTCTAGAAATACTGGTAGGGCCACCACGAACCAGACATCGCGAGCTCCGAACAGGAAAAAGCGTGCCAAGGAGAGAATGTTTATCCCTTTACTCTTGGAAAATAATGCCGAGAAGGCCGGCTTTTGCTTCATTTTGCCGATGTCTCTCGGCAGCTCCAGGGTGGCCAGCAATGCTACGAATAAACCGCTCGCCATCGCGGCTACCGAACCTGCAAAACCAAGAGTGGTTAGCAGTATCCCTCCCAGGAAGAATCCCACCCCTTTGAGGGCATTTTTGGAGCCGGTGAGGATCGCCACCCACTGGAATAGTTGCCGCTCCCCCTTGTCCCCATCATCGGGTGTGTCAAGTACCACGGTTTTGATGGAACTCTTGGCACTCATCTTGTTGAGATCTTTGGCAATGCCGCTGATGGCCTGAGCAGCCATTACATAGATTACTGATATCAGCTTTGGCCAGCTGGCTGATACGGGAATCAGCATCAGCAGAGCTAGTATTTGCAGCAGCATGCCTGCCCAAAGGGTTAGTCTAAGTCCGAATCTGGCACCCAGCCAGCCCCCGTACAGGTTAGTGATTATGCCAAAGAACTCGTAGAAAAGAAACAGCAGGGAGATCTCAAGAGTGGAGTAGCCAAGTTGGTGAAAATGAAAGACCACCAGCATGCGCAGGGCCCCGTCTGTAAGGGTGAAGGCCCAGTAGGCTCCCGTAACTACTGTGTATTGCTTAAGAGCTGATGGACCACTTTTGTCGGGGAGTTTTTCCATGATCTTTTTTTAGAATTGCTCCAGGCTTGCCACGTAACAGGCTAGATCTGCCATCCTTGAGCTATAGCCCCACTCGTTGTCGTACCAGGCGTAAACCTTCAACTGGGTATCGTTGATCACCATGGTGGAGGGGCCATCTATCACCGCACTGCGGGAATCATTGACGTAGTCAACGGACACCAGCGGCCGCGTTTCAAAGCCCAGGATTCCGCTTAGGGGGCCGTTGGCGGCCGCCTCAAATGCCCCATTCACCTCCTCCCGGCTGACGCCGCGCTCCAGTTCAAACACCGCATCGGTGAGCGAGGCATTTAGTAGTGGCACACGCACGGCATGGCCGTTGAGTTTGCCCTGCAGCTCCGGAAAGATCAGGCCTATCGCCTTGGCCGATCCGGTGGTGGTGGGGATCAGGCTCTGGATGCAGGAGCGGGCACGCCTGAGGTCGGTTTTGAAGCCATCCACTACCACCTGGGTGTTGGTGATGTCGTGCAGGGTGGTGATCGAGCCGTGGCGGATGCCGAATTGCTCACGTACCACCTTCACCACCGGCGCCAGGCAGTTGGTGGTACAGGAGGCGGCCGTAATCAACCGATGCCGCTCGGGCTCATAGAGCTGGTGGTTGATACCGAAAACAATATTCAGCGCTTGCTCACCGGCGATTTCACCCTTCACCGGGCAGGCCACGATCACCCGTTTAAGACCTGGAATTTCGAAGTAGGGCTGCAGGGTTTCTGGGGTTTTCAGCTTGCCGCTGCACTCCAAAACCATTTCCACCCCTGCCTGCTGCCAGGGCACTGCGCTGGGGTTCTTCTCCTGGCTGTAGCTGAGCCTCTTGTCGCCCACCAGCAAGCTGTTGTCTTGGCCCTGGGCGGGTTGCTGCCAGCGCCCATGCACCGAATCAAAACTGAGCAGGTGCGCGGCCGTGGCGGCATCGCCACCGCTGTCGTTTACATGCACCAGCTCTATGCCCGGCCGGTCCCAGAGGGCTCGAAACACCAGGCGGCCGATGCGGCCAAAGCCGTTGATGCCAATTTTCATGCGCAAAGGGGCAGGGCTGCCTCAACCAGGCAGGACGATCAGAGCAGGACCATAGATCAAATAGACTTGATCAATCAACCAAAGTTGCTGGATGGCCGTTCTGGAGCTCCCCCGCTCGATGCCGGATACCCCCCTGTCGATGCTCGAGGCCCGTGCCCTGCTCAAGGCCCTGGCCGATCCGGTGCGGCTGCGGGTGATCGAATCCCTGGGGGGCGGCGAGCGCTGTGTGTGCGAGCTGACAGCTGAATTGGGGCTGGCCCAGTCAAAGCTCTCTTTTCACCTCAAGGTGATGAAGCAGGCCGGGCTGCTCCATGCCCGGGAGGAGGGCCGTTGGATCTACTACCGCCTGCGCAGCGAAGCGCTTGCGGCCCTGCAGGCCTGGCTGGCAGAGCTAAGCGCCAACTGCCACCTACCAGCTACCCCCTGCTGCTGATTGCCATGCCCCATAAAGCTCAAATTCACCCAGCGGCTCCGGCTTCAGTCGCTGGAGAAGCCACCGTGATTGAAAAGCTTTCGCTGTTGGATCGTTTTCTGCCTCTGTGGATCCTGGCGGCGATGGCTACGGGGCTGCTGCTGGGCCGCAGCTTCCCCTGGATCCAAGCGGCCATCGATGCGGTGCGGCTGGGCCAAACCTCCCTGCCCATCGCCCTGGGCCTGTTGCTAATGATGGTGCCGGTACTGGCAAAGGTGCGCTACGAGGATTTGGGCCAGGCCCTGCGCCAACGCAAACTGCTGCCCCTCTGCCTGTTGTTGGTGTGGGGCTTGGGTCCGCTGTTGATGTTTTGCCTGGCCTGGCTATTTTTAGCCGATCAGCCCGCCCTGCGCACGGGAGTTGTGCTGATCGGGATTGCCCCCTGTATCGCCATGGTGTTGATCTGGATTGATCTGGCCGAGGGAGATCGGGAGGCCGCAGCCGTACTGGTGGCGATTAATGCGATCTTGCAGATTTTGGGCTATGCACTCTTGGCCAGTCTTTATCTTAAGGTGTTACCAGAATGGCTGGGATTGCCAAGTCAAGATGTGAAATTTTCCACGGCTGAGATAGCTAGAGCTGTGTTTATCTTTTTGGGAATTCCCCTGGTGGCTGGTTATCTTATACGCCGCATTGGTTTGAGGCTGAAGGGTGAGCGCTGGTACGAGCAGCGCTTTTTGCCTCGCTTTAGCCCCTGGTCATTGATTGGTTTGTTATTCACTATTTTAGTAATGTTTGCCCTGCAAGGCGAGGTGATCACCTCGGCGCCGCTGCGGGTGATCCGGGTAGCCATGCCCCTACTAATCTATTTCGCCGTCATGTGGGGATTGGCCTTTGGCTTGGGCCGTCGTAGCGGCCTCAGCTATCGCCAATGCGCAACGCTTTCATTTACAGCCGCTGGCAACAACTTCGAGCTCGCAATTGCCGTGAGTGTCAGCGTATGGGGGGTAACATCCGACCAGGCTCTAGCCGGGGTGATTGGCCCGCTGATCGAGGTGCCAGTTCTGGTGGCATTGGTCTATCTATCTCTCTGGCTAAGGCAGAGTATTTTTAAGTCGAGCTGACTTACTATTTGCACAAGTTTTGCTTTGGTTCCATTATGATCTGGTCAGGTGTTGCTAGGCATGGTGAGGGTATCTCCCGTCTGCGTTGGGCCTGTATGGGTCGGTCCTGCTGGGCTGGGCTTGTCGGCTCTGCTGTTTGCTGCCTGACGACCTGTTCAATATTTTATCCAAAGCCCCTATGGGCTCAACGTGCTGATTCCGCTGCCTTTGATCGCCAGGGTGATTTTCATTCTTCTCGTATCAGGGGTAATCGAGGTTTTTATCAGCAGAGGTACTGGCTGGTTGTCGATACCGATCGCAAGGGTTTGAATTGCCGCGATCAACGGCGGCTTGTGGCCAGGTTTAGTTATGGCGATGTGCTGATGGCAGATGTGCCACTTAAATCCAGCGAGGCAATCGCCCAAATAGATGGCTATACATATCTTCGCATCGCCGATGAGCGCACTTATTTGCTTCGCGATGCAGGCAAAAACTCTGATGATAAGCGATTCACCTGCCTTGTGAGGGCAAATGTTAAATTCATAGCACCGATAAATATGGATGATTTTACCACATTAAAGCGTCAGTGGTGATTTTTGACAATATTTGCGATGGGGCGCTCGAAAAATCTCTAATTTCACCGGCTTCATGGCGCCAGAAGCCTTTAAGCTGCTAAAAACTAAAGATCGGTGGTGGCGCCTAGACTGCTGGAGCTGACTAGCCGGGCGTATTTGCCCAGCACGCCAGTGCGGTAACGGGGGGTGGGGGCTGTCCAGGCGGCCCGGCGGCGCTCCAGTTCTGGCTCATCCACGTTCAGCTGCAGCAGTAACTGGTTGGCATCCACGGTGATGCTGTCGCCTTCCTGCACCAGGCCAATGGTGCCGCCCACGGCGGCTTCCGGCGCCACATGGCCCACCACCAATCCGTAGGAGCCGCCCGAGAAACGGCCGTCGGTAATCAGGGCCACTGATTCACCCAAGCCCTGGCCAATGATCGCCGCAGTGGGGCTGAGCATCTCCCGCATTCCTGGACCGCCCACCGGACCCTCATTGCGCACCACCACCACATCCCCAGCCCCTACTTCCCCCGCCAGGATTGCTGCCAAGCAGCTCTCTTCGCTCTCAAACACCCGCGCTGGGCCAGTAATCACTGGAGTTTTAACACCGCTGATCTTGGCTACCGCCCCCTCAATGGCCAGGTTGCCCTTGAGGATCGCCAGGTGTCCCTTGGCATAGAGAGGACGACTAATTGGCCTGATCACATCCTGGTTGGGGTCGGGTTCGCTGGGCACATCGGCCAGCACCTCGCGGATGGTTTTGCCCTCGATCGTGGGGCAATCGCCATACAGTAAACCGGCATCCAGCAACAACTTCATTACCTGGGGAATACCGCCTGCGTTATGCAGATCGACAGTCACATAGCGGCCACTGGGCTTGAGATCGCAGATCACCGGTACCCGCTGCCGGATAATCTCAAAATCATCGATGGTTAGCTCTACGCCAGCGGTGCGGGCGATGGCCAGAAAATGCAACACGGAATTGGTGGAACCACCTACGGCCATGATCACGCTGATGGCGTTTTCCAGCGACTCTCTGGTGATCAACTGGCGGGGCCGGATATCTTTAGCAATCGCCTCCACCAGCACCTCGGCCGAGCGGGCGGCACTATCAGATTTTTCATGGTCTTCAGCTGCCATGGTGGAGCTGTAGGGCAGGCTCAGACCCAGGGCCTCGAAAGCTGAACTCATCGTATTGGCCGTAAACATGCCACCGCAGCTGCCGGCACCGGGGCAGGCGTTTCGCTCAATTGCCGAGAGTTCCTGTTCGTCGATGCGGCCACCAGAGAATTGACCAACCGCCTCAAAGGCACTGACTACGGTGAGATCGCAGGGCCCCAGCTTGCCTGGCTTAATCGTTCCACCATACACAAAAATTGCTGGAATATTCATCCGTGCCATCGCCAACATGGCGCCTGGCATGTTTTTATCGCAGCCGCCAATTGCCAGCAGCCCATCCATGCTCTGGGCATTACAGGCGGTCTCAATCGAGTCGGCAATCACCTCGCGGCTCACCAGGGAATACTTCATCCCCTCGGTGCCCATCGAGATGCCGTCACTCACCGTGATCGTGCCAAAGGTCTGGGGCATCGCCCCAGCGGCCAGGGCTGCGGCTTCTGCCCGGCGGGTGAGGTCATTGAGCCCCAGGTTGCAGGGGGTGATCGTGCTGTAACCGTTGGCGATGCCGATGATCGGCTTGTTGAAATCTCCGTCACCAAAGCCCACAGCCCGCAACATGGCGCGGTTGGGGGAGCGTTGGATCCCCTGGGTGATGGCGGCGGAGCGGAGCATGGCCGGGTGATGGCTGTGCCAGCAACCTAATGGCCAGCCTCCATCGCCTCCAGCTGACGGCGCACCTCCTCAATCGCCTGATTCAAGGCGTGCACCTTGTCATGCAGATCTCGATTGGGCTCTGCTCCAGGGCTGACGGCCTCGGCCCCCAGGGCCTGGGGACTGGGCAACTTCTCTGTTTTCCTGAAGGCGTTGTCCCTAAAGGCCCTGTCCCGACGGGCCGGGTCCTGGTGGGCAGCGGCCTGGCGACGGCGATCGGTTTCCGACACCAGCCACCAGGCGAAGCCGGCAGCCCCGAGAACGGCGCCGGCCATGGCGGTAAGCAGTAGCGAGCCACCGCCCGAGCCGGTGCTGGATTGCTCGGCCATGCCAAATCGATAATTTGCCTTCTAGCCTAGGCAGTGCTCCAGCCTTGCCAGTGCTTAGGCGCTTGCTGGAAAGCAGGCACTATCTGGCCCGAGGACGGCGAACAATCGCCGCTCTGGATTGCCAATGCCCGGCCGCAGCTGGCCGCTGGCGGCGTCCAGCTCGGCATCGATGCAGGCGCAGTAAATCGTTAGCTCGGGAAAGCGCTCACCCAGCAGTTTCAGGCCCGGGTTGGCGGCCACGGCTGTCACCACCCGCAGGCGGCGCCCCTTCACCCCCAGGGCCCCCAGGCGCTCCAGCAGGGCCGCCAGGCTGGCACCGCTGGCGATCTGAGCCGTGAAAATCAACAGGCCGCTGCGATCGGAAATCGCTGCCGGCAGGGTGTCGAGATACCAGTTGGGCTCGACTGCGGCCGATTCCCGCGCCAGGCCCACGTGAGCCACCGTGGCGGCGGGCAGCACCCCCTGGGCGCCCTGCCAGAGGCCGAGGCCAGCCCGCAGCATCGGCACCACCAGCAGGGGCACGGAGGCGTCCACCACCTGGCCCTCCGTGGGCCCGCCCTCGGCGTCAATCGGGATCGTGCGATGGGGTATCCAGTCGCGCAGGGCCTCATAGCTGAGCCAGCGGCCCAGTTCGGCCATGGCGGTGCCATAGAGGGCGCTGGGGGTGCTGGCCTCGCGCAACATGCTCAGCCAATGGCCGATCAGGGGATGGGGCGGCACCACCACCCGCAGGGTCATGCCCATGGCTGCCATAACTTGATGGCCCACCGTAAAACCCGCCGCCATGGCCCTCCCCTGCTTGCCCCGCCCACCTCGGGGATTGAGCCAGGCCCTGGCGCAGGTTTGCAGCCAGGCCTTGCTGGTGTCGATGCTGGTGCTGGCCTTGCTGATACCGCCCTCCGGTGCCGCTGGCCAGGCCTTGGCGATTACAGCTCCGGAACTGCGCGGTTCGCGCTCCCTGCAGGACCTGCAACCAGACATGCACGGGCGCAACCTGCAGCAGCAGGAATTTCTCAAGTCTTCCTTGGTGGGCTTTGACCTCAGCGGCAGCGATCTGCGCGGCGCGGTGTTCAACGGCAGCGATCTCCAGGGCGCCAATTTGAGCGGTGCTGATCTGGAGGATGTGGTGGCCTTTGCCAGCCACTTTGAAAACAGCGATTTGAGTGGGGCTGTGCTGCGCAACGCCATGCTGATGCAAAGCCATTTCAAAGGGGCGCAGATCGAGGGGGCCGATTTCAGCGATGCGGTGCTCGACCTCAAGGAGCAGAAAGCCCTGTGCAAGCGCGCCAGCGGCACCAATGCCCGCACCGGCATAGCCACTTACGACAGCCTGGCCTGTTCCTGATCAGGACAACCGGAAAATTGCCCCCGAATCTGCGGCGAGTCAGGGACAAGCAAGTTATTGCAACAATCTCGCGCCATGAAATCGGTAAGATTTGAGATTTTTACAATGGCTTTTTAATTGTGTTGGGCCGCATCTGTGTTTGGTCGCCCCTGTGTTTTGTCGCAACCAAGGGTCTGGTCTTTTTATTACCAACTGATTTTTTTGGAAATGTTTATCCATGGGTTCTTCGCTAGGACCCTGCCATTGGTTTTTTGTTTTGGATTGCCTCAAGAATCTCTGCTGGATTTTTGCTTGTAAACCCCTTTACTTGAATTTTGCCGCTCTGGTGGAATCAGCTGCGCTTCGCCATCTAGCATTTGGGTTACCGGTTCCCGTCTGGATCAGAGGCGGGAGGCAACGGGGAAAGTCCGGTGAAAATCCGGCGCTGTCCCGCAGCTGTAATGGCAGCCCCCTGGGTTTGCCGAGCCAGAACGCCCGCCGGTTTTAGTTCCCATCGGCGCGGACCGTTCTCATGACTGGCTTTGTTCGAACCCTCCTGGCCTGCTCTGGCCTGGGGCTGTTAGTGGCTGGCCTCAGCTTCGGCTTTGGTATGGCTCCAGCCCAAGCCCATCACCTGATCGAGCTGACGGGTATGCCGGTGAATCCACTCTCGGGTGTGTTGAGCGGCTTGGCCCACCCGGTGATCGGCCCCGATCACCTCTTGTTTCTGCTGGCCCTGGCCCTGGTGGGCCTGCGCGGTCGCCGCCGCTGGATGCTGGCCCTGCTCTGCACCGGCCTGGCCGGCAGCGCCCTGGGACTGCTGCTGCCCGGTCTGCCCGCAGCTGAAATGTTGGTGGCCCTCAGCCTCGGTTTGGAAGCGCTGGTGGTGCTGGGCTGGTTGCCGCTGGTTTCCCTGGTGCCGGCGATGGCCCTGCATGGCTACGTGCTCAGTGCAGCGGTGCTGGGCTGGAGCAGCATGCCCCTGGCTGCCTATTTGCTGGGTTTATTGATCAGCCAGGGCCTGCTGCTGCTGGTTTCCCTGTGGCTGTTACAGCGCCTGGCTGATCGCCTCACCCCGCTCACTCGCCGCTGGCTGGCCCTGGGGTTGGTGGCTGCCAGCGGAGCTGGTGCCCTCTCAGCCCTGGTGGGCTGATGGAAGCCAATTCCTTCGCCACCAGCTCCGCTGGTTTTATGGCCGTTGGCGCACCAGTCGCTGGCATTTCTGCATCCGGACTGGCTGAGCCCTCCAGGCGCTTGCCGGTCACGGTGATCACTGGCTTTCTTGGCGCTGGCAAAACCACCCTTTTGCGTCACCTGTTGCTGGAAAGCGGCCAGCGACTGGCCGTATTGGTGAATGAATTCGGCGAGGTGGGCATCGATGGTGACCTGCTGCGCAGTTGTGGCTTTTGCCCTGAAGAGGAACTGGAGGGGCGGCTGGTGGAACTGGCCAATGGCTGTCTGTGTTGCACCGTGCAGGAAGATTTCATCCCCACGATGGAGACCCTGCTGCAGCGCGCCGACCAGCTCGATGGCATCGTTGTGGAAACCAGTGGACTAGCTCTGCCTGAGCCCCTGGTGGCCGCCTTTGGCTGGCCGGCCATCCGCAGTCGCACGCGGGTGAACGGGGTGGTGGCGGTGGTGGATGGAGAGGCCTTGGCCGCCGGAGCCGTGGTGGCCGATCTCGACAGCTTGGAGGCCCAGCGCCAGGCGGATCCCAGCTTGGATCACGCTATTTCGATAGATCACGCTACGGCGCCGGATCACGCTAGGGCGATAGAGCAGTTGTTCGAGGAGCAGCTGGAGGCCGCCGATCTGGTGGTGGTGAGCAGGGCCGATTGCCTGGATGGGGCGGCGCTGGAGCGGGTGCGGCTGCGGCTGCAGCAGTCGCTGCGGCCTGGTACGCCGGTGTTGCCGGTGGAGCGCGGTCGCCTCGATCCGGCCGTGGCCCTCGGCATCGATAGCCCGCAGTTTTCAACCGCCAAGGGCCATGATCATCAGGAGCTCCACCACGAGCTCCATGGCGATGATGAACACCATCATGAACAAGATGCTCATGGTGAGCACGATCATGATCACCACGAGGATCACGACCATGACCATGACCATGTGGCGATGGAGTCGATGGTGGTGGAGCTGGTCGGCAAGTTTGGCCGCAGCGAGCTGGAGCAGACCCTGCTGGCCATGATTCGCAGTCGCGGCCTGGTGAGGGTGAAGGGAAGGCTGTGGCAGGCGGGCAAGGCCCTGCCCCTGCAGATCCAAGCGGCAGGGCCGCGCCTGGAGTGCTGGTATGAGGGCCAGCTGGCTAAACAGCCTGCCAAGCCGTGCTTGCAACTGGTGGTGATGGGCTTTGGCCTCGATCAGCGGGCGATTCGTGACCAACTAGCGGCCTTGGCCGGCTAGGTATGTACCCACACAGCTGGTTATTGGCCAAACAGGCTAGTTAATGGCCGAAACCAGCTTTTGGTTGTTAACCACTAGCCATTTGCCGAACATGGTAATTTGCCGAATATGGTAATTGGCTGAACATGATAATTGGCTCAGATTTGTAATTCGCTGAAATTGTAACTCTTTTTGGCGGGTCTTGCTGGCAAGTCTAGCTGGCAAATGCTGATGGCCGATCTGCTGGGGAATTAATCCAGCGGTATGGCGCCGCGGGCGCAGATGCCGTCCCAGCACAGGCAGCCATCGGCTTGCCAGCGGCTAGCTACAGGCCGCCAGGGACCACCGGGCCAGCGCATCGTCAAGCCGCCATGGCCGTCGTGGCGAAATTCGATCAGTCGGCCCCCCAACTCAAGCCACCAATGCTCCCCCAGCCGCTCCACCCGCATGTTGCAGCTGCGCCAGGGGCCAGCGGCGAGTCTGCACTGCAGTGGAACGAGCAATGGAGATGTCTCTGGTGAGTCTGGTGATCGCCCTGCTTCTGATCCAGCACCCTGCCCCGACCGGTTTGCCTGGGAAAGCCAAGGGGGGCTAGGGGGGGCATTGGCATGGGCGAAAGCTGTGCCACTACCAGCAATTACCCCTGGGACAGCCGTGATTCCAGTAACAGCTTTGCTTCCAGCAACAGTTTTGCTTCCAGCAACAGCCCTGGCGGTTTTCACAGCTACCATCCTAGGTAGAACCATTGCGCCTGCAACATCCCTTGAGCCTGTAACAGCCATCACGGCCATTACAGCCATTGCGCCCGTAACAGCCATCGCGCCCGTAACAGCCATAGCGCCTCTAAAAGCCATCAGGCCTGTGATAGTAGTTACTTCTGCTACCAGCCATTAGCCCATGTCTGCCGTGCTCTTGTGGTTTGGGCTGCTACCTACAGCCCTTGTGCAGCAGATCAGATGTGTAACAGATTAGACCATTGCCGTAGTTATCCATGCGAGCAATCAGAATAATCTATGGCTCTCAAAAGTGCCCTAGTCACCTTTCCGGCACACCTGCCCTAGCCGATGCTTAATCCAGATTACGCCATTAAAGATAACCCTTACCATGGCAATTACAGATGACAAAATAGGCCTGTCTGATGGCGGGGCAGAGGGCCCTGGCTGGCGGGTCAGGCAGGGAGCCTCAGATCTTTCTTCAGGAGTACTAAGAGGACTGATGGGCCATGCGGTTGCAGCCATTTAGTGCTGCGGCAACTGGACCTGTAAAGGGGGCACTTCAATCACCGCAGGCCTGGAATCGTGCAGGAATATGTTTTGATCTGGTTGAACTACTTGACAATAGACCGGCGAGTTGTCAATGCTTCCGGTCGCCTAATGCCATGGGTCGTTTCGCCAGCATTGATCAATTTTGCTGCGGATGCCTGGTTGATAAGCGTCAACGTGGGCAGTCCATTATTTGATCACAATTTGCTATTATATGATCGCGCCGCAACTTCTGAGCACCCCGATCCCGTAGTATTAAGCTAGGTCGCGAGACAAGCCATGGGAATCCGGGTCAGCGGTATTAGTAAAACTTTTGGCGGCCAGCAAGCTGTCCGCCACCTCAGCCTCGACGTGGAGACCGGATCGCTGGTGGCTTTGCTGGGGCCTTCCGGTTGTGGAAAAAGCACGCTCCTGCGAATCATTGCCGGCCTTGAGCAGCCCGATCAGGGAGGCAAGGTGTACATCAACGGGGTTGATGCCACGGCCAAATCGGTTCAAGATCGGCATGTGGGCTTTGTTTTTCAGCACTTCGCCCTGTTCAAACACCGTACTGTTCGGCAGAATATTGCTTTCGGGCTTGAATTGCAGCGCTGGAAGCAGGAAGCTATTCGCCGGCGCGTAAACGAGCTGCTTGACCTGGTGAAGCTTCAAGATTACGGGGATCGCTATCCATCCCAGCTCTCCGGGGGGCAAAGGCAACGGGTATCCCTCGCTCGTGCCCTAGCCGTGCAGCCGCAAGTGCTGCTGCTGGATGAACCCTTCAGTGCCCTCGACGCCAAGGTGCGCAAAGAGCTCCGAGCATGGTTACGTAATTTACACGATCAAATGCAGGTTACAACTGTGATCGTGACCCACGATCAGGAGGAGGCAATGGAGGTGGCAGATAAAATCGTTGTGATCAATCAAGGCCGCATCGAGCAGGTGGGCACTGCCGCAGAGATTTATGACAAGCCAGCTACGCCCTTCGTCATGAATTTTGTGGGCGAAGTTAATCGTATGCCGCATCCTCATCTAGAGCTCTTTGTGAGACCTCACGATCTGGAGTTGTCCCACGAGCCCAAGGCTAATAGCCTGCCGGCTGTGCTGCAGCGCATGACCCACCTCGGCAAGGATCTACAGGCAGAGCTGGTTTTGGAAAACGGCGATCACCTGAACGTTCAACTTTCACGACAACCGGATAGTAAGCTACAGTTTAAGTGTGGCGATCGCCTGCACGTATGGGCCCGTGCTGTCCATCAGTTTTGACTAGTCAGTGGTGCGCGTAAGCCATTTTCAAATGCAGTCAACACGGCTGAATGATGCCGTTGGGCGTGGCGAACCATCAGGATGGACTGCTCCATCACCAAGCCTTCCACTTGAACTGGCCAGAGCAGGTTGAGCGAAAGCTCATGGCGAATCATGCTCTCTGGTAAGGCGGCTGCTCCGCCACCATTGAGTACAATCATTTTTACCATCTCACTGCTATTGAGTACTAGGGAAATCGGCAATGTCTCCAGGGAGATTTGGATGCCTCTGAGGCCATCGGCAAACATTTGACGAGCACCGGATCCTCGTTCCCGCATCAACCACTGGCTCTCGACTAGCTGATGCGGTAGGACCTGTTCAATGCCAAACCATGGGTGTGCTTCCGCCACCACAATCCGCAATTTCTCATGGCCCACCGCCTCGGCTGCCAACTGCTCAGGCAGGGGATCGTCTTCCGATCCACTGAGGAATCCCAGGTCGTACTCCCCCCTGGCCGTGCCTTCTAGTACTTGCTCTGCATTGCCAAGCCCACATTCAACTGTAATGCTTTGATGCGAGTCGTGAAATTGCTTAAGTGCGGTGGGCAGCCAGTAATTGCCTACTGTAAAACTTGCACCAATGGTTAAAACGCCTCGCTTGAGGCAATTGAACTCCAGTAGTCGCCGCTCTAGTTGACTGACTCGTTCCAGTAGCCGCTGACCCTCGCGAGTGAGAAAACGTCCAGCGTCGGTGAGTTCGACACGTCGGCCAATTCGGTGGAAGAGTTTGATCCCGAACTCGCCTTCTAGCTTGGCCACTGATGCACTCACCGCCGGCTGGGTGATGTATAGCTCTTCTGCGGCACGGCTAAAATGCAAATGGCGGGAAACTGCCAGAAACACCGTGAGTTGATCCAGATTCATCGAACTTCGAGCGTAGCTGGCAGGGTTTCAAGTCCATCTAGAACCCAGTGGGGATCAGTTTCTACAAGCTCTTGCAAAAACTTGGCCAAGTCGCTTATCGGCTTGTCAGGTTCATTTTTGCTCACGTACATACGCACCTGTGTGGCCTGGCCGCCATCGAGCGGATAAAAATCCACGCTGGCCATCAACCCCGCCTGGCTGGAGTCATCGAAGGCGAGCAGATGCCAGGCCTCTCCGAAGGCCACTTCCAGTCCCAATTCCTCCAGCCAGCCCAGCACCCCCACCTCCGCCAAGGCGGGCGCCAGCGGGGCGTGGGCCGTCATCACCACATGGGCCATCGCCGCAACTGATCACAGCCCCCAGTATGACCGGATTTCCCACCGGACTTATGTTGTTTGAAATGCCATTTTCAGGGCCAGTGCCGGTGTAAGCAGGGCCAGCAGCAGCGTCAGCGGCAGGCCAAGCCGCAGGAAGTCCCGAAAACGGTATCCCCCAACCGCATACACCATGGTGTTGGTCTGGTAGCCGATCGGTGTGAGGAAGCTGTTGGAAGCTGCAAACACCATTACCCCCATCACGGCCAGGGGATCCAGTGCCAGTCCCCGGGTGAACGACAGGCCCAAAGGCAGCATCAAGGTCACAGCAGCCTGGTTGGACACCAGCTCAGTGACCAGAGCGGTCACGAGGTAGAGCAGGCTTAGCACTGCATAGGGAGGCCATGAACCCACATGGCCCACGAGGTGCTCAACAACCCAAGCATCGATGCCGCTCTCAGCTAGCAGATTTGCCAGCGGCATCAGTGCCCCTAGAAGCACCACTACATCGCATCGTACTGCGGCATAGACCTCCTGGGGCGTAATCGCTCGGATGATCACCATGCCCATGGCAGCCAGCAGGGCCCAGACGACCAGCAGCTCACTGCGCCAGATGGCCAGCAGCAGCATTACCAGCATCAGTCCCACCGCCCAAGGAATACTCTGGCGGCGGTCGTCGCTGTTGTCGGCTGCATCCACCAGCAATAACTCGTGATTCAGCTGCAGTCCTGGCACAGTTGCCCGGGGGCACTGAAGCAGCAGGGCATCGCCAAACCGCAGGCTCACCTGGCCCAGACGGTCACGAAGTAGATCTTCCCCCCGTCGAATGGCCAGGACGGTGCTGTTGAATTTTTGTAGAAATCGGATTTCCCTTAGGCTCTGGCCGATCAGCAGTGATCCGGCAGGGATCAGCACTTCCACCACCGCGTCCTGCCTTTGGATCGAATGGCGACGATCATCGGCATCGGCAAGGATTTCCAACCCCTCCCGCTCATGTAG
>JBIKVR010000048.1:0-19692 GCA_044356735.1 Prochlorococcaceae cyanobacterium
GCCACATGATGCTTGTGAGGGTGGTTTTGGATAGGAGATCCATGTAGGTCGCCACCCAGGTCACGTTTAAAATATTTATGAATACTGCGCAAAAGCAGAAGAATATCAGCGTTCCCCAGGTGAGAATAAAGCCTCGTTTCAGGTCGCCGAACCCAAACGCTAGCGCAGCCAGGAGGCTAATAATGATGGCAATTTTCAGGCTTGACATGCTGTGCCCGGCAAGGAAAAGAAACAGCAGCCAAGGAGTAAAACCTAGCAACAGAACGCAAAGTTCTTTTATATCACGCATATATGTCGCGCATATGCCCTCCAGAAGATTGCCCACTGAAGTTCTCAGGGCAGTCAAAGGTTAGTCATTGATCGGCTCGGTAAACCATCGATTACGTATATGCCCTTTCCGTGCATCAACTGGGCGGCAGCCGTGGGGATCCCCCAAAACCTGGTGCGGCATTGATTTTCGCCGGTAAGTATTATCTTTTGGCAGGGGTTTGTAGGCTAGTGGTTTGCAGGCTAGTAGATTGCAGGCTAGTAGATTGCAGGCTAGTAGTTTTCAGGCCAGATAACGGCCTGTTCATATAGCTGTAAATGTGCGACCCCTCGGCCCTGCGGCTCGGTACGGCGAAACCACCGGGCTCATGCCCATCGCCAAGTATCCAGGGTGCCGTCCTTGTTGCCCGGGGCTGCACTGGGGGCATTGCCCCAGCCCAGCAGCTGCTTTCACGCCTGCAGCTAGAGGATCGCCTTGCTGGGAATCACCAGCTCCAGTTCGTTGCCGTGTAGCTGTAGCTCCTGCCATTCCCAGGTCCGCAAGTCCACCTGAATGGCTACACTGAGCTACACGCGATCGTGGACCAGACGAACCACTACTCGCCGGTTGCCAATACGCTCCGCAATCCAGTGCCCCTGCAGCTGAAAACCCTGTTGCCGTGATCAACGTGGCCGTCCGCCGCGGGCTTGGGCGACTGGATCGCGGGCGAAGAATCCCTTGCGCCAGGCGTCACCGCTCAGCCTGATTGCCGCTTGGCAGCCCTGCTTGCGGCAAACTGAAACATTGTTGGATTAGCCACATCGGCTTGTCACCGAAACCACAGGTACGGCCCAGAGGATCGCCCTCGGGGCTGGCCGGATCAGCAGCCCTGCTGACTTACCCAGCTTGAGGGTGCGGCATCGCCAATCCCCTCTGCGCCCCGGGTCCGGGCCACGGCCAGGGCCTGTCCGGCGATGGAGCAGGCCAGGACAATCAGGGCTAAGCACTTGGGCATTGCCATCGGTTGGAGGGGAGCACACCCGGGCGATTGGCCAGCGGCTCTCTAGGGTTGGGGGGAGTCTCTGGTTGGAAAGTACTGGTGTGATCCACAGCGATCTCCTGGATCGTCTTGCGGACACTGATCGCCTACTGATCGTCTACTGATCGCTTCTATGGCGACCCTTGGCTTGAATTCGGGCCTTTGGGTGCGGCGCTTGCTCAACGCTGGGGGCGGGATGGACAGTTGTCGAGGTGCCCTTTTTTATAGTCCCTGCAGCGACTTTCCGCTGGAGGAGTGCAAGGTAATAGCTCTGCCCGTGCTACTGTAGGCAGCTTTTGCATAATTATAATCGCGATCCTGCCCATGGAGGGGCCCATCGATATGTTTCAAAGCTTTAAGCGCTTTTGTCGCTGCAGCTACGCTGCATTTTTACCAAGTCTCTGCCGCTTTAAGCAAAAGTTAGGTGCCTTGGCATGCAACTCAACCCATCCTCAAAATCCCTCGACTCGTTCTTCGCTTCCGATGATCAAGTCATGGCCATTCGCGGCCCTTGGGGAGTCGGCAAAACTTATCTGTGGGATGCTTATATTCAAAACCGCATTTCGCGCTGTGATTTATCTCAGGCGGCTTATAGCTATGTTTCCCTTTTTGGCAAGTCGTCTTTGCTAGATGTTCGGGCGTCTATATTTCAATCTGCCAGGCAGATTTCAACTTTTGAGAATAATGATAGGAAATTTCGTAAGCGGCCTGGAGATCCGGCTGGACTCTTGACAAGGCATCCCTGGGTATGTGATGCGAACGATAAGCAGAAAGCAAGATCGTGGGCCATGGATTGGCTAACCAGCCTGGCCAGATCGATTCCCCTATTAGATAAGCAAGGGGGCATCATAGCGTCTTTGCAATATAGTCTGGTAAGGGATTATATTGTTTGCTTTGATGGTCTAGAGCATAGGAATTCTTCGCTCTCGGTCCGAGATGTGATGTCGCTGGCGGAGGAGCTTGCCCGGCATAAGGGCTGCAAGGTGGTGCTGATTTTTAATCACAACTCTTTCAGCGATGATATAGACAAGGAAGAGTTTGAGACCTGTCGCGAAAAAATAGTAGATGCTCTGTTCGACTTCGCGCCATCTCATGGTGAAAACCTTGCTTGTATTTTTGGCACCTCTGATCCAATATTCCCAAAACTTGAGCGTCTTGCCATAGCGCTTAACCTCAAGAATATTCGTGTCATCAAGAAGCTCAAGAAGCTTATTGATACGTTTCTCCCTGTGCTTGAAGCGGCTGATGAATCGATTCTTGATGAGTTCTTGAATCACGCAACTATACTTTGTTGGTCCTATTTCATGCGCGGGGAGGCGCTGCCCTACGAATTTGTCAGGAGCCGCCTGGAGGAAAATTCCTGGGCATTCTTTTTCGGAAAGAAGGAGGATGAGCTTACGCCTGAAGAAAAGCGTTACCGTGAAATTACCTCAATTGTCCAATTGTCGCCATCAATATTTGACGATTATATTGATACATTCTTGGAGTCTGGCTATAGTAATTTTCATTCGCTGAAGCTCGATGTTGCCGAGCTTGCTAGTAAGGCCGATGTACGCCATGCCCATGAAGAGCTGAACTCCATCTGGAAAAGATATACAAATACATTTTCGGACAACCAAGAGAAGCTCGTCGCCTCCCTCCGCGATTCGTTAGCTCGAAATGTGGACAAGATAGGTATTTCTGAGTTCTGTGTTGCCCTTGAATGGCTGGCTGATTTTGGCGAGGACGTGTCAATGCACGTTGATAGTTATATCGAATCCCACGGGCGAGACTTGGCTCGGCTGGATCGACATGATGTACTTTTGACCCGTCGAGTCACTTATAAGCCGCTCCTGGATCGCATTAGGATGATTCAGGCATTGCATTCTCATTTGGATATTGATCAAGTGGCAATGCGTATTGCCGTTAATCGATGCTGGAATTTAGAGGATATTGATTTCTTGGCGTCTTTGTCTTCTGCAGATTTCTTGAACTGGCTCCGTTCGGAGCCAGTTGATTTGCCTATTAAGCTTAAGCGAGGCTTGCTTGTTTTTGCTGAATTTCAGGTGGGCTCATCGCCGGATGCGGCCAAGTGCAGAAAGATCTTTCGAGGTGTTCGGCTTGCCCTCTCTGAGATCGCTTCGGCTAGCCGGCTTAACCAAAAGCGTCTAAAGCATCTTTATGGTATTGACGTTGAGGTTGCCTAGGCCGTTTAGCCCTTAGTCTGCACTAGATTGCCTAGCATCATCGCTTTTGGTCTTCCCATCTAGGGGCTGCCTCTATGGACCTAATTGCCGTGTACACCACCGTGGCCGACGAGCGCCAGGCGGAGCTGCTGGCTACGGCTGCGATTGAAAGCCAGCTTGCCGCCTGCGTGCAAGCCGAGAAGATCAGCAGCACCTACCGCTGGCAGGGCCAGCTGGAGCGCACCGCTGAAATCAGGCTGCTGCTGAAGACCACCCGCAGGGCCTATCCGCGCTTGCAGCAGTTGTTGTTGGAGCTGCATCCTTATGAACTACCGGCAATTTTCGCTATACCCCTATCGGAAGCTGCCCCTGCCTATCGCCAATGGGCCGAGCAACAAATTGCAGTGAACTAAATAGCAGTGAACTAGGTTTGATGTCTGAATGCGATTGACGGTAGGTGTCCAGGTCGGCAACACCAAGGGCGGGATTGGCCTCCAAATAAGCCCCTGATAAGCCCCGAAGCAGCCTCGGGGAGCGACTAGGCAGTTCGGTTAGGCAGAGTTCAGTTAGGCTGTTTAGTTAGGCAGTGCAGTTAGGCAGAGTTCAGTTAGGGAACCTCTGAAAAAACCGAGCCAAGGCCAATGGAGCCCTGGCTTAGCAATGGCTATCGGCTGACCGGGGCGACAAAATGGCGGTTTTTCAGAGCTTCCTTAGGTAGTGCAGCTAGGTAGTTCCAGGGCGATCGCCCCCAGGTGGGAGCGGCGGAAGTCGTCCAGCAGCTTGGTGGACATTCGCTGCAGATCCCCGCTGGTGTGGCGGGCCGCCGCCGCCGCCAACCAGCTGCTGGAGGCGGCGGGGTCCTGGTGGTCCATGGCCACGCCGTAGCGGCCCGCCAGCAGCCCGGCGGCCACGCCCGCCTGGGGCAGCTGCTCCAGCCACACCAGCAATTCCACAAAGGCCAGCGCCGCACCCTCGCAGTCGTAGGCGGCCTGGCCGATGTCGTCGCAGAGGGCCAGGCGCAGGGCGGCCTGCTGGTCGTCCAGCCGGGGCGGCAGCACTCCCGGGGCATCGAGCAGGTCTAGGTCTTGGCCCAGCCGCACCCAGCGCAGGCTGCGGGTCACCCCCGCCCGCCGGGCGCTCTCCACCACCTTCTGGCGCACCAGCCGGTTGATCAGTGCCGACTTGCCCACATTTGGAAAACCCAGCATCAAGGCCCGCACCGGTCTTGGTTTCATGCCGCGGTCGCGGCGCCGGGTATTCAGGGCATCCCCGGCGCGGATCGCCGCCTGCTGCAGTTGCTTTACGCCGGTGCCGGATTTGGCATCGCACCACCAGGGGGTCTGGCCCTGGCTGCGAAACCAGGTGTCCCAGGCCTGGCGGGCGGCGGGGGAGATCATGTCGAGGCGGTTGAGCACCAGCAGGTGCTGCTTGGCGCCAATCCAGCGCCGCAGCCGCGGGTGGCCGGTGGCCAGGGGGATGCGGGCATCGCGCACCTCGATCACCAGATCCACCTTCTCCAGGTGGGCGGTGAGGGCCTTCTCCGCCTTGGCGATGTGGCCTGGATACCACTGGATAGCCGGCGCCCGCAGCGAGGGGGCCTGGAGCTCCGCTGAGGCGCTGGGGGGCTGGCCTGGTGCCATCAGGGCAGCCATTAGGGCACCACCAACACCGGACAGGGCGCCAGTTGGATCACCCGGGCCGCGGTGCTCTGTTCATCGCTTTCGATCGCCATGCCGCGGGTGCCCATCACGATCACGTCGGCGTTGATCTCATCGGCCACATCGCCGATCACGAAGGCCGGTTTGCCCTGGCGTTCGATCAGTTCGCAGGTGATCCCCTCCTGGGCAAAGTGGCCATGGGCCTCCTCCAGCAGCTGGGCGACGGCGGCCGGATCGTCCTGGTCTGGCTCCACCACTGAGAGCAGCACCAGGCGGCTGTCGTGTTGCTTCACCAATTTCAGAGCCACCAGGGCGGTCTCCGCCGCCTGGCGGCTCTGGTCGATCGGGAAAAGAACGGTGTTAAACATGGGCAGTGCCCTGCCGGCTGGCTCACCGCTCAGTCCTAGCGCCCGGACTGGCCTAGCGCCCGCACTGGCCCCTGCAGCGATCCAGCTCGGGCCCGCAAAGTTTGGCCCCAGCGCCCTGCGGGCTAATCTCCGTGCCGTTTACCCGCCTTAAGCGCGAGTTCCATGGCGAAGCGATCCCTGGCCAGCCTCACCGCCGATGACCTGCGCGGCAAGCGCGTGCTGGTGCGGGTGGACTTCAACGTACCGCTCGACGACAACGGCGCGATCACCGACGACACCCGCATCCGCGCCGCCCTGCCCACCATCCACGACCTGATCGGCAAGGGCGCCAAGGTGCTGCTGGCGGCCCACTTCGGGCGGCCCAAGGGCCAGGTGAACGATTCCATGCGCCTCACCGCCGTGGCCGCTCGCCTCAGCGAGCTGCTGGACAAGCAGGTGGTCAAAACCGACAGCTGCATCGGCCCCGATGCCGAGGCCAAGGTGGCCGCCGCCGCTGAAGGCGACGTGGTGCTGTTGGAGAACGTGCGCTTCTTCGCGGAGGAGGAAAAGAACGATCCCGGCTTCGCTGAACAGCTGGCCGGCCTGGCGGACGTTTACGTGAACGACGCCTTTGGCGCCGCCCACCGCGCCCATGCCTCCACCGAGGGAGTTACCAAATTCCTGCGCCCCAGCGTGGCCGGCTACCTGATGGAGAAGGAGCTCCAGTATTTGCAAGGTGCCATCGACGAGCCCAAGCGCCCCCTGGCGGCGATCGTGGGCGGCTCCAAGGTGAGCAGCAAGATCGGCGTGCTGGAAGCCCTGATCGACAAGTGCGACAAGGTGCTGATCGGCGGCGGCATGATCTTCACCTTCTACAAGGCCCGGGGCCTGGCGGTGGGCAAGAGCCTGGTGGAGGAGGACAAGCTGGAGCTGGCCAAGGAACTGGAGGCCAAGGCCGCGGCCAAGGGTGTGCAGCTGCTGCTGCCCAGCGATGTGGTGCTGGCCGACAAGTTCGCCCCCGATGCCAATAGCCAAACCGTGGGCATCAATGCCATCCCCGATGGCTGGATGGGTCTGGATATCGGCCCCGATTCGCTCAAGGCCTTCCAAGAAGCCCTGGCCGATTGCCAAACCGTGATCTGGAACGGCCCCATGGGCGTGTTCGAGTTCGACAAGTTCGCCGCCGGCACCAACGGCATCGCCCACACCCTGGCCGACCTGAGCGCCAAGGGCTGCTGCACGATCATCGGCGGCGGCGACTCCGTGGCTGCCGTGGAAAAGGTGGGTGTCGCCGACAAGATGAGCCACATCTCCACCGGCGGTGGCGCCAGCCTGGAGCTGCTGGAGGGCAAGGTGCTGCCCGGCGTGGCCGCCCTCGATGAGGCCTGATCGCACCGGCTTAATCGCACTGGCCTGATCACGGGGAGGCCTGATCCCACCGGATTGATCCCACAACCTGATCCCCGATCAAGTTGTGGGATCTATAAGTCGCCAGCCTGAGGGTTTTCCCCCCAGGCTGGCCCGCTCTGCTCGCCGTCTCCCACTGCTTCGGTCGTCTCAAATCGGTTCGGCCGCCGCAACCAACCGCCAAGGCCGGGAGGATCTGGCCCTGGTTCAACCTCGGCTCTGGTTTTTGCCAGCGCTTCTAGAGCGTTGTTCAGGGATTGAGCTGCTCTTTGTCGGCCACCACCCGCACTCGCTTGCTGGCGCTGATGATCCCCTTGGGGTGCACCAGCAGCATCGCCCAGGTTTGGGAGCCCGGGTTCAAAGGGGCTTGCACGCTCTTGAACAGGCCGCCGCCACCGAGCGGTTCCAGGGACAGGTCGGGGCTTGCCAATGCCGCCACCTGGTCGGGGGCGATGGCCACGATCCCCCCCGCCGCCATGGCCCCATTCAGCGGTTCGTCCAACACCAGGTCCACGTCGTAGCGCTGGCCGGTGAGCACCGCATCGGGGATCATCAGGCTCACCGACGGCGCTTCGCTGCCACTGGTGAGGATTGATTGCTCTCGAATCACTATTTGGCCGCTTATGCGACCGCCGCTGCTCTCCAGGGCCAGCAGCTGGCTGGCCTCCAGGCGATAGCGGTTGTCGCCGTTGCGCTGGCTGCCGCTGACGCTCAGTTGCACGGTGGGGTGGCCGTCGCGCAGGGGCGGGCCGGCGCTGAACTGCCAGCGCAGGTCGGGGAACTGGCGTTGCAGGTTGCGGCGGCGCAGCTCCAGCGAGGCCGGATCAAGGCCCGGCCCCGTTTCCAGCAGCCCATTAAGCGCCGCGCCACTGTTCAGGGCCGCCTCCAGCGCCTGCAGCTGGGAGGCGGAGGCCGGTGCGGCAGCCGCTGGCCGCCCTGGCAGGGCGGCCCAGCTGCCCAGGCCGAGGGCCAGGGCCGCCAATAAAACACGCAGACGCTGCATCAATTCGAGCGCATCGTCCCGGCCGAATCGCCAGGCAAGGACCTCTAAGTTAGGCGCGCCTCGATGCTTCAGCCAGTGGCTGTGCCATGCCCCGGCTCTTGATTGCTGCCAGTGGCACCGGCGGCCACCTGTTCCCGGCCCTGGCCGTCGCTGAAGCGCTGCCGGCCGGATGGGAGGTGATCTGGCTGGGGGTGCCCGATCGGCTGGAGCGCCAGCTCGTACCTGGCCGCTATCCCCTGCACACCGTGAAGTTCGGCGGCCTGCAGGGGGGCGGTCTGCGCATTTTGCTGAATTTATTTCGTCTGATTGCCGCCACCCGCAGCGTCCGTGAGCTGCTGCGGCGGGAGCGGGTGGATGTGGTGTTCAGCAGTGGTGGCTATATCGCCGCACCGGCGATCCTGGCGGCCCGCATTGGCGGCGTGCCCATGGTTTTGCACGAGAGCAACGCCATCCCCGGGCGGGTCACCCGCCTGCTGGGCCGGTTTTGCTCTGTGTTGGCGGTGGGCTTGGCGGCCACCGCCGGGCGCCTGCCCCGGTTGCGCCCTCAACTCACCGGCACGCCGGTGCGCGCCGCTTTTTTGCAACCCGCTCCCCTGCCCGACTGGGTGCCGAGGGGCCCCGGGCCGCTGCTGGTGGTGATGGGCGGCAGCCAGGGGGCCCTGGGCCTGAATCGCATGGTGCGACCCCTGCTGGCCCCCTTGATCGAGGCGGGGGTGCGGGTGGTGTTGCTCACTGGCAGCAACGATCCTGATGCCCGCGAGCGCAGCCTGCCCGGCCTGGTGGAGCGTCCCTTCTGCGATCAGATGGCAGGCCTGTTGCAGGGGGCCGACCTGGCCCTGAGCCGCTCGGGCGCCGGCGCCCTCAGCGAACTGGCGGTCTGCGGTACCCCGGCGATCCTGGTGCCCTATCCCGCCGCCGCCGATCGTCACCAGGATGCCAATGCGGCGGCGGCGGCGGCGCTTGGGGCGGCGGTGATCGTGGGGCAGCAGGCTCCGGAATCGCCGGTGTTGGCGCGTACTCTCTGGCGGCTGCTGGGGCCAAGGCTGCGCGGTGCCGCGACGGGCGCCGACCCGCTGCTGGCGATGCGGGCGGCGATGGGGGCCTTGGCGGTGCCCGATGCCGATCGACGCGTGGCTCGCTTGATTTGCGCCCAGCTCTAGGAGCCTGTTGCGCCGCCCAGCCACCAAATCCCGCGGGCGTCTAAATCAGCCGCCCTGGGCTTAGCAGCTGGTGCTTGCTTTGATCGCGGCTTCACCGGGCGCTATTGGCTAGCTAAGGCCGTCGGCCTGGGCCAGCTCCAGGGCCCGCAGCAGTTGGCGATGGCGGCGGCGATCCTGCAGGCCAATCCGCAGCCAGCTGTCATCGAGCCCCTCGAAGGAGCGACAGTCGCGCAGCAGGATCCGGTGCCTCTGTTCCAGCCGCTGGCGCAGGGCCTGCAACGACCGGGGCGCCCCGTCGCCAGTGACGCCCCGCACCAGCAGGAAATTGGTGGCTGAGGGCAGCGGCTCCAGCCCCTCCAGGCGCCCCAGGGCCCGCCTCAGCCAGGGGCCTTCTTGCGCTAGCCAGCGGTGCACCCGCCGCTGCCAGCGCCGCTGGCTGGGGCCAGGGGCGATCAGTTTTTCGGCCACGGCTGCCGCCAGCCCGTTCACGGGCCAGGGATCGCGCCAACCGGCCCAGCGGCTCAGGCGACCCGGATGGGCCAGGGCATAGCCGATCCGCAGGCCGGCGATGGCATGCAGCTTGGTGAGGCTGCGGATCACCACCAGGTTTGGATGTTCCGCCAGCAAGGGCACCAGGGATTGCCGTTCCCCGCTGTATTGGTGCGTCTCGCTGCATTGGTGCGCCGCGCCGGAGAGGCTGAGGGGCAGGAAGGCCTCGTCGCAGATCACCAGGGCGTAGCGCTGCAGCAGCGGTTCCAGGGACTGGCGGCTCCAGAGCTGGCCGGTGGGGTTGTGGGGGTTGGTGAGCCACAGGGCCGCCCCCGGCGGCGGTGGCGGCAGCTGCTGGGGGAAGCTTTCACCCCAGCTCAGGGGCAGTGGCTGGGGGATCCAGGCCCCACCCCAGCAGGCCAGGGCCCGGGGGTAATCGGCAAAACCCGGCACCGGCAGCACGCTCACCCCGGCCCTGGCCGCGTCCCTGGCCGCCCAGGTGAACAGTTCGGCGGCGCCATTCCCCGGCAACACCCAGCTGGGATCCAGGCCGTGGTGGGTGGCGATGGCGTCGCGCAGGGCTGAGAGGGAGCGATCCGGGTAGATCCTTGGCGCCAGCCCCAGGGCGGCGCTCACCAGCTGCCAGCGCAGCTGCGGCGACGGCCCGAAGGGCACCAGGGAGGCGCTGGCATCGAGCAATTGCGATGGCCCACAGCCCAGCTGGGCCGCCGCCGCCGTCAGATTGCCGCCATGGGGCTGGGCGGTGGGCATCGGCTTGGCGGCTGCGCTACAACCGGCCTGCAGATGGCGGGAGCCAGCCATGCCCACTGCCCCGCTTAGCACCGTCTCGCTTGGCACTGTCTCGCTCAGCACCGCTTCGCTTAGCACTGCCTCGATTTGCTCTGGCTGGATTTGCTCTGCTCCAGGCGCTCCTGGCAATGGCTGTGGGGCCCCGTCTTGGTGGGGCCTGTCTGTTGCGGCCTCGTCAAGATCAGGCATGGCGGCCGCCCTTGGCTGGCTGTCCATCTTCGGGCTGGCCACGGGATGGTTGGGGTTGGTCACCATTCCCGGGGCCTGGGCCCAAGCCCCGGGCGGGGATCGGGCCCTCAGCCGCCTGCTGGTGCAGCGCAGCTGCCCTCGCTGCCAGTTAGCTGAAGCCGATCTGGTGCATGCCGACCTGCGCGCCGTCGACCTGCGCGGTGGCCAGCTGCAGCGAGCCAACCTGGGTCAGGCGCGGCTGGATGGGGCGCGGCTGAACGGCGCCGACCTCTCCGGCACCAGCCTGGTGGGGGCCTCCCTGCGGGGCGCTGATCTGCGCGGTGCCCGGCTGGAGGGCACAGACATGCGCCAGGCGGACCTCAGCGGTGCCCTGTTCGATCCCGGTGCCCTGGCCCGCTCCCATTGGCAGAGGGCCAGCGGATTGGATATCGCTCAATTAACCTATGCCGATCTACACAATGCCGGCGTAGATGCGGCCGGGATGGGTAATTTTCCTGAGGCGGAGCGCTGGTTTGGCGAGGCGATTCGTCGCCAGCCGGCGGCGGCGATCAGCTGGGTGGCCCGGGGTATCAGCCGCAATGAACTAGGTCAATCGCAGGGGGCCGCGGCCGATTTCGGCTATGCCGCCGGCCTGTACAGGTTCCAGGGTGAGGAGCAGGAGGCCCAGGCCCTGGATCAGGCCGCCCAGCAGCTGCGCACCCCCCCTGGCAAGGCCCCGGGCGGCAATGGGCTGGGCAGTGTGATGCTGGGTGGAGCCCTGTCGGCGTTGCAGCTACTGGCGCCGCTGGCGGCTAAGGCCTTGCTGCCGATTGGACTTTGAACAGCCTTGCCGCCGTGCTGCCAAGCGAGGCGGGTACGCCAATAGGAAGCTGCAACATCGCTGTGTATTGCTAATCCTGTCGGGGTCGGCCAGGCTTGGTTTGGCGTTGGTTGTCGCGCCCCCAGCCCTGGGAGGTTCGCTGGCCATTTCAGCGCAATAGGCCCCGTTTCCACTGCCGTTTGGGCTTGCCGCTGACCCCGGCCGGCCAGGGCGATGCAGCCGCTGCTGCGGCTGTGGATAAGCGCCCCGGAGGCTGTCGAGACCGGATTGGCTGTAGCGGATGGTGGCTCGGTCCATGGCTATTCAATAGCTATGGGTCTTTATTTGCTCCACCTGCATCTCCATGGGCTGTTTCGAGCTCAACAGTTGGAATTGGGGCGCGATCCAGATACCGGCGGCCAAACCACCTACGTGCTGGAGTTAGCCCAGGCCCTTGCCGCTTGTCCCGAGCTCGATCGGCTGGAGGTGGTTACCCGATTGATCCAGGATCGCCGCATCTCCCCCGACTACGCCAGGCCCTATGAACCCCTGGCCGGGGGGCTCAGTATTCATCGATTTCCCTTCGGGCCCCGCCGCTATCTGCGCAAGGAGTTGCTCTGGCCCTTCCTCGATGAGCTGGTGGAGCTGCTCACCGCGCGGCTTTCAGCCCAGGATCGCCGCCCCGATTGGATCCATGCCCACTACGCCGATGCCGGCTACGTGGGTGCCCAGCTGCAGAAGCGACTGGGCATCCCCCTGGTGTTCACCGCCCATTCCCTCGGCCGTGAGAAGCGGCGGCGGCTGTTGGCGGCAGGCCAGGAGGCCCGCCAAATGGAAAATAAATTCTGCCTTGCCCGTCGTATCGAGGCGGAGGAACTGGCCCTGGTCCATAGCCAGCTGGTGGTTACCAGCACCGGCCAGGAACTGGCCGAGCAGTACGCCCGCTACGGCAACTTCCGGCCCAGCCGTGCCGCTGTGATCCCCCCCGGCGTGGATGCCAAGTTGTTTTTTCCGCCGTCAGCTCCCCCCTGTCAATGGCCTGGTCAGGCCGATCCCGCCTGCGGCGTCAGCGCCTTGATGCGGCCCTTTTTGCGCGAGCCGCGGCGCCCGCCGGTGCTGGCGATCTGCCGGCCCGATCACCGCAAAAACATTGCCGCCCTGGTGGAGGTGTTTGGGCGCTCCGCCTCGCTGCGCCAGCGTCACAATCTGGTGTTATTGCTGGGCTGTCGCCAGGACACCAGCCAGTTGGAGCGCCCCCAGCGGGAGGTGTTCCAGCAGTTGTTTGAGCTTGTGGATCGCTTTGATCTCTATGGAGCGGTGGCCTACCCCAAGCAGCACCTGCGCCACCAAATACCGGCGATCTACCGCTGGGCCTCCCGCCTGGGCGGGGTATTCGTCAACCCGGCGCTCACCGAACCCTTTGGGCTCACCCTGTTGGAGGCCGGCGCCTGCGGCCTGCCCGTGGTCGCCACCGACGATGGCGGGCCGCGCGAGATCCTGCAGCAGTGCGGCCATGGCCTGCTGGTGGATGTCTCCGACCTGGGGGCCCTGGGCCAGGCGGTGGAGCACAGCCTCGCCGATCGGGCCCGTTGGAGCGGCTGGCGCGCTGCCGGCGTCGCGGCGGTGGGCAGTCATTACAGCTGGGATGCCCATGTGCGGCATTACCTGAGCCTGGCCACGGCCGCCAGCAGCGCCTGGCGGATCGCCTCAGGGCGACGGCTCGCTACTGCTCATCCCGGCGTAGTGGCTATTGGCGTCGGGCATCCAGTAGCTCAGCTCGTTGTGCCAGAACAGCCGGCCCGGCAATTGCGCAGTGTGCAGCTTGGTGCCGGCCATGGCGGTGAGCAACTGCCCCATCTCCAGCGGCGAGAGGTCGGTCTTCACGTCATTCCCGGCGATCTTCAGCAAAGCGGGTAGCTGGGCCAGGCTGCTGGGTTGGGCCAGCTTGGCAAACACCTGGCGCATCACTAGTTTTTGACGCTCCAGCCTACCTATATCGCCCAATTCGTCGTGGCGAAAGCGCAGGAATCCCTCCAGGGCTTCGCCTTTGAGCAGCTGCCTACCTGGGTAGAGGTCGATATACAGCCCCTGGGCATTGTCCACGTAGTACATGCGCTTGGGCACATCCACTTCCACGCCGCCGAGGGCATCGGCCAGCTGCCGCACCGCCTGCAGATTCAAGCTCAGATAGCGGTCTACCGGTGCCTGGAGCAGTTGGCCAATCTCCCGTTTCGCGGTGTCGATACCACCAGCTACATAGAGGGAGTTGGCTTTGATCACCCCAAATTTCTCAGACTCAATAAAGGTGTCCCTGGGCACCTGCATCACCTCGGTAATGCCATTTTTCACCTGTACCGTGAACATCACATCGGTGTTGTCAGCCAGCTTGTCGGTGCCCAGCACCAACAGGCGCCGCTCGCCGATCAGCAGCGGGTTGACCAGCGTCGCCAAGGGGTGTTGACCCTGGAGCAGGGCCGCCATGGCGCCCTGGGCCAGCCGGGGCAGGGGCCCACTGAGGCCATAGCCCGCTGCCAAGCCCAGCAGGAAGGGCAGCAGCGAGGCCAGCAGCGGGCGAGAGCCTCTCGACTTGGAGCGGGCCTGGCGCCCCGCCACCGCTGGGGCGTTCGGGTCTGGGCGGCCGCCGCGGCTGCGGGCTGCCCGCTCCTGGCGTTCAGCCCTGCCTGGGCCAGGGCGCTCCTGGCGCGGCTGGTTGCGGCGCTGGTTGCGTTCCGGGCGGGGGGGACGGGGCTGGGCCTGAGACATGGCGAGTCCTGATCGGCGCACCATAAGGAGCGGATCCGCTACGCACCAGGGGTCAGCCGGCTGTAACCCGGATTAGAGCCGCCGCTGCATCGGCCCTTTGCCTTGCCTGGGCCTCGCTGTCGCCGCGGGCCAGGGCCACCCCCATGCGCCGGTTGGGACGGGCGTCGGGCTTGCCGAAGAGCAGCACCTGGGTGTCGGGTGCCGCCAGGGCCTCGCCCACGCCCCTGTAGCCAACGCTGGCCAGGTTTTCCCGGGCCAGGATCACGCGGCTGGCCGCCGGCCCCAGGCTGGTGATCGCCGGGATCGGCAGCCCCAACACCGCCCGCAGGTGCAATTCAAATTCGCTCAGGTTCTGGCCCACCAGCGTCACCAGGCCGGTGTCGTGGGGCCGCGGCGAAAGTTCTGAGAACACCACCTCCTCCTGCCCGGCTGGGCCGCAGAGAAAGAATTCCACCCCAAACAGGCCGGCTCCCCCCAGGGCATCGGTGACCGCTTTGGCCATGGCCTGGGCCGCCGCCAGCTGCGGGGCCCCCAGGGCCGCCGGCTGCCAGCTGCACTGGTAGTCGCCCCGCTCTTGGAGGTGGCCAATCGGTGGGCAGAACAGGGTGGGGCCCTGCCAGGGTTTAACGGTGAGCAGGGTGATCTCCAGCTCAAAGCGGAGGAATTCCTCCACGATCACCCGGTTGCCAGCGCCGCGGGCACCGGCCAGCGCCGCCTGCCAAGCGGCGTCGATGCCGGCGGCGTCCCGCACCAGGCTCTGGCCCTTGCCAGAGGAGCTCATCACCGGCTTGACCACCACCGGCCAGCCCAGGGGCTCGGCGGCGGCCGCCAGCTCTTCTGCGCTGTCGGCATAGGCGTAGCGGGCCGTGCGCAGGCCCAGCTCCCGGGCCGCCAGATCGCGGATGCGATCGCGATTCATGGTTACCGCCGTGGCTCGCGCCGTGGGGATGACGCGCTGGCCTTCCGCCTCCAGTTCGGCCAGGGCATCCACCGCCAGGGCTTCGATTTCGGGGATCAGCAGATCGGGTTTATGGCGTCTGACCACCGCCTTGAGGGCATCGGCATCGGTCATGGCGATCACCTCGGCCACATCGGCCACCTGCATCGCCGGGGCGCCCGGGTAGCGATCCACGGCGATCACCCGGCAGCCCAGTCGCTGGGCGGCAATGGCTACCTCCTTGCCCAGTTCGCCGCTGCCCAGCAGCATCAGGGTTTGCGGTAGGGAGGGGCTGGCCATCGGCGCCTGGGCACATGCTGCGTCGATCCTGATGCAGGCCCTGCTAGAGAGACTGCCACTGCTTCTGGCAACGGCAATGGATCCGGTTTTGGCCTATAGCACCGCCGGCGATGCGGCCAACGGCCTGCTGTTTGGCTGGGACATCGCCACTTTCCAGCGCTGGGCCCTGATTTATCTGGGGATTTCATCGCTGGCTTTTGTGGTGGTTTGGCTGGTGGGCTATCTGCGCCGTCCCGGTTGAGCTCCCCTTGGGGGCAAGCACCGCCTGGGGGTTTTAGTTGTTGGCGGCCCATTGCTGCCACCCATTGCTGGCGGTTCATTTGCCCAGCAGGTTTAGCTGGCTCACCGGCGATTCTTCGTTCAAGAAGCCGTAGGCCTCAAAAATTTCGTTATCGGTATGGCTGATTCGCTGGCCGTCGCTATGGCGCTCCAGCCGGAAGCCCTCGGCGGCCAGGCGCCGCATCAGCGCCGCCGTTTCTTCCAGGCGGGCCGCCATCGCCTCCAGGCTGGCGCAGTCGGCGGTGAGGCCGCTTTCCTTCCAGATGAAGTGGGCCATGGGTATGCGATGGCAATGCCGCAGGTTTAAAACAGTAAGTTGAAATTCGTAAGTTCAACGCTGCCGGCTCAAAGCTGCCGGCTGAAAGCTGCATGCCCAAAGCTTCAAACTCAAGCCAGCATGCTAGAAGCTGCAGGCAAAAAGCTGCCGGCAAAAAGCTGCCGGCCCAAGCCAGCAGGATCAAGCCAACAGGCTCAAGGCAGCAGGATCAGCCCCAAAATCACCAGAGCCAGGCTGGCGGCCCAGAAGCGCAGCACCACCTGTTGCTCCTTGAGACCGCCCAATTCGTAGTGGTGATGCAGGGGGGCCATGCGGAACAGCCTGCGCCCCTGGCCATCGGGCCCCTTGGTGGCCTTGAACACCCCCACCTGCAGGATCACCGAGAGCGACTCGGCCACAAATACGCCGCCCATCACCAGCAGGGGCCAGAGGCTGTTGGAGAGCAGGGCCACCGCCGCCAGGCCAGCCCCCATGGCCAGGGAGCCGGTGTCGCCCATGAACAGCCGGGCCGGGTGGCGGTTATGGGCCAGAAAGCCCAGCCAGCAGCCGGCCATCGCCACACAGAAGGCGGCCAGGGAGGGGTCGCCCTCCTGGCCGCGCAGCATCAATTGCAGGCCCAGGCCCGTTGAAACGATGGCGCCGCAGCCGGCGGCCAGGCCGTCGAGGCCATCGGTGAGGTTGGTGGCGTTGCTCTCGGCCAACACCACGAACAGCCCCAGCGGCCAGATCAGCAGCCCCAGGGGCAGCACCCAGCCCAGGGACAGGGCGATGTTGCCGGCCTCCTCAACCCCCAGCCACTGGCCCTGCCAGGCCCAGTACAAAAATGCCAGGCTGGCCAGGGCCTGCAGCAGCAGTTTGGCCTGCGGCCCCAGGCCGGTGTTGCGCCGTTTGGTGAGGCTGCGCCAATCGTCGGTGGCGCCGATGGCCATGAAGGCGAGGCTGAGGGCGCCCACCGCCAGCAGGCGCGGATCCTCCGGGCTGGTAAGACCCCCCACCAACACCCCCACCGGCACCACCAGCAGCCCGCCCATCGTGGGCGTTCCGGCCTTGCTGAGGTGCGCTTGGGGCCCCTCCTGGCGGATCACCTGGCCAATTTTCAAGCGCCTCAGCCGGGGTTCGCCCCAGGCCGTGGTGGCTGCGGCGATGGCTGCGGCCACCAGCAGGGGCAGGCTGAGCACCGAATTGGGCACCAGCCAGTCGCTGGCTACACAGGCCAGCAGCAGCAGCAGGGCCAATAAAAAAGCCGAGAGCCTGCCCTGGGGCTTGCCGCCGGGGGGCTGCTTCTGGGGGGAGCTGGGGGCGGGGACGCTGGGGCCGGGGGAGGAGGGAGAGCTCAACTCGGAGGCCAAGACGCCAGGGCGATGGGCTCCAGTTTGGCCTCCCGAGGGGGCCCGCTCAGTCTTCCCAGTCTTCTTCCGGCTGGTCGTCGGCCTGGTTGTACTCCTCCTTCTCGCCCATCAACGCCGAGAGCTCCTCTTCTTCCACCGTGCTCACTTCGGTGCTGGCGCTGTCTTCATCGGCCACCAGGCGACCGCTGGTTTCCAGCCAGCTGAGCAGGTCGGGTTCGTCGCGCAGGGGCAGCACCGGCGCTGGCTCACTGCGCCGGTAACGGGTGAGCGAGGGATTGACGCTGTCAAGGCGGCTAGCGCCGCTGGAGGCCAAGGTGCTCATGCGGACGGATCTCGTGGGGCCTAGGGGCCCGGCACTGGTCAATCAGTCATCCTACCATTCGTTTGTGTGCAAGGTCTAGAGACCCCTGGTTAGGGTTGCTTTCCGTGACGCCCACGCAGCCTGGGAAGCCGATGGCCAAGTTGCCCTACCTGCTGCCCTACTGGGTGCTGGCCCTGGCGATGAGCGCCGGCTTGGCCGCCGCCGGTGGGCGCTGGCCCGAACCGCTGCCGATCTGGCCGCCGCTGGTGTGGGGCCTGCTGCTGCTGCCGCCGGCGTTGATGGCGCTGCTGCTGTTGTTGCGCTGGCCCCTGCCCAGCGCCCCGCCGGCCGCTACAGCGCCCCTGCGGGGTGACGGGGGAGAATCGAGCGATTGAGCGCGGGAGAGCGTTGATGGGTCGGGCCAAGCGTGCGGTGTTGGCTTATTCCGGCGGGGTGGACACCAGTGTCTGCATTCCTTATTTGCTCAGGGAGTGGGGCGTGGAGGAGGTGATCACCTTCGCGGCCGACCTGGGCCAGGGGGATGAGCTGGAGCCGATTCGCCAAAAGGCGCTCGATGCCGGTGCCAGCCAGTCGATCGTGGGCAACTTGATCGAGCCCTTCATCGTTGACTTCGCCTTTCCCGCCATCCGCGCCAACGCCCTTTATGAGGGGCGCTACCCCCTGTCCACGGCCCTGGCCCGGCCCCTGATCGCCCGGCGCCTGGTGGAGATCGCCCGGGAGGTGGGTGCCGATGCCGTGGCCCATGGCTGCACCGGCAAGGGCAACGACCAGGTGCGCTTTGACGTGGCCATCGGCGCCCTGGCCCCCGAGTTGAAGGTGCTCGCCCCGGCGCGGGAGTGGGGCATGAGCCGCGAGCAGACGATCGCCTATGGCGAAAGCTGCGGTATTCCGGCGCCAGTAAGTAAATCTTCCCCCTATTCGATCGACCTCAATTTGCTGGGCCGCTCGATCGAAGCCGGCTCCCTGGAGGATCCCAGTGTTGAGCCGCCAGAGGAGATCTATGCCCTCACCTGTGCGCTGGATGCGGCTCCCGCTACGCCGCAATTTGTGGAGATTGGCTTTGAGCGGGGCAACCCCGTGAGCATCGACGGGGTGCGTCTCGATCCGGTGGCGCTGATCCGCCAGGCCAATGCCCTGGCTGGCCGCCATGGCTTTGGCCGCCTCGACATGGTGGAGAACCGGGTGGTGGGAATCAAGAGCCGTGAGATATACGAAACCCCAGGTTTATTGCTGCTGATCCAAGCCCACCAGGAGTTGGAGAGTCTCACCCTGGCGGCCGACGTGCAGCGCACCAAGCGCCAGCTGGAGATGCAGTGGGCCGATCTGGTGTATCAGGGTCTTTGGTATGGCCCGCTCAAGCAGGCCCTCGATGGTTTCATCGATCGCACCCAACTCACCGTGACCGGCAGTGTGCGGATCAAGTTATACAGGGGCAATGCCACGGTGGTGGGCCGCAGTAGCGCCAGCGACAGTCTCTACGTGCCAGATATGGCCACCTACGGCGCGGAAGACCAGTTCGACCACAGGGCGGCCGAGGGATTTATTTATGTTTGGGGCCTGCCCACCCGGCTGTGGGCCTCACGTCAGCGCGACTGAGTGCCGTAGCTGGCATAACGCCAGCAGCCCAGTCAGCCATGCATTCTCTGCATAGGCGATAGGACTCCTTGGTCCAAGGTTTTTGCTGATGACCTGGGGTGATGGCCCAGGGCTGGCTGGGTGGAGGGCGGCTGATTTGAAAAGAAGTATTGCTAATCACTTCGGCGATCCGGGCTGCTCGCCTACCTTGATCGTCACTTGGGAGCCCTCTCCATCTGGTTTTGGCTGCTTTTGATGCCTTTCTGTAAAGATCATGTTGATCACTGGCAGCGCTCTGGACGAACTGCTTAGCGGTACGTCTGGCAATGACACGATCCTGGGCCTAGGCGGCAACGATATTCTCAACGCCGCTGCCGGCGACGACAGCATCGATGGCGGCGATGGTAGCGATGTAATCACTGCCGGAGACGGTGCCGACACGGTGCTGGGTGGCGCTGGCGCCGACAGCATTCTTGGTGGCGTTGGCAACGACTCCCTAGATGGTGGCACCGGCGCCGACACGATTAGTGGAGAAGCTGGCGACGACAGCATCGCCGGCGGCAGCGAGAACGACAGC
>JBIKVR010000050.1:0-19409 GCA_044356735.1 Prochlorococcaceae cyanobacterium
TCCAGGGCTTCCAGCACCTGCCGCCGCAAACCCTCATCCGGCGCCTCCACCAGCAGCCACTGAAACGGGGGCCCATGGATCAGGGTGCGGCTGAGGCGAAGAAAGTCGTCGTGGCACGGCCCCGGCAGCTGGCGGGCTTCAGCCAGCCTCGCTTGTTCGATCGCGAAGGCGGAACGCACCATGGTGGAAGGGGTTCCGGCTCAGCCGCCTGCCGCCCCGTAGCCCTCCAGGGTGCGCACCACCGGATGGCTGCGGCGCCAGCTGCCGTCGTTGTATTGCAGCAAGGCCAAGCGATGCAACAACTGCTGCGCTTGTTCGTCGTTACCACCATCGACAGGGTTGCTGTCGATCGTCTTGAGCAAGAGGTAATCCGCCGGCTTGAGGAAATAGCGATAGTCGGCCGCCAGTTTTTGAATCGCCGTTTGCACCACGCTGGCATCAATCCGATCCTCGGCCAGCTCACAGCAGAGTTTCAGCAGACGCAACAGCTCCCGTGGATGGCCGCCGCTGAACTCCACCAAGCGATCCACCTCAGCATCGCTCGCAAACAAACAACCGTCGGCTCGCAATAGCAGCAGCTGGCGCATCGTTCTCCATCCGGCTTCAAAGCGGCGGCCATCTCGCTCGTACAGCTTCATCATCGGCAAGACAATATCGGCATCGAGCTTGCCGCCGAGACGCCCGTCGTACTTCAAATGCAGCGGCGCCGTATAGATCACCAGGGTTGCGATGGCCAGCAACTGCTCCGCATCCTGCACGAAGAATTGCTGGGTATCTTCGCCGCGCATCTTGTCGGTGCCATCGATCAGAAACAGCAGCCGCTCGGCCCGAGCCTCCCGCAGCAACTGGGCCTCTGCCCTGCGAATGAGGGTGTTGAAGGCCTGGGCCAGGGCGGTGAAATCATTGCGAATTTCACGCCGCCATTCACTCTTCTGGCTGGATCCGGTCTTGAAGGCGGCCGTAAACGTGGCCAAGAGCTTGATCAGACCAGGGATCCCACCACCACCCTCGGCCACCGTCTTGAGTTCCGCACTCAACTCCTTTGTTGTGGCCTGCGTTTCCACCACGTTGCCAAACCAGCGTTGCAGGGGCTCAAGGGCCTCTGCCCCCAAATCAAAGCCGTCACCATGGAGCCGTTCCAGCAAGGTTTCAGCCATGGCCATCAGCACTTCGGTGTACTGCAGGTTGTTGCGGTCCAACTTGGCCAATACATCCACCTCCACCACATAAAACCGCCTCGAAGCATTCAGCTGACCGGCGTAAC
The DNA here is from genome assembly GCA_044356735.1 of Prochlorococcaceae cyanobacterium. Classification (GTDB taxonomy): domain Bacteria; phylum Cyanobacteriota; class Cyanobacteriia; order PCC-6307; family Cyanobiaceae; genus UBA5018. The sequence goes on from JBIKVR010000050.1 coordinate 1,265, forward strand.
GGCGCAACTCGGTGGTCTTGCCGATGCCGATATGGCCAAAGAACAGGATGTGCTTTTCGTAGGGCGCGAAGAAAACATCGCTGGCGGGATCCCAGCCAAACTTGCGCGCCAGGCGAGTGAAGGTTTTTTCGCTACCCCGCGCTTCCTGCGAATCCACATACCGGGGATCCCCATCCGGCAAGGCTTCTTCGTACTCAATTTTTTGCAGTACTTCGAGCAGGTGGCTTGGGGGTTGATAGTCCATCGATCGCGTCTACCAAAAGCAGATTAGTTGGGCTCAGCCCTTCTCCTGCAAGCCCTTCAGCGCCGCCAGCAGGCTGGCCGGGCTCTGGGGATCCACCATCAGCACGCTGCCGGCGGGGGCATTCACCAACTTCTCGCCCATCGCCATCCAGTCCTTGGCCAGCAGCAGCCTGAGGCTCTCTGCAGCGGCGGGGTGGGCTTCGATCACCGTCGCCAGCTGCTTAGCCGCCGCAGCCCGGGCCTGGGCCAGCAGCAACTGCTGCTTGGCCTGGGCGTCGGCCTCCAGCAGCAGGGCCTCCTGCTTGGCCTTGGCATCGAGCACCAGGGCCTCGGCCCGGCCCCGGGCCGCATTCACCTGGGATTCCCTCTCCCCCTCGGAGCGGAGCACCGCCGCTCGCTTCTCCCGCTCGGCGGTCATCTGCTGCTCCATCGCCTGCTGCACCCCCTTGGTGGGCTTGATGTCCCGCAGCTCCACCCGGGTCACCTTCACGCCCCAGGGGTCGGTGGCCTGGTCGAGTTCCTGCAGCAGGGCCTCATTCACCTCGGAGCGGGTGGTGAAGGTTTGATCGAGGTCGAGCCTGCCCATCTCGGCGCGGATCTGGGTGAGCACCAGGTTCACCATCGCCGCCTGCAGGTTGTCGACGGCGTAGTAGGCGCGAGCATGTTCCAGCAACTGCCAGTACACCACCGCATCCACTTCGATCGAAACGTTGTCGCGGGTGATGCATTGCTGGGGCGGAATATCGAGCACTCGCTCCTTGAGCGATTCGTGGCTCACCACCCGCTCCAGCCCCGGAATCACCAGGGAGAGGCCAGGCGAGAGCTGGCGGTTGTACTTGCCAAGCCGCTCCACCAGCATCGAGCGGCTGCTGCTGGTCACCTTCACGCCCCTGATTCCAAGCGCCGCCAGCACCACCAACACCGGCACAACAAGCCCTTCCATCCCTGGATCACCACTGGCCGAACCCTAGGCAGGGGCGTCAATACCCACCGACATCTGCCCGCCGCCACCGGCCTCCGATTGCCAATGGCCAAACCATTGCTGATGGCCAAACCATTGCCAATGGCCAAACCATTGCCAATGGCCAAACCAGGGGCAGGATGAGGCGGTTCCACCGCCTGGGCCCGATTTAGATGCCACCGCTCCTCTGGCTTGGGCTGGCGGGCCTGCTGCTGACAGCGGTGCTGATCGGTTTGGACAGCGATGGCCTGCTGCTGCTGGGCGGGCTGGCGGCCCTGCTGCTGGCTCTGCTCAGCGGCAGCGCACCGCTGCTGCCGTTAGGGGGGCAGCTGCTGGTGTTCGCCGCGCTGGTGGCGGTTGCCTACAGCCTGGTGCGGCGCTGGTCGATGGCCAGGGGGGAGCGGGCGATTCCACCGGCGGCCGGCGCGGAGCTGGCGCAGGTGATCACGACCTTCGACCAGCGCGGCGAGGGCCGGGTGCGCTGGCAGGGCCAGAGCTGGGCAGCTCGCAACCTGGAGCCAGGCCGGCCTCTCACCAGCGGCAGCGCTGTGATCGTGATGGGGCGCGAGGGCACCCGACTGCAGGTGTTACCCCATGAACAGCCCTTATTCCACGGGGACAACCGCCACAGCAGCTAGCCGGCCCCTCAGTCAGCAGGCCCCACAGTCAGCCGGCCCCTCAGTCGAAGAACATCAGGCTCACCACCTTGCCCATGTCCTCGGCGATGCGGCAGCTAGCCAGCAGCGTTTCGCTGTCATGGAAGGCGTAGCAGATCAATTGATCGCAGCGGTTGATGATGTCCTGGTTGCAGAGGCTGCTGGCCATCGGCAGGGGCATTTCATCGTGCTCTGGCTTCTCCACCAGGTGCAACACCCGCTCCAGCTGCTCGCGAGATTCGCCGGGCTGACGATCGAGGCTCTGGGGTAGCAGCACGGTGAGCTGGCCAGGGGCCACCTCCAACACGCTGCGAATCACGGCGGAATTAACCCCCTGGGAGCCGGAGGTGATCAGGCGATGCCCCTCCTGGGCCAGGGAGCGGGCCACCAGTTCCACCAGGTGCAGCGACACCACCGGCACGTGGCGACTGCCAAGGATGGCGATGCGACGCTGGCTGCGGTCCTGGAGCATGGCCAGCTCCTGGGCAAGGGTATCGATGCGATCGATATTCAAAAAATCCAGGGACCGCGTCACCAGTAGCCCACCGCCTGCTCCGCGAAGCTAGCAGTGTTGCCGGGAACACCGGGGATCCGGTCAGCCAGGCAGGCCCATGCGGGCGAAGAGGGGGCTGAAATCACAGGATTCCTCCACCAGACGCAGCGCATAGGTGGCCTTCACCGATTCGTGGATACCCACATTGCCGAAGGCGTGTTCGATCAACTCCACGGTGGTGAGGGTGTCGTGATCCACCTTCAACAGCGGTACATCGAGCTCCTCAGCGCGATTGAGCAGTTGGGGCAGCGGTTCTCCCGCACCGGTGAGGATCAAGCACTGGGTGGAGGCCTCCAGGGCCGCCAGCTGGATGTCGGTGCGATCGGCGCCAGTGACCACGGCCATGTTGCGGCGGCGGCGGAAGAACTCCATGGCGGCGTTGACGTTCATCGCCCCGATCGAGAGCGTTTCCACCAGCAGATCGAGCCGATCGCGGCAACAGAGCACCCGGGCATCGAGGCGGCGAGCCAGCTCCGCCACCGTGACGCTGCGCAGCAGTGGGCTGCGGGGCATCACCCCCAACAAGGGCAAACCAAGCCGCTCCAGGGCTGGCGCCACCTGCTCGCGCAGGGCCGGCACAGCATCGGGCTCCACTGCGTTCAGCACCACGCCCACCAGCAGGTCGCCCAACTGATCGCGGGCGGCCAGCAGCGGGTCGAGGCTGCGGCTGTCGCGCCAGGGGTGCACCAGCAGCACCGGCGCCTGCAAGCCCCGGGCCAGTTGGGGCAAGCTGAGGCTGTAGAGGAGTCCCTCCTGCAGGCTGCCACCGGCCTCCAGCAGGGCCACAGCGTCGCCGTCCGCCCGCAGTTGCTGGCGCAGGGCCTCAAAGCCGCCGCCGGGCTGCAGATTGCCGGCCAGCAGCCGCCGCTCCGCCGAGGCCCGATCGAGCACATCCACCGAGGGCAGCAACTGGCTGGCGGGGAGGCCCAGGGTGGCGCCGACAAAGCTCACATCGGCATCCAGGGGCAATGCATCGGGGGGGAAGCCGGCAGCTGAGCAAACGCCGGCCTCGAGATCGGTGGCCAGGGGTTTGCCAAAAAGCAGCTTCACCCCACGCCTGAGCAGCTGACGCCCCAGTCCCAGCACCACCGCTGACTTGCCGCCAAAGGGAACACAGGAACCAACCAACAGGATGGGGGCCATCAATCCACCTGATCGGGGTTGCCATTGGCCAGCCAATCTAGGCATCGTTCCTCCAGCAGCCAGGGCCAAAACTCCTCCGGCAACGCCTGGCTGCGGCCATCCATCAGCGAGCGAATCAGCTGGTGGCAGGGCACCTGGAAGCTGTATCGAATCGCCGGCATGGTCGGGAAACTGAGCTGACAGCTGGCCGGATCCTGGGGGGCGCGCTCGCCGCTCCAGATCAGCTCGAACACATGGCTGGAGCCATCTTGCAAGGGGCGGACGCCGCGCAGGCCGCCCTGGCCGTGGAGAGCCAGGGCGGTGGCCAGGTCTTGCTGCCGCTCCACGCCACCGCAGTAGGGGGCGAACAGGGGAACCAGGGCAATCACAGGGTTGCCAGCGTCCATCATCGAAAGCCTGACCGATCCATCACCCAAGATTGCCCCCTGGCTTTGGGCCACGCCAACTGTTAATGCCTGAACTCGACAGCTCAACCATCAACCCACCGCTAAACCCACCGCTCACCGTGGCGATCACCGGGGCCAGCGGCGCCCTGGGCCAGGCCCTGCTGCGCCAATGGCATCGCCGTGGAGCCCAGCTGATCGCCCTCAGCAGCGGCGATCGCCCCCTGGTGGTTCTCGACGCCAACGGCGAGCCAATTCCCCTGCGCCAGGTGCGCTGGCGGTTGGGAGCGGAAGCCGAGCTGGCCGAGCTGCTAACCGAAGTAGACCTGCTGGTGCTGAACCACGGCATCAATGTGCATGGCCAGCGCAGTCGTGGGGCCACCGAGCTGTCCCTGGAGGTAAATGCCCTGAGCAGCTGGCGGCTGCTGGAACTGTTCGCCCAGCAGAGCGGCGGGCGGCCAGCCCAGCGACCGCGACCGGAGCTGTGGGTGAACACCTCGGAGGCCGAAATCGAGCCGGCCTTCAGCCCGCTCTATGAGATCAGCAAAAGGTTGCTGGGCCAGCTGGTGAGCCTGCGAGCCCTGGATTTAGGCAAGCAGCTGTGCATCCGCCGGCTGGTACTCGGACCATTTCGCTCGGCACTCAACCCGGTGGGCCTGATGGACGCCGACTTCGTGGCGGGTCAAATCCTGTGGCAAGCATCCCTGGGCCTGAAACTAATACTTGTGACCCCCAATCCCCTGGTCTATGCACTGATGCCCATGACCCTGCTTGGCCGCTGGCTGTACGCCCAACTACTTACCAGAGCAGATAGCTGATTCAGCTCCCAGCCGAGATCACGCAATGACCGATACATCCAAATAGATCACATGGCCCGCCAGCCGGTGCGAGCCATCAGCCGACATCGCCGTCTATTTAGATACCACTACCGACTTAAAATTCGCAGCTGACTTAGAGCCGCCGCCGGCTTAAAATAAGCGGCCGGTTCAAAAATGGCGGCCCACTTAGAAGTAGCGGCCGGATCAAAAGTCGCGGCCGGTTTTTAGAAATCGCGATCGGTTTAAAAATCGCGATCGGTGAGGATCTCGCAGCCGTCGCTGGTGACAGCGATCGTGTGTTCCCACTGGGCGGAGAAGCCGCCATCGACCGTGACCACGGTCCAGCGATCGGCGAGGGTGCGACAGGCCTTGCTGCCGGAATTGAGAATTGGCTCCACCGCCAGGGTCATACCGGCCCGCAGCTTGATGTTGGGCAGGTCGCGGGTGCGGAAGTTGAACACCGAGGGCTCTTCGTGCAGGTTGCGGCCAACGCCGTGGCCCGTGTAGTCCTCCACCACCGCGAAGCCATGGGCCTCCACGTGGTCTTGAACGGCGCCGGCTATATCGAGCAGGCTGTTGCCGGCCTTGATCTGGCGCAGGCCCTGCATGAGCGATTCCTGGGCCACTTTGGCCAGCTGGCAAGCCGACTCCGGGGTTTGCTCACCGACGCAGATGGTGATGCAGCTGTCGCCGTGATAGCCGTCGAAATAGGCACCGGTATCCACCTTGAGCAGATCGCCGGCCTGGATCAGCCGCTTGTCGCTGGGGATGCCATGCACCACCTCGTTATTGATCGAAGCGCAGATGCTGGCCGGGAAGCCGTGGTAGCCCTTGAAACTGGGCACCGCCCCGAGCTCCCGGATGCGGCGCTCGGCGTAGCGATCCAGATCGCCGGTGCTCATCCCCGGCGCCGCCAGCTGCTCAATCTCCCGCAGCACAGTGGCCACGATGCGACTGGCGCGGCGCATGATCTCCAGCTCGCGGGCCGACTTGATCTCCACGCCGCGACGCCCCTTCTGAATTCGGGGTCCGATCTCCAGAACGGCGCTTTTGTTGGCCGTCAGGCCCCCCTTGCCGGCCTGGCGCTCGTCTTTGCCAGGGCGGGCTCCCTTGGTGTTGGCCAGCAGGTCGGCGAACAGATTCATAGGAAACGCACCGGCCGCTGGGCTTCAAGTAATCAATACATTCTTAGAGGATCTCGTGGTGCCATGGCGATTCCCAACTCCCTGTTGGTCTCGCTGCGCCGCGCCCACGGCGGCCTGGCCCCCCTGGTGGCGCTGCCCCTGGCGATCACCGTGCTCAGCGGCACCGGTTACCGACTGTTGCGCGACTGGGGCGGCCTGGATCGGGACCAGGCCCATTGGCTGATGGCGCTGCACGAGGGCGAGTGGCTGCGCCCCTGGTTCGGAGCCCATGGCGAAACCCTTTACGTGGCCCTGAATGGCGCCGGACTGCTCTGGATGCTGGCCAGCGGCGCGGGGATGGCCCTGGATCGACTGCGGCGCCAATGGAGAGGGGGTGGCAGGGAGGGGGGTGGTTGAGCCGGTACACTGGTGGTTTGGCCGGACACGCGAGAACCCAGGTGATGGCAGCGGACAGCACAGACGAAAACACAGGCAGCGCCAGCGCCGCTGAAACCACCAGCTCTGCCGAGACGGCTGCGCCAGTTGGTGGCGCTTCTGCCAGCAAAGGCAAGCTCAAGGGCCGCGAGCTGATCCTCGCCTTCGAGGCGGAGCAGCTGAAGAGCGACCTGCCCCAGATCTATGTAGGCGACACTGTCAAAGTGGGCGTACTGATCCGCGAGGGCAGCAAAGAGCGGGTACAGCCCTACGAAGGGGTGGTGATCGCCAAGCGCCACGGCGGTCTCAACGAGACCATCACCGTGCGCCGCATCTTCCAAGGTGTCGGCGTGGAGCGGGTGTTCATGCTTCACAGCCCCCAGGTGGCTTCTGTGAAGGTTGAGCGACGCGGTAAAGTGCGTCGGGCGAAGCTCTTCTATCTGCGTGACCGCGTGGGTAAAGCCACACGGGTGAAGCAACGCTTCGATCGCTGAGGCGCAAGCTTCTATTTTTATGGGGACATCGGCCCTGCGCCGTTAGTTCAGTTGGTAGAACGCAGGTCTCCAAAACCTGATGCCGGGGGTTCAAGTCCTCCACGGCGCGTTCGATGTCCCCCCTTGTTGTTTCCTGGTTCCGAAGATGGAGTTGGATCTGCAACCTGGTGACGTGGTCAAGGTGCTCGAATCCGCTGCTCTAGGTTGGGTTCGGGCACGGGTTATCCGCGTCAAATCAGGTGGTCGCGTTGTTGTGCAAAGCGACCAAGGCCGTGAATTCACAGCCCGGGGCAATCAGGTGCGCCTGATCGAGCCGGCCGGTTTTCGGCCTTGATCCGCTGGCGAGCTCGATCACAACCAAGACACCTCGCCCAGGGGTTCAAGAGTTGACGATCGGGCCCGCCATCGTGGATACTTTTGAGGTCGTCGGTGTGGTTGGCAACAACTTCCCCTCGAACCTTAAAAATGAAGCTTCAAAATGAAGTTTCACCTCGAACAATCAATCCGCCAGCATCGGTTGATTAATTATTCGAGCATCAGGTGATAAATTCACCAACAATAGCCTGAATGGCTAAGTAGCCTTATTGGCTTCTTGGGACTGTAGTTCAATCGGTTAGAGCACCGCCCTGTCACGGCGGAAGTTGCGGGTTCGAGCCCCGTCAGTCCCGTTTTTTAATTTAGGAATGCTCGAGGTGCCTGCAGTGTCAGAGGTAACTGCAGTGCCCGAGGCAACTGTGATTTCCTCAGCCCCACGGCCGATTCGCGTCCGCCTGGCCCCCAGCCCCACCGGCAGCCTGCACATCGGCACGGCCCGCACAGCGGTTTTTAACTGGCTGTTCGCCCGTCACAACGGTGGCCAGTTCTTGCTGCGCATAGAAGACACTGATCGGGAGCGCAGCCAGCAGCAATTCACCGACAACATTCTCGATGGCCTCAGCTGGCTGGGCCTGGCCTGGGATGGCGCACCGGTGATCCAGAGCGAGCGGATCGAGCTGCATCGTCAGGCGATCCAGCAGCTGCTGGACAGCGGTCACGCCTACCGCTGCTACGCCACGGAAGCTGAACTGACCAGCATGCGCGAGCTGCAGGCCGCAGCCAAGCAGGCCCCTCGCTACGACAACCGCCATCGCCAGCTCACAGCTGAACAGCAACAGCGGTTCATCGCCGAGGGTCGCGAGGCGGTGATCCGCTTTCGCATCGACGACGCTCGCACGATCAGCTGGCAGGACATGGTGCGGGGCGAGATGCGCTGGAGCGGTGCCGACCTGGGCGGCGACATGGTGATCGCCCGCCGCGCCCGCCACGACCAGATCGGCGACCCCCTCTACAACCTGGTGGTGGTGGTGGACGACGCCGCCATGGAGATCAGCCACGTGATCCGCGGCGAAGACCACATCGCCAACACCGCCAAGCAGCTGCTGCTCTACGAGGCCCTGGGCCTGCCCCAGCCCCAATTCGCCCACACGCCCCTGATCTTGAACCGGGAGGGGCGCAAGCTGTCCAAGCGCGACGGGGTCACCTCGATCAGCGACTTCCGCGCCATGGGCTACTCGGCCTCCGCCCTGGCCAACTACATGACCCTGCTGGGCTGGTCTCCGCCGGAGGGGATGGGGGAGCGGTTCAGCCTCGACCAGGCCGCCAGCGTCTTTGGCTTTGAGCGGGTGAATCGGGCCGGGGCCCGCTTCGACTGGGACAAGCTCAACTGGCTGAACGGCCAGGTGTTGCGCGAATTGGGCCCCGAGGCCCTGCGGCACCAGCTGCTGCCCCTCTGGCAGGCGGCGGGCTACGGGGCCGGGGAAGACCCCGCCTGGGAGCTCGAGCTCTGCGAACTGCTGGGGGCCTCGCTCACCCTGCTTGCCGATGGCGTCTCCCAGGCCAAACCCTTCTACAGCTGCCCGGATCTGGATCCTGCCGCCCAGGAGCAGCTGACTGCGCCGGGGGCCCGCGAGGCCCTCAAAGCCCTGGAACAGCTGCTGCCCGAGGGGGAGCTGACAGCAGCCGAGGCCCAGGAATTGCTCGGCGCCGCCGCCAAGGCCGCCGGAGTGAAGAAAGGGGTGATCATGAAGAGCCTGCGCGCCGCCCTGCTGGGCAGCCTCCAGGGTCCAGACCTGCTCAGCACCTGGTTGCTGCTGCACCGCCGCCGCCAGGATCTCCCCAGACTGCAGCGCTGCCACTAGGGCCCGCTGGCGGGGGCTGGCGCGAAAGTGAATGCGCCACCGCCAAGTAAATGAGCCTCAATCATTGTGGCCCCCGTATTCGGGTTCCACCCGCAGGCCCAAGACACTGGAGGGCCGCAGCACCAAGTACTCCCCATCCAGCTCGGTGAGGGGCACGGTCACGAAGCTGTCGGGTGGAGATGCGGTGAGCACTGATCCGTACCAGTGCTGAAAGGCCTCCAGGCTGGGGAAGTGGACCAATTCGCTCTGGCCACCACTCAGATGCAAATGAACGGCGTAGCGGCGTGGGGTGCGAACCATGCCAATGGCCCCTGCTGGGAGATCAAAACTGTTGCCAGCTTCGCGCAACAGGCTCCCCCCAGGAGAGCTCCGGGCCTCTGCCAGGCTGCTGGATCAATTCGGTGGGGCCATGACCACAGGGGATCCGGGCGGCGCTGCCCTTTCAGAGGCGGCCAAGCCCCTGCTGCTCCTGGTGGATGGCCACTCGCTCGCCTTCCGCAGCTTCTACGCCTTTGCCAAGGGAGGAGAAGGCGGCCTGAGCACCAAGGCCGGCATCCCCACCTCGGTGACCTACGGCTTTCTCAAGGCGCTGCTGGAGAACGGCAAGGGGCTCGCCCCCCAGGGGGTGGTGATCGCCTTTGATACCGCCGAGCCCACTTTCCGCCACCAGGCCGACGCCAGCTACAAGGCCCACCGCGACGAGGCGCCCGAACAGTTCTTCGCAGATCTGGACAACCTGCAGCAGATCCTGCGGCAAGACCTGGACATCCCCCTCTGCATGGCGCCCGGCTATGAGGCCGACGACGTGCTCGGCACCCTGGCCAACCGGGCCGCCAACGCCGGCTGGAGGGTGCGCATCCTGTCGGGGGATAGGGACCTGTTCCAGCTGGTGGACGACGAGCGCGACATCGCCGTGCTGTACATGGGCGGTGGCCCCTATGCCAAGGGCAGCGGGCCGATCCAGATCAACCGAGAAGCGGTGATCGCCCGCCTCGGGGTGCCGCCAGAGGAGGTGGTGGATCTCAAGGCCCTCACCGGCGACAGCTCAGACAACATCCCTGGAGTGAAGGGGGTGGGCCCGAAAACGGCGATCACCCTGCTCAAGGAGAACGGCCATCTCGATGGCGTCTACGCCACCCTCGACAAGCTCACCGGCCCCAAGGATGGTCAAGGGGCGATCAAGGGGAGCCTCAAGGCCAAGCTGCTGGCCGATCGAGAAAACGCCTACCGCTCGCGGATGCTGGCGGAGATTTTGGTGGACATCCCCCTGCCCGCCGAGCCGCGCCTGGGCCTGGGGAGCGTGAACGTGGAGGCCCTGGCCGCCAGCCTGGAGCGCCTGGAACTGCACAGCCTGGGGCGTCAAGCTCAAAACTTTGCCCAGCTTTTATCTGCCGACGCCGCTGGCAGCAACGCCAATGGCACCAGCGGCAGTGGCACCGGCAGGGATGCCGAAAATGGCGCCAGTACCAGCCAGGGCAGGGGCGCTAGCGGCAACTCCGCGGCGACGACAGCGCAGCAGCAGCCGGGGGAGCGGGCTGCAGAACCGGCCATAGGGCCTGTAGTAGAGCCGGCAGCGGCTTCAACGGCGACGGCTTCAACGGCGACGGCCTGGCCAGAGAGAAAGCCCGAGCCACCGGCCCTCACACCGCAGCTGATCACCGCGGCCCCAGCCCTGGCGGCCCTGGTGCAGCGCCTGGAGGCGGCCACCGATCCGGCGGCACCGATCGCCCTTGATACCGAAACCACGGCGCTCAACCCCTTTGAGGCCGAGCTGGTGGGCATCGGGCTTTGCTGGGGGGAAGGACCGGGCGATCTGGCCTACATCCCCATCGCCCACCAGAACAGCTCCCGGCAGCCCAGCGCCCAGCAACTCGATGCCCCCCCAGCCGCCGCAGCCGCCCAGCTGCCGATCGAGCCCAGCCAGGCCAGCGAGCCCGGCGGCGAGCCGCCAGCGGCGCAGCTGCCCCTGGATCTGGTGTTGGGCGCCCTGGCGCCCTGGCTGGCCAGCCCGGAGCACCCGAAAACACTGCAAAATGCCAAATACGACCGGCTGGTGCTGCTGCGCCATGGCCTCAGTTTGGCGGGCGTGGTGATGGACACCCTGCTGGCCGACTACCTGCGCGATGCCAACGCCAAACACTCCCTGGAGATGCTGGCCCAGCGCAACTTCGGCTTCACCCCGATCAGCTTCACGGAACTGGTACCCAAGGGAGCCAACTTTTCCGCTGTGCCTGTGAAAGAGGCCGCCAACTATTGCGGCATGGATGTACACCTAACCTGGCGGCTCACCGGCCTGCTGCGCCGGCAACTGGCGGAGCTGGGCCCGGCCCTGCCCGAGTTGCTGCGGCAGGTGGAACTGCCGCTGGAGCCGGTGCTGGCGGCCATGGAAGCCACCGGTATCCGCATCGACACCGCCGTGCTGGCCAAACTGAGCCAGGAACTGGCCGCCAACCTGGCGGCACTGGAGCTGCAGGCCCGGGAGGCGGCCGGGGGGGTGGAGTTCAACCTCGCTTCCCCCAAGCAGCTGGGCGAGCTGCTGTTCGACCAGCTCGGCCTGGACCGCAAGAAGTCGCGCAAGACCAAAACCGGCTGGAGCACAGATGCAGCCGTGCTGGAGAAGCTGGAAGACGCCCATCCGGTGGTGCCCTTGGTGCTGGAACACCGCACCCTCAGCAAGCTCAAGAGCACCTACGTAGATGCCCTGCCCGCCCTGGTGGAGCCGGAGACGGGCCGGGTGCACACCGATTTCAACCAGGCGGTCACCGCCACGGGGCGGCTGAGCAGCAGCAACCCAAACCTGCAAAACATTCCGATTCGCAACGCCTTCTCACGCCAGATCCGCCAGGCGTTTCTGCCCCAGGAGGGCTGGCAACTGCTCAGCGCAGACTACTCACAAATCGAATTAAGAATCCTCGCCCATCTCTCGGGGGAAGAGGTACTAATCGAGGCCTTCAAAAACAAGGAAGACGTTCACGCCCTCACCGCCCGGCTGCTACTGGAAAAAGAGCAGGTGAATGCCGACGAGCGCCGCTTAGGTAAAACGATCAATTTCGGGGTGATCTATGGCATGGGAGCCCAGCGGTTTGCCAGGGAAACCGGTGTCAGCCAAGGGCAGGCCAAGGAATTCCTCAGCCGTTACCGCCAGCGCTATCCCCAGGTATTTGCCTACCTTGAACTCCAGGAGAGGCTGGCCCTAAGCCGCGGCTATGTGGAAACGATTCTGGGGCGCCGCCGGCCGTTCAACTTCGATCCCAGCGGCCTGGGCCGCCTACTGGGCCGCGAGCCCATGGACATAGACCTGGAGGTGGCCCGCCGCGGCGGCCTGGAGGCCCAGCAGCTGCGGGCGGCCGCCAATGCACCCATTCAAGGTTCTTCAGCAGACATCATCAAGCTGGCGATGGTGCAACTGCATCGGCAATTGGTGCAGACAGGAATGCAGGCGCATCTACTACTGCAGGTGCACGATGAACTGGTGCTGGAGGCGGACCCCGAGGCGCTGGAGGCGGTGCGCAGCCTCACCCGAGACTGCATGGAACAGGCGATCAGCCTATCGGTACCCCTGGTGGCTGATATTGGCAGCGGCGACAACTGGATGGAAGCCAAATAGGATAAGCATCGACAAGTGCTTGGCCATTTCAGCCAGACTTCTCGATGGTTTACTCAGCCCACAACCGGCAGAATCTTCTCCACACAAACGCGGCGTCAATTAGCGATTATGGCCATCATATGGTCAAGTATTTTACTCCTCTGGCCTTCCATTAACCCCCTGGCCTTCCAGCGCCTCCATGGCTGAAGCTTCGCCCCAGCGGCTGCCGGCTCTGCATGAGTTGGAGATGCTGTCACCCTGGTTTGATGCCTCTGCGCCGGCCCTTCCCCCTGGCGTAGATCCGGTGGTGGACCCGGTTACCCCGCAGGGCAAAAGGCGTCTGTTGCTGCTGCTCACGGCACTGCGCAGTGGCTCTTATCACCTGTGTCGCCTGCTGTGGCATCTCGGCTATGGCAAACCCGCGGAATACTTCAACCCCAATCTGCATGCCGGCTGGCATCGCTACCAGCCGCTCGGCAGTGGTCTGCTGCCGAAGCTCAGCAGGCGGCTGCGGCGAAAGATCCAGCCCCACCGGCTAGATCCGCCATGGCTGATGCGCCTGGTGATGGAACGCAGTGCCCACTCGCTGCTAACCGGCCAGCTTTTCTTCGCCGCCAAGTTGCAGCCCCAGCAGCTGGGGCCCCTGCCGGCCGCCCTGGCCAGCAGCTTCGCCCCCCTGGCGCGGCACGGGCTCTGGCCGCCCTTTGAGCAGGTGCCGCCGGCGCTGGTGCTGCTGTTTCGGCGCGATTGGCTGGCGGCGATAGTTTCCCACCATCTGGCCCTATGCAGCGGCAGCTTTGACCAGGGGCGTCTGTTCAGTTGCCAGCTGCGCTCGATCACGGCCCTCGGCAACCGTGAGGCTCTGCTCAGCGACCTCGCCAGCTACCGCACCCTGCTGGAGGCACTGGTTGCCAACCGGCGGCGCTGCATCTATCCGATTCATGTGCTTGCCTTTGAAGACCTATTGCAGGATCAACCGCAGACGCTGGCCGGCCTAAGTCGGGCCATTGAACCTGACGGCCCCCTGGTAGCTGGGATAGCGGATCATCCAGCCTTAGCGGTTCAGATCCAGCGGGCTACCGACCCCTGGGGCCCCCAGAATGCCGCCTGGAAGCGGCACCTGCGTGAATGCTTTGAGGCCGAAGGCCTCCATCAGCATCCTAACGCCGTGGCCTGCGCCCAGGCCACGGCCGCCTTGAACGGCCTGATCAGCCGCTGACAATACCCAAGCCCAGCTGCCGCAAGATCGGCCGTCTCACAGGTAGAAAGCCCCCAAACCGAGCCGATAGATGATCGTGAGCGCCTTGCGTTGCAAACGATCCACGGGCGGGCCATCCACGGGTATGCAATGGTGTTCGATCTGACTGGGAAAGTCATCAGATCCGGCAAAAATGGGTGGATCAGCTGCCAAGAGCAGATCCACTGTATTTAGCCTCAATCGCTCCGACCAATCATCCGCCTGCCAGGGCAGGCTTCGCTCATGTTCGAGGCAGCGGCTGGCCGCTTTCCTGGAGATTGCGTAGGCAAGCGTTGTCCACAAACCCCCGAGGCGAGGATCCACCAGGCCCAGGCCAGTCGCCTCGGCCTGGCCGCTGCGCCAGCGCACCGGCCGCAATGCCATGGTGCGTTGCGCCTGGGGCGTGCGGCCCAGATGGACAACCCAGGACCTGTCGCGCCAATGGGTCCGCAGGATCAGGTGGGCAAGATGGTGGACCGCATCAAACCAATCAGAGCGCAGGGGTTTTGCATCATCCTCCAGCACCAGAGCCCAATCCGCCGATGAGTCTACCAGTCGCTCCCAAATGCGCCGATGGCCGAGCAGGCAGCCGTATTCAGGGGGCGTGAGATCGTCGCGTCCGTAGCGAAGTTGCCGATGGATGCGCCCGGCCTGGGGGGCCTCAAAAGCGGTGGTCTCGCCCCTTAAATCAATGCCCTGCACAAATACATCCTCCGACAGACCTGCCCGCTCCAGCCATTCACGAACGCGAGCCTGGCGTGCGCTGGCATCGGGCAGTGTCAGTACATGCAACTGGCCCGCGTTGACAAGGTGATGGCTCACGATGGCCGCCAAACCGCCCTCCATAAACAGGTATCAACTCTAGCCATTGGTTTCACCACATATATGAGTTTCGCCCTAGTCACAGGTTGAACCTTGACCGCCAAAAGTGGCGCCATTGCCCACCTGCCATTGCCCACAAGCTTCTTTTCCCAGAACAAATCAGGACGCAAGAAAATTTAATATCTTCAATAATGCCAAGGAATCCCCGGAAAATCCTGGCTCCAGCCAGTACGCCTGCGTCATAGCCAATACATTCTTGCCATGGCAAATATGTCTAAGCCAAAGCCAATACGCCAATGACAATGACAATGACAATGACAATGACAATGACAATGCCAGGATACTCAGGCCAAAGCCAGAATGCACATGCCAAAACCAATCAGCACATACTAATGCAAACAAGAAATTGACGGCGAATTGAACTAACCACAGCAAAGCGGCGAGAAAGACAGTCTTTAGCATTTTACTAAATAAGCACAATATCGCTAGGATTAATGACTGTTCCCAGGCTAATTAAAGTAGTGTTACCAGAGAAAACGATAGTATTTGTGCCCAGGCCAGAAATCTGGGCGAGATTTGAGATCATTTCTTTATCCATAGAAACCTTGTCCTCACCTGTAACAAAATCACCAAAAAAATCAATCGAGCCGTCCATCTGGTCGTAGGTATAATAAAGAGTATCATTACCTAGGCCGCCCTCAATATAATCCGAACCAGAGCCACCCCTGATCACGTCATTGCCTCCATATGCATAAATCCGGTCATTGCCAGCACCGCCACGCAAAAAATCTGCCCGAAAACTTCCGACAATCAGATCATTTCCCGAACCCGCATGAACGTAATAGGCAAAATCTCCGCCCTGGCCGCCTGCAGCTTGATTGATTGTTACAGTATCATTAGGAGAATTACCTGAAACTAGAAGAGATTTGTTAACGACACTTTCATTGTAATATTCGCCTGGCTTGGTGGGATAGGTCATATTCACTTTAATAGTCATATCAAAATTATTGACGCCCTGAAAAGCCTCAATAACATGGCCACCACCAATAGCCTGAATCATTGATGCATCGCTTGGAATATCGAGCCTATTTTCGCTGTCACTTATTACAACTTGCTGAGGCGCTGCGGGAGTGGCGCCAGACGTGAGTGCATAGGATTTAGAGATGCCAACGAGACGAACCGGGCTAGTGGTAGCATCAATATTGGCTGGGTCAACACCAGCAGCAAGGGGGGGAACAGAGGTGGGATCACGAAAAATTAAAAGTGTATCAAAAAAAATAAAAGACACGATTTAGACAATTACAGGCCATATCTGCATCATAATAGCAGCAATTGCGGGGAAGCGCCCAGCAATTATGTTGATTTGCCAACCAAATGCTTAAACTAATTGACTTGCCATAGCTGATGAGCTCCTGCCAGAACCGTTTCCAGGCAGCGCTGGCTGAGAGCGACGCCAAGCTCGGAGTGGGGAGCTGGGGCGGGGTTCAATTTTGGTAACAATCCCAACTTTCCAACAGCCAGTTGCCCTATTCCCAGATGGACCTCCAAGCGCTTCATGCAAGATTCAGGGGAAGCAACTAGATCTTCAAGCCTTAAAACGAGCAATTGATTAGAGGGAAAGTAAAGTCGCCATCGATACAGTTGATCTTCATACAGGCTGCCGGCAAGACAATTACTACCATGCCAACCAAGATCTCGGCGCTGATTCTGATTCATTGCGAGCAGCCCCTCTAGCTCTTCGCAAATCACCTGCTCAAGGGGCTGACTTAATCCCTCTTGACGTACCATATGATAATACCAACTCACCGCTCGCTCAAGCGGCTCCCTGAGTAGCACAATCAAGCGAACATTTGGCATCAAGTTAAAAACACGTTCAGGAGCCTCGGGCAATTGAAAATAATTTGGAGTTGCCTCTAGACGAATAATTTTTGCTTCGGCCTGGAAACTGGGAAATTGATGGCGATACCAGTTTTCGCCCCAGTCCCAACGGTTGTCAAAAAAATGAAGCTCCTTACGGGGATGAACCCAGAGCTGGGGATGACCACTAAGCCAAGCAGCGAAAGAAGTAGTACCACACTTGGGTGCTCCTATCACTAATGCATCAGGCACGGTGGGGGGAGCACCAGGGATAAGCTTTACTTGCTGGTGAGAAGGAACAGATAACTGAACGGCAAGTTGGCCAAGAGATAATCCCTGCCGATAGCGGCTAAGCTGACAAAGCCAATCGGAAAAAAGTAACAGAGCCAGGGGATAGCCCCCAGACAGCTTAACTACCGCCTCTAGCCGATCAATGCGGGCGGCAATCGCTTCAACACTCAAGCGGGTAAATTGCAGGGCATACCAGGTGATACTGCGTCGACTATCCAGCTCTAGGGCCTGTAAAAATGCATCGGCTGCAGCCTCAAATTTGGCCGACTGACGCTTAGCAAGCCCCAAGGAGTGCCAGGCCCTTGCCAGCCAAAGATGATCATGGCGACCGATTAATAGCCGATGACAAACCCTGACTAAGAGTGTCTCAGCATGATCACATCTCCCCATACGCCTTAGCCGCTCAGCCTCAAGTAAATCGGCCAGAGGCAACTGACTAGGCAGCAAAACTGGGCGAAGCGCGCTTATATCAATAGCAATCTCAAGCAGCGGTCGGCGATCCAGCTCATCCCAAAGGCGTGACAAACAAAGCATGGCATAGCCAGGCTGGTCTTGAGAAGCAGGACCCGTACCAATGTCATCATGCAGCATAGGCTCCAGCTTTTACTGCAGAACTACTAAGACCCTATAATAGCAATCACCATCTGAGACTGGACTGTCAGCCACTGCTGGCGCCAACAAGCTCAACCATCAACTATTGGCAAGGGTGCGCGCTGGGGCCCTGGACTACCGGGAATGAAGCAAGCGGCCGTGCTATGCAGCACTGCCGATCAGTACTGCCCAAATCCCATTAACCCAGACCCTACGGGGAGATCCACCACAAACTGCTTCCCAGGCGAAGCCAAGCATAGCATTGCCAGACTTACAAACGAATCAAGCAGGACGGCAGCGGTCAAATGCCCAGATTAGATTAGATTAGATTAGATTAGATTAGATTAGATTAGATTAGATTAGATTAGATTAGATTAGATTAGATTGCCAAGCCCCCCATGGGATCCCACCTTGAGCACCTCAAATAAAGCAGCTTCCACCAGGCTGGGCTCCAGCTGGATTGGTTCAAGGCCTGGACCCTCATAAAACAGATCCTGCAGTAGTTCTGGAGCTACGGATGGCTGCGCTGAGCGAAACAGTTCCAAACGCCCATATTGGGCGATGCTATGAAAATAGGGTGGCGCGTAGCGAGGCTGGTGCAGCTCAAGCACACGAGTGCCAGGAGCGGCGAACACCAAATTGGCCAGGGCGCTGCCGCGGGCAGAGATCACCGCAGAAGCTGTGGCCAATAAGTTAGCCTGCTCGAAAAGGGTTAATTGAGCAGGGTTAACCACCGTCAACTGCCAGCGCTCAGCAACTTGAGCCAGGGTTTCC
>JBIKVR010000108.1:0-8789 GCA_044356735.1 Prochlorococcaceae cyanobacterium
CAGCTGAGCCCATCAGCCCAGGGCAGCAGCTCCGGGTACCAGCTCCGGTTACCAGTTCAGTGAACTAGCTCAGTGAACTGGCTCAGCCCAACAGCTCCGGGCACCAGCTCCGTACATCAGGAAAATGGCATTAAAGTTTAATTCCACAAAAACAGTTACTTGCAATTAGCGTTTCCAGCCAGGTGCTTCGCTTGCTGGGGCTTTGCGACCTGTGCCTTTTGCCTGGGCTCCAGGCGCTGCCCCCTGCACTCACCAGAGCCGAGGCTAAAGACCTAGCATTGGATATTGGTATTGGTTCAGGCGTTCCCTTGCCCATTTTCTTTCTGCCGGTTGCCACTCTGCCCTTTTTCGCCCTGCTTTCCCCCGAGCTGATCACTAAGTCGTCGCTATTTGGTATCGGGGTTGCCTTTTCACCACTGCATATATGCGTAGTGACCCTGTTGCTGCTGGGCCAGGCTCCCCTGCAGCGGGCCCTGGCCTACGTGCTGGGCTGGGCATCCGCCAATGCCCTGGCGATTGCCTGTTTGATGGTGCTGGGGGAGAGTTTTTCGATCAGCCTTAGCCACGGGGCCCGTGAGCAGGTGCTGATCGACTTGCTCGGGGCTGGAGCTCTGCTTGGATTGGGCCTGTATCAACTGACTCCCCAGGCAAATATAGGGGAGGAGGGCATGGCTTTGCGGTTGATGAACCAGTTACCTGATTTTAGTACAATCACGCTAATTGGCGTAGGTGCGGCCAGTGCTATTCTCACCCCCGAAAATTTGGTTTTTTATCTCAAGGAAGCCGGTCTTCTACTCAGTAATGAGCCTGGTCTAGGTGCCGACGCCGAGGTGACCGGCCTATTTACATTGATGGCTAGCTCGCTAATGCTGCTGCCTCCGCTTGCCTGGCTGCTCAGTAATGGTGGAATCAGAGATAGTATTGCCAAACTGGAAGACTGGTTGCGCCACAAGGCCGAATGGCTGGTTGGAGTACTCGCCTTGGCTTTGGGTGCCTATTTGCTGTATGAAGGGCTAGAGGGTTTGAATTTATTTGCGTCAGTTTAGTAACTTGATTCTAGTTATTGTACCGCCTTGGTAAGATCTCGTGTTTGCTCCATGTCTCGTCTTCCTGTTTCTTTGGCGGTAATTTTGCATTTTCATGGGTTATGAGATGAAATTTTCTTTAAATAGGTGAGTTTCTTGTTTCTAGCCTAATACCTTAGGTCGCGTATCTGTGAATTTGCTTGCATTTCCAGCCTCCTGCTAAATAATGTACTGATTTGTTCTCAGCTAACCTGACCTTAGGCTGTTATTTTGCCAGCCAGAAATGTATGTAAGCCTTTTGATGGCATTCGCCAATCGCGTCTGAGGGCTAGGTGAACCGCGACTGCGTGATGAGGCTATTGAGTTGGCTATCTCCCGCCGCTGCGATCTACCGGGTCGGAAATATTTACCTGGGTTCAAGCTAGCTTTGGTATAAATGGCGACCCTACATTGTCAGTGTAGAATACTGCTTAGATTGGACAATGCTTGAGCCATGCCCAGCCCCCAGCGTCTCGCCGCCATCCAGGCCATCCAAGAGCGGCCGGCGCCGACCACGACTCCCGCCGCCTCCCTCCAGGAGCTCTGGGCTAGTGACGTCTTCGATCTGGCCAAGATGAAGGCCGCCCTGCCGAAAGAGATCTTCAAGTCGGTGCAGCGCACCGTCAAGGAGGGTGGCAAGCTGGACGTGAGTGTGGCCAACGTGGTGGCCCAGGCGATGAAGGATTGGGCCGTCAGTCGCGGTGCCCTCTATTTTTCGCACGTCTTTTACCCGCTCACCAACTCCACCGCCGAGAAACACGACGGTTTCATTTCGGTGCAGAGCGATGGCTCCACCATCTCCGAGTTCACCGGCAAGTTGTTGGTGCAGGGGGAACCCGATGGTTCCTCCTTCCCCAACGGCGGCATCCGCTCCACTTTCGAGGCCCGCGGCTATACCGCCTGGGATATCACCAGCCCCGCCTTTTTGATGGAGACACCAAATGGAACTACCCTCTGCATCCCTACTGTATTCATTTCCTGGACCGGTGAGGCTCTCGACAAGAAAACACCGCTGCTGCGCTCCAATGCGGCGGTGAATCGCGAGGCGCAGCGATTGTTGAAATTGCTCGGCAATACCGAGGTGGCTCCGGTTAATTCCAGCTGCGGCGCCGAGCAGGAATATTTTCTCGTTGATAGCGCCTTTGTGCCCCTGCGCCCCGACCTGCTGCTGGCGGGTCGCACCCTGTTCGGTTACCCCTCGGCCAAGGGTCAGCAGTTCGACGACCACTACTTCGGTGCCATTCCCCAGCGGGTGCAGGTGTTCATGCAGGACGTGGAACGCCAGCTATACAAGCTGGGCATTCCCGCCAAAACTCGCCACAATGAGGTAGCCCCCGGCCAGTTTGAGATCGCTCCCTTCTTTGAAGCGGCGAATGTGGCCACCGACCACCAGCAGTTGACCATGACTGTGCTCAAGAGCACGGCCCGGCGCCATGGCATGAACTGCCTGCTGCACGAAAAACCCTTCGCCGGCATCAACGGTTCCGGCAAGCACGTCAACTGGTCAGTTGGTAACGCCACCCAGGGCAACCTGCTGGACCCTGGCAGCACACCCCACGAAAACCTCCAATTTTTGCTATTCTGCGGCGCCGTGATTCGCGGCGTGCATCTCTATGGCCCCCTGCTGCGGGCCGTGGTAGCCACCGCTGGCAACGACCATCGCCTCGGTGCCAACGAGGCCCCGCCGGCGATTATTTCTGTTTATCTCGGCTCCCAGCTGGAAGATGTGTTCAACCAGATCAAGGAGGGGGATCTAAAGGGCTCCACCGCCGGCGGCTTGATGCAGCTGGGGGTGGATACCCTGCCCGAGTTCCCCAAGGATCCAGGCGACCGCAACCGCACCTCCCCATTCGCCTTCACCGGCAACCGCTTTGAGTTCCGCGCCGTGGGCTCCAACCAGTCGGTGGCGGGCCCGCTGGTGGCCCTGAACACGATCCTGGCCGATTCCCTCGGCTACGTGAGCGATCAACTTGAGCAGCAGCTCGCCGCTGGCAGCAGCCTGCCGGCCGCCGCCGCCAGCCTGCTCAAAACGATCATGCAGGAACACGGCAGTGTGGTTTTCGGCGGCGACGGCTACTCCAGCGAATGGCACCAAAAGGCGGTGACGGAAAGGGGCCTGGAGAACCTGCCCACCACCGCCGACGCCCTGCTGGTGCTGCAGCGGCCAGAGGTGCGCGATTTGTTTGAAAGGGAAGGGGTGCTCAGCCCCCTGGAGTTGGAGAGCCGTTTTGAGGTTTACGCCGAGCAGTACGTGCTCGCTGTGGAGGTGGAGGCCAAGCTGGTGTTGCAGATCGCCCGCACCCAGATCTATCCAGCCGTGATGACCTATCTGGGCTCCCTGGCCAACTCCCTGCGCTACCAGGAGGACCTGGGCCTGCCCCCCGATCGGGCCACGGCCGGCCGCATCGCCAGCCTCAACCAGCAGCTGCTCAGCCAAGCCAACGCCCTGGAAGCGGCGCTGGCCGAGCCAGCCCACGGCACGGCCGCCCACATGCGCCACTGCGTTGATAATCTGCTGCCCCTGATGCTCAGCATTCGCCAGGCAGTTGATGGCCTGGAAACTCTCGTTGATGATGCGATTTGGCCCTTGCCCAGCTACCAGGAGATGCTATTCATCCGCTGATTAAGCTGGTCCTCTAATTCGCCGGACTCAATAAACAGTAGGTCCCAGTAACCAGCTCTGGGCCCGATAGTGAGACCGGCTGGGCCGCCAGCAAACTGAATAAGAGTTGTGCCGGCCCATCGCGCTTGGGGCGTCGGACGGCTTAACACCGACCTACGGCGCTACTGCGATGGGTTTTTTCCTCCAGCTCACCGATGCCATTGCCCAGCGACAGTCGTTGCTGGTTACGGGCCTAGATCCCAATCCGGAAATGCTGCACAGCTGGGCCACCAGTCGCGGCATGGCCGGGCGCTCGTTTTTGAGTCAGGCGCGCCACTGGATCAAGGCCGTGATCGAGGCCACCGCTCCCCACGTCTGCGCCTACAAGCCCAGCCTCGGCTTTTACCAGGCCCTGGGGCCTGTGGGCCTGGAGCTGTTGCTGGAGGTGCGGGATCTGGTGCCCCGCGACCTGCCCCTGATCGTGGATGCCAAGCACGGCGACCTCAACTCCTCCTCCGCGCTGGCCAACTACCTGTTTCGCGAGCTGGGGGCCGATGCGGTGACCCTCTCGCCCCTGGCTGGCCAGGACATCGCCGCCCCCTTTCTGCTCTATCCGGAAAAGGCGGTGGTGATCACCTGCCACAGCTCCAACCAGGCGGCCCGGTTACTGCAGCACTTCCCCACGGAGGAGGATCCGCTCTACCTGAGGATCGTGGCGGAAAGCCAGCTGTGGGCCACACCAGAACAGCTGTTGCTGGAGGTGGGCACCAGTGATGCGGAGGTGTTGACGCGGGTGCGCCAGGCGGCACCGGAGCGCTTTTTGCTGCTGCGCAGCCTCTGGGGTGAGGAGGAAAAACTGCAGGCGATGTTGGCGGCGGGGCTGAACAGTGCTGGCGACGGCCTGCTGCTGCCCCTGCCCCAAAACCTGCTGGTGGAGGAGGGCTTGGCGGAACGGGCCGCATTGCTCAAGCAGCGCATCAATAGCAGTCGCGATCAGCTGTTGGAGCAGCGCCACAGGCAAGACGAGCAGGAGAGCTGCAGCCTTTGGCTGCCCAATCGCCAGCAGAGCGACCCGATGGTGGAATTAATTGTGGAGTTATACGATATTGGCTGCCTATTATTTGGCGATTTTGTGCAAGCTTCTGGTGCGGTCTTTAGCTATTATATTGACCTGCGACAGATCATTTCAGACCCCAATTTATTTCATCGGGTGCTACATGCCTATGGTGAGTTGCTAGGGAAATTGGAATTTGACCGCATAGCTGGTATACCCTACGGCTCCCTGCCCACCGCCACGGGTCTATCGCTGCAGTTGCATAAACCGCTGCTCTATCCCCGCAAGGAGGTGAAGGCCCATGGCGCCCGCCGCTTGATCGAAGGTGATTTCGAGCCTGGCGATCGGGTGGTGGTGGTGGATGACATCTTGATCACCGGTGGCAGTGTGCTGGATGGCATTGCCAAGCTGGAGACTTCTGGGCTGCTGGTAAGCGACGTGGTGGTGTTCATCGACCACGGCGGAGACCATGACCGCCAGGCCAAGCAGCGCCTGGCCGATGCCGGTTACCGGCTCCATGCCGTTATCGATATTCAGCGGATCACGGCCGTGCTTCATGCCGCGGGACGACTCAGTGATGCCCAGGCTGGCCAGTTGATCGGACACATCCCGCCGGTGTCGCTGGCTCCCTAACCAGTGCCGACCGCCCTTTAGGCTGAACTGGTGCCCCTGTTACCCTCGGGCCCAACCCGGCAGATGAAAGAGCGTCAGAGTCTCACGATCGGGGAACTGGAGGCGAACTACCCTCTCTATTGCAAGGCCCTGAGGATGTTGTTGCAGGCAGGCAAGCCCCTGGCCACCATCCAGCGCACCGTCTGCTGGAGCCGGCTGGAGAGCCTGCACACCTGTCTGCCCAACCGCTACAAAGACCCCGATTACCTCTGCACCGTGTTCAAGAGGGATTTGGGTTAAAACTGCCAACCCTGCAGCCCTGATTGGAGCCCGGATTGGTGAAGTCGATCTCCGATCCTTTTCTGCGTCGTCCGGTCTTCACGCTGGTCTGCAGTTTGCTGGTGCTGTTGGCGGGCCTGGTGAGCCTGCCGCTGCTACAGGTGGAAAACCTGCCGCCGATTGCCCCCGGTAGGGTCACGGTGCGGGCCAACTATCCGGGGGCCAGCCCGGAGGTGGTGGAAGAGGGGGTCACCGCCCTGATCGAGCGGCAGCTGAATGGATTGGAGCGCCTCGATGCGATTCGCTCCACCAGCTCGGCCAGCGGCAGTGTGATCACCCTCAGCTTTGAGGGGGGTAATCCAGAGCTGAACCAAATCAATACCCAAAATGAAACCTCAGTGGTGCAGCGGCAGCTGCCCGCCCAGGTGGCTCGCTTTGGCGTGCAGGTGCGGCGCAGCTCCGACGACCTGTTGATGGTGCTCAGCTTCAGCGCCGAACGCAGCACCTATGGCGACACCTTTCTCAGCGGCTGGGTGAACCAGGTGGTGACCGAGCGGTTGCGACGGGTGCCGGGGGTGGGCGATGTGAGCCTCAACGGCGGCAGCAACCTGGCCTTTCGGCTCTGGCTCGATCCCCAGCTGTTGGCGCAACGCCAGCTCACGATCGCCGATGTGCGCACCGCCCTGCAACAGCAGAACCTGCTGGCAGCCCTGGGGGAGGCGGGCGATGCCCCCAGCCCTGAGGGTCAGGCCCTCACCCTGCCCCTGCGCCTGGAGGGGCGGCTGCGCAGTGCCGCCGATTTCCAGCGATTGGTGGTGGCCCGCAGCGCCAATGGCGGCGTCACCATGCTGCGGGACCTGGGCCGGGTGGAACTGGGCAAGGAGAACTACGACACCATCGCCACCGACTTGCGGGGCCGCAACACCGTGTCGGTGGTCATTTATCAGCGGGATGGCAGCAACGCCATCGCGGTGAGTGAAGCGGTGAATGCCGCCCTGGCCGAACTGGCTCCTCAATTTCCGCCCGGGGTGGATCAGGAGCTGATCCTCGATGAGGCCGATTTTGTGCGCGGCAGCATCAATGGCGCCATCGACAGCCTGCGCGATGCCGTGCTGCTGGTGCTGTTGGTGTTGTTGCTGGGGCTAGGCAATAGCCGCCTGGCCCTGATTACCGCCTTGGCCGTACCGGTGGCCCTGGTGGGTGCCTTCAGCGTGTTACTGATCACTGGCCAATCGCTGAATAGCCTCACCCTGTTCGGGATGGTATTGGCCAGTGGCCTGGTGGTGGACGACGCCATCGTGGTGAGCGAAGACATCGGCCGGCGGCTGGAGCGGGGTATTGCGCCACTGGAGGCGGCGCGCCAGGCGATGGCGGAATTGGGCGGTGCCGTGATCGCCACTTCGCTGGTGCTGATCGCTGTGTTCGTGCCGGTGATCGGCTTGACCGGCAGCATCGGCCGCCTCTATGGGCCGATCGCGATCACGATTGCCTCCTCCATAACCTTTTCCACCTTCAATGCGATCAGCTTTACGCCGGTGGCGGCCAGGGCGCTGCTGCGGAATCAGCGGTCGGAACCGGCCTGGTTGCTGCGCTGGATCGACCCACCCCGCCGCGCCCTGGAATCGCTAGAGGCCCCCTACGGCCGTTGGCTGGATTGGGTGATGACCAAAAAGCGCGCCTTGGTGGCCCTGTTGCTGCTGGGTTTGCTGCTCACGGGCATCGCCCTGCAGCTGCGGCCGCGGGCTTTCATTCCCCAGGAGGACAACGGTCAGATTCGTGGCGCCGTGATCCTGGCCGATGGCCTGGGGGTACAGCAAACCCAGGCCGTGTTGGAAAAGGTGCGCCAGCTGGTGCAGGAAGAACCGCTGATTCGGCGTGCCAATTTCTACGCCGGACGCTCCTTTGGTGATAGCAGTCCGAATAAGGGCTCTTTCTTTCTGCGCCTGGCCCCGATAGAAGAGCGCCGCGGCGCCGAGGCCAGCAGTGCGGCGATCAGTGAACGGCTGAATCGCAGCCTGCGCAGGGGAATTCGCAATGCGGTGGTGCAGCTGAGCGAGGCCCCCAGTGTGCGGGGTTTCAGTTCAGAGGGGGGCCTGGAACTGGATTTACTCGATACCAGCAATGGCCAGCTCAGCCTGGCGGCGTTTGAGCAGGAGGTTCGGGCCTTCATGGCTGACGCCAATGCCACCGGAGCCTTTGAACGGGTTTCCAGCCGTTTCAATGCCTCCGCTCCTCAGATTGAACTGATTCCCGATCGAATGATGATGGCCTCGCTAGGGGTGGATTTAGGCACTGTTGTAGATACTATTGGTGCCAGTTTTGGCAGTGATTACGTAAATGATAGCTTTGAAAGTGGCCAGGTGCGCAGGGTAATTGTGCAGCTTGAGGGCCAGTCTCGACGCGATGCCGCCGATTTGCTGGCGCTGCAGGTGCGCAGTCGCGCCGGCCTGTTGATTCCCCTGGGCCAACTGGTGCGGATCGAGCGGGGAACGGCGCCGGCCAGCATCAATCACAGCCGTCTGGTGCGCTCGATTTCGGTGCGGGCGCTGCCGCGCTCCGGGGTGAGCAGCGGCCAGGCGATGGCGATTCTGGAGCGGCTGCATCAAGAGCGGCACAGCCAAAGCACCGGCCTGGAGTGGGCTGGTTTGGCGCGGGAAGAGGCCAGGGCGGGGGGTAGCAATGGCCGCATTTTTGGCCTGGCCATTTTGGTGATGCTGCTGCTGCTGGCGGCCCTCTACGAAAATTTCATCGATCCCTTGATCATCCTGATCACAGTGCCGCTGGCGGTGCTCGGTGCCCTGATCGGCTTGGCACTGCGGGGCTTGCCCCTCGATGGCTATGGCCAGATGGGCTTGCTGGTATTGGTGAGCCTGGCGGCAAAAAATGGCATTTTGATAGTGGAATTTGCCAACCAACGGCTGGCGGCTGGCCTGCCCCTGGCGGAGGCTATCCAGGGGGCCGCCGTAGCCCGCCTGCGACCAATTTTGCTAACCGCCTTTTCATCTTTAGCCGGATTTATACCTCTTTTGATTGCCACTGGCTCCGGCTCTGGCAGTAGGATTAGCATTGGCACGGTGGTATTTTTCGGCCTGCTTATTTCTACTGTCCTGAGTTTATTTGTGGTGCCAGTGATTTATCGCATGGTTAAGGGCTGGGAGCTGGGTAGGCAAGAGTTGTG
>JBIKVR010000162.1:0-4253 GCA_044356735.1 Prochlorococcaceae cyanobacterium
GGGGGGGTGTGATGCAAGGTTTACGGGTCTGCGAGGTTTGGTGGAAGGCTCCTTGAGATTGCGTGGTATGGCGAAAGATTTATGGTTCTCGCAAAGCTTGGTAGAATGTTTTAGGACTTACGAGGCTTGGCGGAAGGCTCTCAGGGCTTATCAGATTTAGTTAATTATTTCCAGGGCTTGCGAGTTTAATGGCCAATGGCAACTCAGAAAGCGCAGATCTTCCTGGGTAGCCCTGCAATGTTTACTTGCTTTGTAATTGGGGCTTCTAAAATATACATATCACCGCTCTCGTGAACTGACAAGAATTGCGGCGACTGGCTGGTCAGCTTCTCGCAGACTCCTAGGCGAGCAATTTTCGTAGCACCCCAGTCTTTCCCGGCTTTATTATTAGCTTTCAAATACTTTTAACTGCCGCTGCCGCACTGCTCCAGATTGGCTCGCCAGGGCTGCGTAACATTTGCTACCAGCATTAGCAGTAAATGCTGCCCAGGGCCACCGGGCGGTTTGCCTAGCTTCAGGGCACGATGTCCGATTACCTGCCTTGGCCCTTCACCGCCATCCCTCCAGGCGCAATTTGCCGCTGTTGCTGGGAGCTGCCGCGATGCTTGGCGGCGGCGTCTATGGGCTGCAGCTGACCCAAGGGGCTCAGGGGTCCCAGGGCCAACAGCAGGAGGTGAACGTTTATTCAGGCCGCCACTACAACACCGACAAGCGCCTCTATGAGCGCTTCACCCAGCAGACGGGTATCAAGGTGAACCTGCTGGAGGGCAAGGACGACGAGCTGATCCAGCGCCTGCGCAGCGAAGGCACAAATGCCAAGGCCGATTTGTTGGTGCTGGTGGATGCGGCCCGCATCTACCGCGCCCAACAGGCAAACCTGTTCCGGCCGATCCGCTCCAGCCAGCTCAACAGTGCCGTGCCCGCCAACCTGCGCGATTCCCGGAGCCGCTGGTTTGCCCTCACCCGCCGCGCCCGCCCGGTGATCGTCAATGCCGCGCTGGTAAAACCGAGCTTGATCCGCACCTATGCCGACCTGGCGCGACCGGAACTGAAGGGCAAGTTGTGCCTGCGCGATCGGGCCAACGTTTACAACCAGTCGCTGGTGGCAGACCAACTCATTCAGCACGGCACCGCCGCCACCAAAACCTGGCTCCAGGGCATGGTGGCCAATGTGAAGCAGCCCCTGTTCTCCTCCGATACGCCGATCGCCCGGGCCGTGGGCAGGGGCGAGTGTGGCGCCGCAATGGTAAATCAGTACTACCTGGCTCGCCTGTTGGCTGCCGATAGCAGTGCCGCCGACCAGGCCATTGCCGCCAAGGTGACCGTGGTTTGGCCCAAGCCCACCCACGTGAACATCTCCGCCGGCGGCGTCACCCGCTACGCCCGCAATCCCCAGCAGGCCCAAAAGCTGCTGGAATTTCTCGCCTCCCCCAGCTCCGGTGAAGGCTATGCCGCCGCCAATAACGAATATCCGCTCAAGGGATGGGGCAATAACCCGATCCTCAAGCGTTTCGGCAGCTTCACCGCCGCGCCGGTGAGCCTGGAGCAGGTGGGCAGGCGCAATGCCGAGGCCGTGCAGCTGATGAGCCAGGCTGGCTGGCAGTAGGTGTCTTGGAGTTTGAGCGGTCGAGCTTCCCCGGCGGATAGGCCAGGTTTGGGCAGGGCAGGGCTGTTGCTGGCGGTGCTGCTGATCGGTTTGTTGGCGTTGGCGCCCCTGGCGGCGCTGCTGAGGGATGCCCTGTTCAGCGCTGAACCAGGTGCCGCCGGCCTCGGCGCCGACGGTGCCGCTCAAATTCGCGGCACGCTGCTGTTGGTGGCCGGCGAGGGTTTGCTGGGCACCGTGCTGGGTACGGCCACTGGCTGGCTCACCGCCGTTTGTCGTTTTCCGGGCCGCCACTGGCTGCGCATGGCCCAGTTGCTGCCCCTGGCCTTTCCCGCTTACCTGCTGGCGGCTAGTTTGATCGATTGGGGCAGCCAGAACGGCATCCGCATCTATGGCATCTGGTGGGCTGTGCTTTTGCTCAGCTTGGCCAACTACACCTATGTGTTTTTGCTCAGCACCGAAAGTTTTGCGATGAGTGGCCGCCAGCTGCTGGAGGCCTGCCGCAGTTTGGGAGTGGGGCCATGGCAGAGTTTTTGGCGGGTGGCTTTGCCACTGGCGGCCCCTTCGATCGGCGCCGGTGTGGCCCTCAGCGCCATGGAGGTGGTGAATGAATTGGGTGCGGTGAGGCTGCTGGGGGTGCCGAGCCTGTCGGCTGGAATTTTGAATCGCTGGCAAATCGATGGCGACCCCCGCGGGGCGGCCCTGTTGGCGCTCACCGCCCTGGCCATCGTGATCCTGTTGCTGGCGGCCGAACGGGCCCTGCGCCGCCGCAGCCGCCGCTGGAACCTGGGCACCGGCAGCGTTAGTTGCCAGGTGTGGCCGCTCACGGGTTGGCGCGCAGCAGCCGCCATTGGCGTCACCCTGCTGCCACCGCTGGCCTGTCTGCTGATTCCAGGCCTGTGGATTTTGCAGGGCTGGCAGGTGATGGCGGCCGAACCGCTGGGTGAATTGCTGGCGTTGGCGGGCCGCAGTTTTGGCTTGGCCCTGCTGGTAACGGCGATCACGGCCTTTTGTGCCCTGCTGCTGGCGATCATTCGCCGCTGGAGTGATCGACCGCTGGTGCATCAATTCAGCTTTATGGCCGGCCTGGGCTATGCGATTCCAGGCAGTGTGCTGGCCCTGGGATTGCTGCTGTTGGGGGGGCCGCTGCAGCTGAATCCAGTGCTGTTGCTGGTGTGGGGCTATGGGGTGCGGTTCATGGCCGTATCCAAGCAGGGTCTCGATGCCGCCTTGGAAAGGATTCCGGTGAGCATCGATGAAACGGCCACCAGCCTGGGCTGCAGCTGGTGGCAAACCCTCGGGCGCATCCATTTGCCGCTGCTGCGGGGGCCGCTGCTGGTGGGTTTGTTGTTGGTGTTTGTGGATGTGGTGAAGGAATTGCCGCTCACCTTGTCGTTAAGGCCTTTTGATTTTGATACTTTGGCGGTGCGGGTGTTTCAGTATGCCAGCGATGAAAGGGTGGGCTATGCCATGGCACCGGCCCTGGTGATCATGGCCTTTGGTTTATTGGCGGCGATCGCCTTGATCCCCTCATTGGAGGAGCGGAGTTGAGCATGAAAGACGAATTGAGCGATGCCCATCTGCAGCTGCGGGGCGTCTGGCACCGCTACGCCAATGGCCATGGCAGTGGCAGTGGCAGTGGAACTGGCACTGCCACTGGCACTGGCGACCCTGGGGGTTGGACTTTGCGCCAAATCGATTTATCGCTGCAGCGGGGCGAACTGGTGGGGTTGCTGGGGCCATCGGGTTGCGGCAAGACCACCCTGCTGCGGCTGGTGGCGGGTTTTGAGCGACCGGCGCGGGGGTCGGTTTGGATAGAGGGCCGCCAGGTGGCCGGGGCCCAGCACTGGTTGCCGGCGGAACGGCGGGGGGTGGGCATGGTGTTTCAGGACTACGCCCTGTTTCCCCACCTGGATGCCTGGCATAACGCCTGCTTTGGTTTACGGCGCGGCCAAGATTTGAGCCGGGTGCGTTGGCTGATGGAACTGCTGGGGCTGGAGGGCCTGGAGCGCCGCTATCCGCACCAACTTTCGGGCGGCCAGCGGCAGCGGCTGGCGTTGGCCAGGGCCCTGGCGCCGCAGCCCAAGGTGCTGCTGCTGGATGAACCCTTCTCCAACCTGGATGTGGAGGTGCGGCTGCGGCTGCGCAGCGAGCTGCCCCGGGTGCTCAGCAGCGTTGGCGCCAGTGGCCTGATCGTGACCCACGACCCGGAGGAGGCGTTAGCTATCTGCAACCGGGTGGCGGTGCTGCGGGACGGAATATTGCATCAATGCGCGCCGCCAAGGCAGCTGGTGCAACGGCCAGCCACCGCCTTCGTGGGTCGTTTCGTGCTGCAGGCCAACCTGCTGCCCGCCAGCTTGCAGGCCGGTGAATTGGTAACGCCGCTGGGCATCATTCCCGCCAGCCAATGGCGCTGGTGTGGATATAGCCAGCCAGGCGATAGTTTGCATCGAGCTGATCAGCCACTGGAGGTGATGTTTAGCCAGGAGGATCTGCAGTTGCAAAGCGATCCCCGAGGCGATTGGCAGCTGATGGGCCGCGAATTTCTTGGCCCCGCCTGGCTGGCCCTGCTAGAGGGCCGAGGCCAGCGGCTGCGGTTGAAATTGCCCCTGGATCACCCCTGTGAATTGGGTACCCAATGCAATGTGAC
>JBIKVR010000141.1:0-5327 GCA_044356735.1 Prochlorococcaceae cyanobacterium
AACTGCCATGCTGACCCCAGAGTGAGGCAAGCGAAGGCCCTGCTGCAGCGCCGCCGCGCCCAAATCGCCCAGCGCTTCCTCAGCGGCGAGTGGGTTGTGGAGCTAGAGAGCTAAGAAGCAAACCAGGAGCGCCAGCGCCAGCGGGATCCGGAGTTCGTCCCATGACCCTGCTGCTCGACACCAGCCTCTGGATAGGCTTCACCGGGGCCAGCAGCCCTGCCCTGCCTGCACACCCCAAGCGGATCTCTGGCAATGAGCTACTACTCCGATTCGCAACTAGAAGTCCTCTTGGAAGATCTCGAATCAGATCTGGCTGAACGCAAGGAATCCTGGACAGGCGATGCCAAGTCAAAAGCAAGGCAAGCTGTCTGCGCATTTGCCAATGATCTGCCCAATCACGACAAGCCAGGAGTACTCTTTGTAGGAGCAAGAAACAATGGCACCCCTTCTCACATACCAATTGCCGATCAACTTCTGCTGACTCTTTCTGATATCAAGACAGACGGAAAAATTATACCACCACCATCTGTTACGGTCGAAAAACGAGTTCTGAAGGGAGCTGAAATCGCTGTTGTCACTGTAATAGCAGCCGATTCACCACCTGTTCGCTATGAGGGAAGAATCTGGATCCGTGTTGGTCCACGGCGGGATATTGCCAACGCTCAAGACGAGCGCATCATCAACGAGAAGCGCCGCTTCCGTGATCAGCCTTTCGATGCTAGGCCCTGCAGCAGTGCCGAACTAGGTGATCTGGATCTTTCCTGGTATGCGGAGATCTATCTACCAGCGGCCGTGGCGCCAGAGGTACTTGAGGCCAATGAACGCACCATCGAGCAGCGCTTGGCCAGCACCCGCATGATCCTGAGCCCCACCGAGCCCACCCCCACCAATTTGGCGGTACTTACCCTAAGCACCCAGCCCAGAGATTTTCTACCTGGTGCTTATGTCCAGTTTCTGAGGGTGGCTGGTCTCACCCTGGCGGATGAGCCTGTGGATGCAGTGGAGTTCGAGGGCCGAATGGCAGATGTGATTCGCCGTGTGGAAGAAAAGCTAGATTCTCACAACCGAACTGCCGTAGATTTTAGAAGCGGCAGCACCGAAAAACGCACTCAACTCTATCCGATGGTGGCGCTGCAGCAGCTATTTCGCAATGCGGTGATGCACAGAACCTATGAGCACACCAATGCACCGACCCGGCTCACTTGGTATGACGATCGGATCGAGATCATCAGCCCCGGTGGGCCTGTGGGCATGGTGACGCGCGAGAACTTCGGCACACCAGGCTTCACTGACTACAGGAATCCGAATCTGGCGGGCTTCCTCCGGGAGATGGGATTTGCCCAGCGCTTTGGGGCGGGCATTGCCACGGCCAGGCGCGAGTGCGAGCGCAACGGCAATCCAGCGCCGGAATTTGACGTGCAGGATGCCTGCATCCGTGTCACCCTGCGGCCGGCGACTGCCGAGGCGGTGGCGCCATGAAAACCATCGCCTTCTTCAACAACAAAAGTGGCGTGGGTAAGACCACCCTTGTGTATAACTTAGCTTGGATGTTTGCCGAATTGGGGCTGTCGGTGGTGGTGGCTGATCTAGATCCCCAGACCAACCTCACCAGCATGTTCCTTGAAGAGGAGGAGCTGGAATCATTATGGAACAACCGCACAATAACCTCTACGGTTGCTGGTAGCTTTGCTTCGTTGATGGAGGGCACCAGTGATGTAGCCAATCCCTATGTGGCACCCATCAACGACAGCATTGGGCTGTTGGTGGGGGATATGGCATTATCGAGGCTGGAGGATGATTTATCGAGCCAGTGGCCCCTTTGCCTGGATGGCAAGGCCAGTGGCAAGGTCAGGGCGTTCCGGGTGATCACGGCCTTCTGGCGGCTGCTAGCGAATGCGGCCAAACAAAGGCAAGCGGATTTAGTACTGATCGATCTGGCCCCGAGCCTGGGAGCTTTGAACCGCTCTGCCTTGATCGCCGCGAGCCAGGTGGTGATTCCACTGCTGCCTGATCTCTATTCAATCCAGGGTCTCAGGAATCTTGGCCCCACGTTGCAGAGATGGCGAGGTGAGTGGGCTGATCGGCTAGAGCGCAGACCAGCCTCGCTACTGAGCGAATCCCTTCCCACTGGTGCCATGCAACCGGTGGGATACGTGATGCTGCAGCACACATTGCGGCTGGATCGTCCCGTGAAGGCCTACCAGCGCTGGCTAGATCGCATACCAATGCAGTACCGGCAATCGATATTGCAACAGGAACCTGATGGCAATGCTGAATCTCCTCGTGATGATCCGAACTGCCTTGCCGAGCTGAAGCACTACCGCAGTCTGATGCCCTTGGCCCAGGAGGCGCGCAAGCCGATGTTCCTGCTCACGCCAGCCGATGGTGCTCTAGGCGGGCATTACCAGGCGGCCCAGGCCTGCCGAAAAGACTTCCACGCCCTTGCGTTGCAGATCGCCAAACGCTGCGAGGTCTTTATCCCATGACCCCCCAGCCCGTCCACTGCCGCATGAAACTGGTCGCAAAAAACCGATCGAGTCGTCATCCCCCTGGAGGCGATTGTGGTGGGCCAGGCGAGTGCTGCTGCCACCAGATCTCAATAGGTCGTTAAGCCTCCAGGCGCTTGCTTGACCTACTGGCGTCACCACGGCCTGAAGACGCCCTTGCGCTGGAAGCGCCGCTTGGCGATGGGGGCAGGGGGACTTGAACCCCCACAGTCTTGCGACCTGCGGATTTTAAGTCCGCTGCGTCTACCACTTCCGCCATGCCCCCGCCTGCGAATCCTAGATTCACGGCAATTCAGTCTGCTGTGCCGTGCCCGGGTTCCTGAGCTCGATCTCCACCGACACCCTGCTGGTACTGGCGGCCTATGGCGCCATTCTCGGCGGCTACCTGGTGGCGGTACCCCTGGCCCTCTATGCCTGGATGGTGAAGCGCTGGAACGTGATGGGCAAGTACGAGCGCCTGGGGGTCTATGGACTGGTATTCCTGTTCTTCCCTGGCCTGATCCTGTTTGCGCCGTTCATCAACCTGCGGATGGCCGGCCACAGCGAGGCCTGAGCCGATGAACCGCGCTCAGGTGATCCTGGTGGGAGGAGGGGTGTTTGGGCTTGGCGGCCTGGGCTACCTGCTGCTCAAGGCCAGTGGTGTAGAGGGTTTTTCCACGGGCATCGCCACCTCAGCCCTGTTGATGCTGGTGGTGCTGGTGTGGACGGGCAGCTATTTGTTCCGAGTGATCAGCGGTCGCATGTCGTTCATCGAACAGCGGCGCCAATACCGCCAGGCCTACGACGCCTACACCGATGAACAGCTGCAGAAGCGCTTTGAGTCGCTCAGCCCCGCCGAACAGGAGCTGCTGCTGCGGGAAACCGGCCAAATCGATTAGGCCCCTGGGCTCTTGAGCCGGACACTTCCCGCCTGGCCACTCGCCTGGGCACTGGCTTGGCAACTGGCTTGACTACTGCCCAGAGGAGGGCTGCCTTCAATGCAGCGGTAACTGGAGGGCTTTCCCAGGAGCTGCGGCATAGGCTCACAGCACCTGCCGCCCGACGCGTCGCCGTGATCGCCGCCATGCCTGCCGCCGCGTCCACCAGCTTGATTCAGCAGCGCTTCCAGCGGCTGCGGGCCGAGGGTCGCTGTGCCCTGATGCCCTTTTTGGTGGCTGGCGATCCGGATCTGGCCAGCACCAAAGCCGCCCTGCTGGCCCTGGAGGCCAATGGCGCCGACCTGATCGAACTGGGCATCCCCTACAGCGATCCCCTGGCCGATGGTCCGGTGATCCAGGCCGCCGCCGGTCGCGCCCTGGCTGCCGGCACCACCCCCGCCGCCGTATTGGCGATGCTGGCCGAACTCAAGGGTCAGCTCAACCTGCCGGTGGTGCTGTTCACCTACACCAATCCATTGCTCAACCGCGGCATGGAGGCCTTTTGCGCCGCCGCCGCCGCCGCCGGGGCCGCCGGCCTGGTGGTGCCGGATCTGCCATTGGAGGAAGCCGAAAAGCTCTCGGCTATCGCCGCAGCCCATGGTTTGGATCTGGTGCTGCTGGTGGCTCCCACCACTCCCCCCGAACGCATGGCCCGCATCCATGGCGCCAGCCGCGGTTTTACGTATCTGGTGAGCGTCACCGGCGTCACCGGCATGCGCACCGCCATGGAAACCAGGGTGGCGCCACTGGTGGCCCAGCTGCAGGCCCAGGGCAGCACGCCAGTGGCCGTGGGCTTTGGCATTTCTGGCCCTGAGCAAGCCCAGCAGGTGAAGGGCTGGGGGGCCGATGGCGCCATCGTGGGCAGCGCCCTGGTGAGGCGGATGGCAGAGGCCCAAGCCCAAGGAGCGGACGTGGCCGCCGCCGCCGGACGCTTCTGCGCCGAACTGCGCCAGGGCCTCGATCGCTGAATTGAGCTGCAAGGATCCCCAATGGCGGATCTAAATCAAGCTGTAATCCCCGCTGGCAGCCAGGCGCTGGCAGCCGGGAGCCAAGCCAGGCCCTAGGCAGTCGGTAACAAACCGCGCAGGCCAGCCTCCAGCCGCTCTAGCGCTGTGGCCAACTCCTGGCCGTCGAGCATGCCGTAACTGAGCCGCAGCAGGCACTGGGGCCCAGCTGCGGCAAAGCCAAAGGCCCGGCCGCTCACCGCCGCCACCCCCTGCCGCTCCACCAACTGACGCATCAGGGCATCGCTGCCCAGGGGCGAGCCGTTTGCCGCCACCAAACCCTCCACCACCAGCAGGCCATAGAAGGCGCCGTCGGGTTCGGCCCACAGCCGCACGGGCAGCCCCTGCTGCTGCCACTGGGCCACCGCCGCCAACAATTGCCGCCGCCGCGGCGCCAGGCTGGCCACATGACGCTGGCACCAGGCTGGATCCACCGCCAAAGCCGCCCGGGCCGCCAGCTGGGTGATCAGCGGCGGAGCGATTTGAACAGTGTCCAGCACCTTGGCCAGGGCCGGCAGCAGCTGACGGGGCACCGCCCCATAGCCGATGCGCCAACCCGCCATGCCATAGGCCTTGGATAGCGAATAGAGCGAGATGGTGTGGGCCGCCGCCCCCGGCTGGGCGCCGGGGCTGGCATGGGCGGTGGCGCCTTGCACAAACACCTCGTAGGCCTCATCGCTGATGTGAAACAAGCCGCGCTCGGCGCAGAGTTGGTTGATCTGGCGCAACAACTCGGGCGGCATGACCACGCCGCTGGGATTGTTGGGCGACACGGTCACGATCGCCCTGGTGCGGGGGGTGATCGCCGCCGCCAGCTGCTGGGGATCGGGGAAAGCTCCAGCGGCCACCGCCACCGGCTGGCCCCCGGCCAGCTGCACCGCCATCACGTGGTTGAAATA
>JBIKVR010000052.1:0-18777 GCA_044356735.1 Prochlorococcaceae cyanobacterium
CTATTTGTTTCGTGGATCAAGTCTGAACCGCGGCTTGTTTGGCCCATGGCGCAGCTAGCTTTTGGTCAATAGCTTGCCAAGTCGTATCGCCTGTGCTCAGAATGGCATGGCGTCTTGCCACTCCATCGTGACTACTATTTCCAAGGCTGGCCTCGATTTGATCAAGTCGTTTGAGGGCTGCCGGCTTACAGCCTATCTTTGCCCTGCTGGGGTGCTAACTATCGGCTATGGCTCCACAGGTGGCCATGTAACTCCTGGCAAGACGATCACCCAGGCGGAAGCCGATGCGCTGCTGCTCAAAGATGTGGCACGGTTTGAGAAGGGAGTCAGCGACTCGATTACTGTGCCGCTGAACCAGAATCAATTCGATGCTCTGGTGAGCTTTGCCTTCAACTGCGGTAACTCCGCCCTGGCCGAATCCACCCTGCGCAAACGCCTCAATGCCGGCGAGGATCCGAACACCGTGGCCAAGCAGGAGTTGCCTCGCTGGACCAGTAAAGGTATGGCTGGTCTAGTGCGTCGCCGTGAAGCAGAGGTGAATCTGTTTTGTGCTGGTGGTGCTAATACCGCCGGGGACAAGATCATCAACCTCACCGCCAACCAAGACACGCTGCTCAAGAAGCAACCGCTGCCTGGTGTTGAGCTGAAGGATAATGAAAAATCGGCGGTTAGCAAAGGTAAGGCGTATCATGGCGCCAAAGTGCTCGCCAGCCGGGACGGCCACACCCAGGTGGAGTTGCCCTTTGGCTTGGGTAGTTGGTGGCTGTTTGACGGTCACTGGAACGAGCTCGCTGGCAACTGAGGTTTAGGAAATGGCGGTAGCAGCGCTCCGCCATTAAGCTG
This sequence comes from Prochlorococcaceae cyanobacterium, assembly GCA_044356735.1. GTDB lineage: Bacteria > Cyanobacteriota > Cyanobacteriia > PCC-6307 > Cyanobiaceae > UBA5018. The sequence goes on from JBIKVR010000052.1 coordinate 844, forward strand.
CCGCCCAGTCCCACCGGTAGCAAAAGCTGCTTTGAGGCAGCTCGAAAAATTAGCCCCTGCGGCTGCAGTCAGGGTTTTGTCAGTCAATGTTTTGTCAGTCAATGTTTTGTAAGTCAATTGAGCTCGCTTATGGATCGCTGCCTCCCGGCTGGCTGCGCGCTGAATTAGGGCTGCAGCCGCAGGCCCATGCCCATGGCCCGGATGCCGCCTGGATCCACGGCGAAGCCCTGCTGTTTCAGCGTGGCCAGGGCCCTTGCTGGTGCCGACAGGGAGATGCTGCAACCACCCAGCTCCCGCCTCACCCGAGTGAGGGCCGCGTGCACCAGCACACTGAGGATTAGCGGTTCCCAGGGATCTCCAGGATCGGCGGCCAGGTCCCAGAGGTGGGCATTCAGGGCCAAATCGCTGGTGACTCGCACGAAGCCCACCATCGCTCCGCCAGGGGCAACCACATTGAAATGCCAGATGCTGCGTTGCAGGGCCAGGGCCCAGCGCTCCGCCGAGCGAGGCGAATCGCCCATCATGGTCAGCAGCCGATTCAGATCCGCTGCGGCCGGGGCCCCATCGGTGAGCAGCTGGTAGCCCTCCTCGAGCATGGGAGCGGCGGGAAGGTTGCGGAAGGGGAGCAACAGGGAGTCCAGAACCGTGGGAGTAGAGATGGGCCCGGAAGCCGGTTTCAGCCGGTGTTGCGCAGGCCGGCGGCGATGCCGTTGATGGTGAGCAGGGCACCGCGGAGCAGCTCGCTGCGGCTGTAGGTGTGGCCGTCGTCGCCTGGGCTGGTTTCGCTCATCGGCGGCTGGCGATTCTGGTCCCGCAGGCGGCGTAGCAGGGCCACCTGCAGAAAGCCCAGGGGAATGATCGTGCGATTGCGCAGATCTACAGATAGCTGTAGGGCTGGGTCCCCGTCCAGCAGACGCTGGTGGCTGGTGATCTGCAGCACCAGATCGCGGGTGAGGGCGAATTCCGCCGCGATCGTCTGGAAGATGGCTTCAAAGGCCTCGCGGGCATCCGCCTGGCCCAGGGAACGCACGTAGTGGTGGGCCAGGTCGATATCCACTTTGGAGAGGGTCATCTCCACCTTGGAGATCAGCATGCGAAAGAAGGGCCAGCGCTGGTGCAGCAGCCGCAGCATCTCCAGTTGCTCGGGATCTCGCAGCAGCTCCTCCTGCAGGGCGGCGCCCACCCCAAACCAGCTGGGCAACAGGAAGCGGCTCTGGGTCCAGCCGAACACCCAGGGGATGGCCCTCAGGCTGGAGAGATCCTTGGCACCGCCCTTGCGCCGGGCGGGACGACTGGAGATCTGCAGTTTGCTGATCTCCTCGATCGGGGTGCACTGCTGGAAAAAAGCCACCAGATCGGGGTTATCATGCACCAGAGCGCGGTAGTGATAGCGGGAGCGGGCCGCTAGGCGTCCCATCAATTCGTTCCAGCTGGGGGTGGCGTCCACCGGGGTGCTCACCAGGCTGTTCTGCAGCACGGCGGTGGTCACGGTTTCCAGGTTGTAGAGCGCCAGTTCCGGAAGGGAGTACTTGGAGGCCAACACCTCGCCCTGTTCGGTGATCTTGATCCGACCACTGAGGGTGCCGCTGGGCTGGGCCAGGATCGCCTGATAGGCGGGCCCACCACCGCGGCCCACCGAGCCACCGCGGCCGTGGAAGATGCGCAGGGCCACGTCATGGCGGGTGGCCAGGGCTTGCAGGGCGATCTGGGCCTTGTGAATCTCCCAGTTGCTGGAGAGAAATCCAGAATCCTTATTGCTATCCGAGTAGCCGAGCATCACCTCCTGCAGGGGCTGTTCACTCTCATGTCCCCGCAGCAGCTCCAGGTAGAAGGGATCGCTGAACAGGCGTTCCATCACCGCCGGAGCGCCCTGCAGGTCTTCCACGGTTTCGAACAGGGGCACCACCAGCAGGCTGGCGCGTCGGGCCTGGGGATCCACCAGGCCGGCCTCCTTGGCCAGCAGCAGCACCTCCAGCAGGTCTGACACCGTGTGACTCATCGAGATCACGTAGCTCTGGCAGATCCGCTGCCCGAATTCCTGCTGCAGGCGGTACAGCATGCGGAAAACCTTGAAGGTTTCGGCGGTGGCCGCGCTCCAATTGGCGGCGGGAGGTAGTAGGGGGCGGCGCGTCTTTAGTTCACTCAGCAGCCAATTGATCCGCTGCTCTTCGTCCATCTGGCTGTAGGGGAGCGGCAGCTGCAGGTAGCGGCTGAGCTCATCGATGGCATCGCTGTGGCGAGTGCTCTCCTGGCGAATATCCAAACTTGCCAGGCAGAAGCTGAAGATGTGCACCTGGCTGATCAGATTCTGCAGGGCTTCGCAGCTGAGGCCAGTGCTCTCCAGGCTCTGCTGGATCAGTTCAAGATCGGTGCGAAAATCCTCCAGGGATGTGTAGTGCCATTCCTGGGTTGGGCCACTGTGGGTGGCCGCCAGATTGCCGCCGCTCTGGGGCACCGAGCTGGGGGCGTCGCCGGGGGACTCCCAACCGGCGGCGGTCAGCTGTTGGTTGCGCACCTGGGCCAGCCGCAGCCGCTCCGCCACATAGCTGAGCTTGAGCCGGTAGGGCTCCAGGCGATAGCGGGCGGCCCGCTGTTCGTAGATATCCGGGAAGCGCAGCCGGTCCATCTCCAGGGATTCCAGCAGGGCCGGGCTCATCTGGCTCCACTGCATCGAGATGCTGAGCTGATCGCTCAAGTCGTCCACCGCCCGCAGGTAGCGATCCAGCATCAATTTCCGCTGGTAGCAGGCGGTCCCCCAGGTGATTTCCGGAGTCACCGAGGGGTTGCCGTCCCGGTCCGAGCCCACCCAGGAGCCGAAGGTGCAGAAGGCGTCCCGCGGCGGCTCCACGTCGGGATAACTGTTGGCTAGGGCCGCGCGAATCCGCTGGCGCAGCTGGGGCATCGCATCGAACAGCACCTGCTGGAAGTAGTGCAGGGCATAGTCCACCTCGTCGAGCACGGTGGGCTTGAACTGGTGCAGTTCATCGGTGCGCCACCAGAGGCGGATCTCCTCCTCCAGCTGCAGGCGCAGGTTTTGCCGGTCGGTCGCATTCAGCTGGGTGCCCTGCTCCAGCCGCTGGATCAAGCTGGCCACCCGCCGCTGCTTGTGACGCACGGTGTGGCGCACGATCTCGGTGGGATGGGCCGTGAATACCAGCCGCAGATCGAGATCGCGCAGCAGGTTTTCGATCTTGGCCGGGGGCACATTCAGGGCCCGCAGCCGCTCAAACAGCTGCCGGAAGGTGGCCGGTTCCGTCTGGCTGGCCAGCGCCGGCAGGAACGGATCTTTATTTACCGGTTCGCCGTTGGTCTTCAAGCTGTCCAGGTAGCTGTCTTCCTCGATGTGTTGTTCGAGGATGTTGACCAGCTGGAAGTAGAGAGAAAAGGCGCGGGCGGCGGCGATGGCCTCGGCCAGATCCATCTCCCGGATCAGCTGCACGATGGCGCCGGTGTCGATGGCGCCATCGCCATCCCCCTCCGGTTCGCTCAGTTGCTTCAGCCGCAGCAGCCGCTCGGCCTGGCCGGGGGGGCATTCGCTATGCAGCACTGTCTGCCAGAGATCCTCCACCAGTTCAAGACGCTCTCCCAACAGCCTGGTAACCCGTGGCGATGCTTCGGAGGAGATGGGCGAGGACGGCCGCATGGGGCTTGTTGCGACGCGGTTGACTGGTTCGATCATCCCAAAGTGGCGCCGGATGCGTCTGTAGCAGCGGCGCTACCCAGAGACTGCTCCCTGTGGGCCAGGGCTGCGGCATCGGCGGCAACTATGTCGGCGATGCTTTCGCCGACGGCATGGCGGGCCAGCCAGTCCATGGCGGTGTTGCCATGGCTCATCAGGCCTTGCAGCGGCGCCAGGGTGGCGCTGAGCCCCAAATCAGCGGCCAGGGGGGCCATGGCCGCCAATTCGTCGGCAATCCAGCGGTGGGCGCCGATCGCTGCGCCGCTGCGCCAGTGGCGCAGTTCTGCCAGCAGGCTGGATTTGGCTGCGGCCCTGTCGTTGGCATCGGCCAGCTCGGCCAGCTGGGCGGCATCCAGGCAACTGGCCCGCAGCGGATCCCAGTGGTCTGGATCGCGCAGCAATTGCTGCAGTCGCAGTTCGGCGAAGGCCGTGATCGCCAGCAGCAGATCTGGTTCAGCCACCAGGTCGCAGATGCGGATTTCCAGGCGGTTCAATTCGTGGGGGCGGTTGTCGCCATTGGGGCGCACCGATGTCCACAGGTGGCGCACGTTCTGCATCGTGCCGGCCTCCAGTTGCCGGTCCATCCAGGCGATGTAGTCGGCGTGATCGCGGAACAGGGGTACTTGGGGGGGCGTGAGCGGGAACTGCAGCCAGCGTTGGGAATGGGCGCCGCACACCTGGCCATCCAGAAAGGGGGAGCTGGCGGAGAGGGCCAGCAACAGGGCGGCTTCGCAGCGCAGCAGCCGCAGCCCGGCGAACAGCAGCTCCATGCCGTCAAAGCCCGCGGCGGGTGTGAGGCCCAGGTTGATGTGCACGCTGGCCGTCACCACCCGCGTGCCGTAGCAATCCTCTATGTAGTCGTGATATGAATTAACGGGATCTGAACGCTCAAAGTGAGCGCTGTCGCCGCTGCTCAAGGTGCTGCCTGGTAGCAGGGTGAGCCCCCGGCTTGCCAGCCAAGCCCGCAGGCGCTGGCGGGGTTCGAGCAGTAGCCGTAGCTGCCGCCGGTAGTCGGCGTCTGGTGGCGTGATGTATTCGAGGTTGCGCTGGTCGGGTTCGGTGACGAAGCCTTCCAGGCTTCTTGCCGCCTCGGCGGCACAGCCCACCACCGTGCCGTCCGGCCGGCCGGTGAACATCTCCACCTCGAAGCCCTTGAGCAGCAGGGCGCTGCCCCGGGCGGTTGTGGCTGTCATCGGCGGGACTCTCACTGCAGGCAGGCCAGGGCCTTGAGCATGCCTCGTGCCTTGTTGAGGGTTTCCTGGTACTCCGCTTCGGGGCTGGAGTCGGCCACCACGCCGGCGCCGGCCTGCACCAGCACCTGCCAGCCCCCCAGCGGATCGGGCAGCACCACCATGGTGCGAATGGTGATGGCGGTGTTCAGGGCGCCGCTGAGATCCACCGCGCCATAGACGCCGGCATAGGGGCCGCGGGCGTCGGGTTCCAGATCGTGAATCAATTGCATCGCCCGTATTTTGGGCGCACCGCTGACCGTGCCGGCGGGGAAGCAGGCCATCAGCAGATCCCACACCGACTTGTCCTCGGCCAGCACCCCCTCCACCTGGCTGACGATGTGCATCACGTGGGAGTAGCGCTCGATCACCATCAGCTCGCCCACCTGCACGCTGCCAGGCCGGCAGACGCGCCCCAGATCATTGCGACCGAGATCCACCAGCATCACGTGCTCGGCGCGCTCCTTGGGATCGGCCAGCAGGTTGGCCTCCAGGGCCAGGTCTTCGGCCTCGTCAATGCCCCTAGGGCGGGTGCCGGCGATCGGTCGCAGGCAGGCCTTCACCTGGCCGGTGGCGGTGGGTTCCGCCTTCACCATCACCTCCGGGCTGGAGCCGATCAGGTACCAGTCCCCGAAGTTGAAGAAAGCCATGTAGGGGGATGGATTCACCATCCGCAGGCTGCGATAGAGATCGAACGGCTCCCGTTCCACCCGGGTGGTCAACCGCTGGCTGAGCACCAGCTGAAAAACATCTCCGGCGGCGATGTGTTCGCGGGCCGCAGCCACCGCAGCCTCGAAATCGGCCTGGTCTCGATTGCTTTGGATGCGCAGCTGTTGGCTGATCGACTGCTGCGGTGCGTCATGCCAATTCAGCGGGGTCACCGTTGCTGGCAATGGCTGATGCATCTGCGCTTCAAGCTCATCGATGCGGGCCCTGGCCGCCCGCCAGGCCGTCTCGGGCTCGGCAGCAGCACTCAGATCCGCATAGGCGACGGCGGTGATCTGCCGCTTCACCTGGTCAAATACCAGCAGGCTGTCGGCCAGTAGCCAACAGCCGTCCGGCGGTGAGTCAGCGGCGGCGGCATGCACCGGCACGCTCGGTTCGATCCACTGGATCAGCTCGTAGCCCCAACAGCCGAACAGCTGGCCCAGGGCCGGCAGGCCTGGCAGCGGCGCGCTGCGCAGGGGGGCCAGGCACTGTTGCAGCAGGCTGAAGGGATTGCCGTCCAGCCGCTCCATGCGGCCGTCGCGCCAGCGCCGCTCACTGCTCTCGCCCCGGCAGGTGAGGGTCCAGAGGGGATCGCTGGCCACCAAGCTCCAGCGGCCGATCCGCTCGCCCCCCTCCACCGATTCCAGCAGCACGCCATGGCCAGAGCCGCTGCCCACCTTCAGCCAGGTGGTGAGGGGGGTTTCCAGATCGGCTGGCCAGCAGCGGGTCAGGGGGATGAAGTTATGGCCGGAAGCAACTTGGGCCAGGAATGGCTGATCGGGCCAGCCTGCAGCGCCAGGGCGGTCAGGCATATGGGCGCTGGGCATCGGCGGGCTGATGGGCAAAAAAAACGGGGCTGCACGCCCCGCCTTTAGTAGGTACTGGAGACAATACCCTCAGGAATCAAAGGGGTTCTTGCCGGTGAATTTGAGGGTGGCTGGATTGACGTTGGCGCCAATGCTGCGGGGGTTGTGACCGACAATTTGACGGCCTTCGTTCACTTTCTCGGGAAACACGCCATCTTTGGGGTGCAGGAACTCGGTGTCGCCACCGGGGAAGATCCGGTAGATCTTGTAATCCTCGATCCTGGGCTTGAACTTGGTGCGCAGCTGGGTGCCGAGGGCAAGGCACTGCTCCTTGCGGGCGAAATAGAGAATGTTCTCGCCTTCGTTCATTTCGGCAGCGCCACCGGTGGGCAGCTCAAAGGCTTGGGCCTTGGAGCTGGTCCAGGTGATCGCGTATTTCTCTTCAGTCTCAGCGGAGTTCAGCAGGCCACCTGTGCTGCCGATGTACTTCGGGAGTTGACCGCTGAGCGCCGTTGCTGTCATGACTTTTCCTGGAGAGGGGGATGTCGGCGGACCGTTTCCAGCGGAAGCTAGCACCGTGTTTTCAGGCCTTCCGGGGCCTGAGCGCCACTCTTCACACCCGTCAACAAACCCGGGGTTCGGCCGCTGTATCCGGCGTCAACTCGGCTGAGCCCGGGGCTGGTTCAGCAGATCGGAAAAAAAACGGTCAGGCCACTCTCCCCCCGCTCCGTCAGCCGCCCCCCCAGCCTGGCGAACAGTCGTTGGGTGGCCTGGCGGCTGAGTTGCAGGCTGCCGGTGGTGGGGTCCCAGCTGAGCACCGGACCCACCAGCTGGCGATGGCGGTCTCGCTGCTCGCCCTGGCCTGGTCTGCGGGCCTTAACGCTGCTGGCCAGATGTAGTTTCAGCCTGGCGCCGGCCGGTTGCAGGCTCACGGTCACCGTGCCGCCGGCGGGCAGGCTGCGGCTGAAGCGATCGATCAGGCCCCCCAGCATCGTTTCCAGCCGCAGCGGATCACTGAGCACCGCTGGCAGTTCCGCGCCGATTTCGAGCACCAGTTCCAGGCCCCGGCGCGCCAGTTGCCGCTGCCACAACTCCTGCAATTGCAAAAGCAGGGCGCTCAGGTCGGTGCGGGCCAGGTCGGTGGCCTTCAGGGGCGGTGGCTGTTGGTCGGCGTTTTCGGGCTCGCGCTGCAGTTCGGCGGCGAGGAAGATCAGCCCAAAGCGGTCGATTTGCTCGCTGCACTCGCCGTCGATATGTTCCAGGCGCTGCTGCACCACCGCGGGCAGGTCTTGGCGGCGCAGTAGCGAGCGGATCAGGGTGCGGATGGTGGCCAGGGGGGTGCGCACCTCATGGGTGAGGGCCTCCAGCAGGGCCAGTTCGCCGCTGACGGCGCGCCCATTGTGCTGGCGCTGGTGGGAGCTCTCGCCGCCGCCCTGCACCAGGGGGCGCAGGGTCAAGCTGGGGGCCATGGCCGCCAGGCGCTCGGCCAGCTGCGGCCAGAACTGCTGTCCCAGGTTCGGGTTGCTGTGCAGCGGGCCTAGTTGTTGCAGATTGCGTCTCAGTAACTCGGCCTCCTCGGGGGCCTCCTGGCGCAGCCGGGCATCGATCAATCCCAGGGCCGCAGCCAATACTTCTGGCTCAAACCGCACCACCAGCCGCCGCGCCTCTGCTCCACCATCGAGGCAGAGGGCCACCTGCAGGGTGGGCGTGATTAGTAGCAGTAGAGGATCGGTGCCATCGCCCTGGCGCAGGTCGAGGCGCCGGAGGCCACCCCCTGCCACCGCTTCCAGCCGCTGGCTCGGCAGCAGACCCCCTCCTGCTCGGGTGGGCAGCAGGGCCTGCAGCTGCTGGGGAGGAGCCCACACCCAGCCCTGCAGGCGCTCCAGCAGGGCTGGTTCATACAGCGCCGGCAGGGGAGCGGCCAACCACACTCCCGCCAGGGGCTCCTGGCTCGGATCTGCCGTGGCTGGCAGCAAAAAATCTTGCTGGAGGGTGGCCAGGGCCGCCCACCACATGCGGCGGGCGGCATCGTCGTTGCTGTGGCCTGGCAACACCTCCGCGATCAGCAGGCTCCTCAACTCGGCCAGGTCCGGCCCCTTGGTCACCATGTTTTGTGGCTCACCGTTTGGGGGCTCACCATGTTTTGTGGCTCGCCGTTCTGCCGCACACCATGCTTTGTGGTGCGGCATGGTCTGGCGGTAACCATGCTCAAGAGCCGAACTGCCTTGGGGATCAGCATGGCCCGGCAATCACCAGGGCCGGCCGCTGCGACCGCGCCGCCCCACGGCGGCGCAGAGGCCCAGGGCCATGAAGTTCATGATCATCGCCGAGCGGCCATAGCTCAAGAAGGGCAGCGGAATGCCAGTGATCGGCCCCAGGCCAATGGTCATGTTGATGTTCACCACCACCTGGAACATCAGCATCGCCCCGATGCCCACCACCAGCAAAGACTCGTAGTCGCTGCGGGCGCGCCCGGCGATCTGCAGCAGCCGCCACATCAGCAGCGCATAGCCCGCCACCGCCAGCACCGAGCCGATGAAGCCCATCTCTTCCCCCAGGGCACTGAAGATGAAGTCGGTGTGCTGTTCCGGGATGAAGCGCAGTTTGGTGAGCGAGCCGTTGAGCAGGCCCGTGCCCCAGAGTTCGCCGCTGCCGATGCCCACCATGCTCTGGATCAGGTGATAGCCACCGCCGAGGGGATCTTGGCCGGGGTCGAGAAACAGGGTGAGGCGAGCCCGCTGGTGGGGCAGCAGCCCGTGCTGCCATAGCCAGGGGGTGCCCAGGGCGAATACCAGTTGCACCGCCAGGGCCACGGCGGCGGCGGTGCGTTTCCAGGGCAGGGAGTGGTAGGCCCACCAGCCCACCAGCGGCAGCCAAGCGATCAGCAGCCAGGGCAGGGTGCCGGCGGCGATGGCGCTCACCAGGGGCGAGAGCAGCAGCACCACCCAGATGCCTGGCATGCCAGACCAGAACAGCATCGCCAGCAGGATCGATCCGAACACCAGGGAGCTGCCCAGATCCGGCTGCACGAACACCAGCAGCCAGGGCAGGCCGATCAGGGCGATCGGTCGCAGCAGGTCTATGGGCCGTTCCACCGGGTGGCGACTGAGCACGATCGCCAGCAGCAACACGGCGCCGAGCTTGGCGAATTCCGAGGGCTGCACGTAGAAGCCGCCGATGTTGATCCAGCTCTGGGCCCCCAGGGCGCTGGTGCCCACGATGCGCACGGCGATCAAGCTGATCACCATCGCCCCGTAGATCGGCCATTGCAGTCGGATCAACCGCTCCAGGGGAATGCGGGCCAGCAGCAGCGCCATGGCCATGCCCACGGCGCCGGTGATCCAGTGCTGATACCAGTCGGTGTAGCGCACCTGGCGCTGGGTGCTGGCGATCAAGATGCCGGCGATGAACACCATCAGCAGGGGGATGCCCCAAAGCATTAGATCGGTGTCGCCAAAGGGCCGTCGCCGCGTCTTGCCATCGCCGGAGAAGACGCTCTTGCCGCGTCTCGGCATGCCGAGCATGGTGATCAGGCCGGCTGCAGATAATTGGAGCGGATCCGCTCGGCCAGGGCCATGAAGGCCCGGGAGGTGGTCGTGGCGGGCTGGGCCAGCACCACCGGTTGGCCGCGGTCACCGCCCTCGCGCACCGGCATTTCCAGGGGCAGTTCGGCCAGCAGGGGAACCCCGGCCTCGGCCGCCAGCAGGGCGCCGCCGCCGCTGCCAAAAATCGCGTAGCGCTTCTCCGGGGCGTCGGGGGGGATGAAGCCGCTCATGTTCTCCACCACGCCGAGCACCGGTACGCCCATCTGCAGGAACATCGCCAGGCCGCGGCGGGCGTCCTGCAGGGACACCTGCTGGGGGGTGGTGACGATCAGCACGCCGGCCATGGGCACCGCCTGGGCCAAGCTCAGCTGGGCGTCGCCGGTGCCGGGCGGCAGGTCGACCACGACCACATCCCGCTCGCCCCAGTCCACCTGATAAAGAAACTGGCGGATGATGCCATTGAGCATCGGACCACGCCAAATCACTGGCTGGTTTTCGGCGATCAGCAGCCCCATGGACACCATGGCGATGCCGCAGGTGTCGATCGGCCGCAGCACCTGGGCAGCTCCTTCGCCACTCACCTCGGGGCTGCGGTCGGCCACCCCCAGCATGGTGGGGACGTTGGGGCCGTAGATGTCGGCATCGAGCAGGCCCACCCGCAGGCCGGCGGCGGCCAGGGCGCAGGCCAGGTTGACGGCCACGGTGCTCTTGCCCACGCCGCCCTTGCCGCTGCTCACGGCGATCACCTGCCTCACCCCTGGAATCGGCTGGCGTTCAGGCCCTTGGCCGTGGCCACCAGCGCCGTGGCCACCGGCACCGTGCCCGCCGGCGCCGATGGGTGCCCCCTGGTGGTGGGAGGCGTTCGGTTGGGCCACTTCGATCTGCAGGTCGTTGATGCCCGGCAGGCCCACCAGGGCGCTGCGGGCTTCGGCGGCAATCCGATCGCGCTGGCTCTGGGCAAAGCCTGGCAGGGCCAGGCGGAACAGGGCCCGATCCCCCTGCAGGCGAGGCTCCTGGATCCAGCCGAGCTCCACCAGGCTGCGGCCACTGCCTGAATCGCTGATCGCCCCCAGGGCGGCCAGTACCTGATCGAGGGAGGCCTGATCCTGGGCGGTCATTCCGCAACGGCTGCACAAGCCAGCAATCCTAGGCAGGGCTGTTGGGCTGCCAGGTTTTCAGGCTTTCCGTGCTCCCTGGATTTACAGAGCTCCCGCGGGCCTTGTGCGGCGGTATGCCCGCCTGAAAAGGTAAAAAGGTCTATTGCCCCGTTGGTAGCGGCAGCGATGCTGATGTGGAACGCTCTACCCAAGCGTGTGCTCGCTAGAGATGCGGGCGATGGCATCGCCCCTGCTGGTGCCGCCCCGCTGGCCGCCACCCCGCTGGCCGCCAGCGAGCGCCCGCCGGCCGATTCCCGCGCCCGGGCCAAGGCCCTGTTGATGGGGCTGCAGGATTCGATGTGCGCCGGCCTGGAGCGACTCGATGGCATCGGTCGCTTTCAGGAGGAGAGCTGGGAGCGGCCGGAGGGCGGCGGCGGTCGCTCACGGGTGCTCAAGCAGGGCCGCATCTTCGAGCAGGGCGGCGTCAATTTCTCCGAGGTGGAGGGCGACCAGCTGCCTCCCTCAATTCTCAGCCAGCGTCCAGAAGCCAAGGGCCATCGCTGGTTTGCCACCGGCACCTCGATGGTGCTGCACCCGCGCAATCCCTACATCCCCACGATTCACCTCAACTATCGCTATTTCGAGGCTGGCCCTGTCTGGTGGTTTGGCGGTGGCGCCGACCTCACCCCCTATTACCCATTTCTGGAGGATGCCCAGCACTTCCACCGCACCATCAAGGCGGCTTGCGATAGCGTTAATCCCATTTATTACCAGGTATTCAAGCCCTGGTGCGATGAATACTTTTACCTCAAGCACCGCGGTGAAACCCGCGGCGTAGGCGGTATTTTCTACGACTACCAAGACCCCTCTGGCCTGCTCTATCGGGGCCAGGATCCCCAGGGGCCGGCGGCGGCGGCCGGCCAGGCCCTGGGCCAGGTGAGCCATGGCTGGGAGCAGCTGTTCCAGCTGGCCAGCGCCTGCGGTAATGCCTTCCTGCCCGCCTATACGCCGATTGTGGAGAAGCGCCAGTTCACTCCCTTTGGCACCCGGGAGCGGGATTTCCAGCTCTATCGCCGCGGCCGCTATGTGGAGTTCAATCTGGTATTCGATCGCGGCACCATTTTTGGCCTGCAAACCAATGGCCGCACCGAATCAATATTGATGTCTTTGCCGCCATTGGTGCGCTGGGATTATGGCTATGTGCCTGCGGCCGGCAGCCGAGAAGCGCTGCTCACCGAGCTGTTCACTCGCCCCCAGAACTGGCTTGAAGACGACTCGCTGGAGGGCCGCTGCGCTCCCCATCAGGCGGTGCGTTGATTTCCCCCCGGCTCGGTAGGGGGGAGCTCACCCCAGAGGCGTTGTTCGGGGCGTTGAGGGCGCCGGCCAGGGGCTCAGGGCTGGTGGCGCCAATGGGCTCGCTGCCGCTGGGGGCGGCGAGGCCCCGCTCCAGGGCTGCCACTATCCGCCTGGCGATCGCCTGAACAGCAGCCTCGCTGCTGGCGGGATTGCGCAGCGAGGCCTCCAGGTTTCCTTCCAGCTTGCCGATTTCCAGGATTGCTATGCCCCGCCGGGGTGCCCCGAGGCCATCACGGAATTGCAGCGGGAAGGCGCCGAATTCGCTGGCGAGGCTCTCGTCGAGGCGGCTGGGTTGGTTGTGCAGCGGTGGGATCAGCCCGGAGCCGATGCCATCGCGGCCGTAGGCGTCGTAGTGAATTTCCACCGCATAGCCGCCAGCGGCCGCATGGGCGCGACCGACGCTCCAATTGGTGCGGGGATCGTTGCCATCGGCGATGCTGCGCACCGGCGGTTCGTAGAGGCGCATGGCCAGGCCTCGCTCCAGCCCCAGCCGCACCACCGCCCGGGCCGTGAGCAGGTTCCAGTACAGCTCGTCGGTGATGCCGGGCTGCATCGGCCTGGCGCCCCGGCGGCCCACCGCTTCGCCACTGGTGCCGGCCCCGCCGATGCCCTGGGAGTCGGCATGGCCGGCCAGCACCAGGATGGTTTGCTCAGCCGCCACTGGCCGCGTACCGAGCCAGTTTTTTGCCAGTCGGCTGCGGGGTCCGGTGAGCGGGTCGCTGTTGGAGAGCAGGGGTGCCTGGGCAACGGCGGGAGCGACCAGCGCCGTGCTCACCAGAGTGAGCAGCAGAGCCCATAGATGCCGGGGCATGTTTGCGCAAATCAAATCGGGGAGCTGAGCAGGCTGCGATTGCTGAACAGGCCCAGTTGCGGGCCGATTTCTAGTTCCAGGGCAATCAGTTCGTCCCGGTGGGCCCGCAGCCTCAGGGCGCTGCCGGTGGCGTCGTCGTGGCTGATCAGCCGCAGTTCAAGGCACTCAGCCCGCTGGGCCCGGCGCTGGTAGAGCCAACCGGCCAGGGGCCCCAGCAGGGCCAGCAGCAGGGGCCACCAGTGCAGTTGGGGCAGCAGTTGGCGCAGCACCAGCCCCAGACAGCTGGCCCCGAGGGCCCCCAGCAGCGAGAGCAGCACAGCCAGGGCCGGACTGGCCGCCACCTGGGCGCGAAAGCGCAGTTGGCGCCGGTCCGGATCGCCGTCCAGCGGCTGCCAGCCGCGCTGTTGCAACCAGTCGTTCAGCCCGGCGAGTACCACCATCGGCGGCCGCGAAGAGCGCATCTCCAGCACCGTGGTGCGGTCTTTGCTGGCGGCCCGCAAGAAAAACACCAGGCCGATGGCCATCAGCAGGGTGAGCAGCAGGGTGGAGCTGGAGGAGGCCATCGCGGGCAAGCACTCAAGCCATTCTGCTGCGGCTGTGGGGTCAACCGCTTGGGGCCACTGCTGTGGGGTCAACATGGGCCCATCCCATCCCCCGCCCCGAACCCAGACCATGAGCGCTACCCCCACCAGCAACCTGCCCGCCCCAACTCGCTTTTGCGTCTTTGATGGCGATCTGGATGCCGAGTGGGAGGCCCTCTATGCCGGTGCCCGGGCCCTGGCGGTCGACACCGAGGCGATGGGTTTGATCCATGGCCGCGACCGGCTCTGCTTGGTTCAGATCTGCGACGAAGATGACAACGTTTGCTGCATCCGCCTGGCCCGGGGCCAGAGGGAAGCGCCGCGGCTCCAGGCCCTGATGCAGAGCCAGTCGATCGAGAAGGTGTTCCATTTCGCCCGCTTCGACGTGGCCGCCCTGGCCGAAAACCTGGGCATCGCCGTGCAACCGATCTTCTGCACCAAGGTGGCCAGCCGTCTGGCCCGCACCTACAGCCCCAGGCACGGCCTCAAGGAGGTGGTGCAGGAACTGGTGGGAGTGGAACTGGATAAGCAGGCCCAGAGCTCCGACTGGGGGCGGGTGGAAGACCTCACCGATGCCCAGTTGGCCTACGCCGCTGGCGATGTGCGCTACCTGCTGCCGGCCCGCGATCGGCTGGAGGCAATGCTGAAGCGGGAGGAGCGCTGGTCGCTGGCGGAACGTTGCTTCGCCTGTCTGCCTGTGTTCGCCGATCTGGATCGCCAGCGTTATAACCTGCTGTTTGAACATTCCACCGGTGGCAACCGCTAACCAGGGCAAGGCCAGGGCGAGCGAGCTATGCTGTGGTGGCAATTTTTAGTTCGCAGGCTATTAACGTAGCTTGGCAGATAATTCTAATAGTTCGGCAGTCCCAGGATGCCGGCTAGCGCGCTAGCTGGAAAATTCAGTTCAGTCTTCGGTCATGAAATATTCATCGTTGCCCACGGTGCCCAGCTGGGCGGTGAGCAGGGCATGGCTGTCGATGCCGCTGGCCTGGGCGGCACTGAGTAATTGATTTGCCAATTCCAGTTTGGCGGCGGCACCGGTGATGCCCTCCTGGGTGGCCTTGATGTCCACCTTGCGACGGGCGGCGGCCAGGCTGATGCCTAGCTGGCTGGCCAGATGGCCGCAGGCGGCGTTGTAGGCACGATCGGGAATTGCTGCCATATGGGGCGCGGCGCGGCTGGTCGCATCATCCCAGCAGGCGCCGCTCGATCAGGGCCGCCAGCCTTTCGCTGGCACCGGCGCCGCCCATCCGGGCCCGGCCGATGCTCCCCAGTCGCCGTCGCCGTTCGGGATCGTCGAGCAGCTGGGCCAGCTGCTGGGCTGCCTGCAGCGGCGTGCGGCAGGGCAGCACCGCACCGCCCAGCAGCCGGCTTTGGCGTCGGGCAAAGCCGGCCTGGAACTGGGGGCCCGGCCCGGGGATCGACAGGGCTGGGATCCCCAGGCCCACCAGCTGTTCGGTGGCGGTGCCAGCGGTGGCCAGGCCAGCGCTGCACCAGGGCGCCCAGCTTTGGAAACAGCCCGGTCCGATCAGCAGTTGGAGCCGCTGGCGCCGCCAGCAGGCCACGGCACCGCAGGCCTCGGCCGCTGGGCTGAGCTCCTCTGCCCAGAAGCCGGCTGCCGTCAGTAGGGGCGCCAGTTCCTGGGCGCTGGGGCGCTCGCCACTGGCCAGCAGAGCCGTGAGCGGTTGGGGGCCGTGGAGCTCCGCCAGCGCCACCAGGGCGGCCAGCAGTCTTTGGCTATTGGCCAGGGCCTCGGGCAGGCGGCTGCCCGGCAGCAGCAGCAGCGGGCCCAGCCCATCGACCGCCAACCAGGCCGGTGGTGACTGTTCGGCCAGGCCATCCATCATCGGATTGCCGGCCGCCAGGGCCTCCACCCCATGGCGCCTCAGCCCCCGGGCGGTCAGCCGATCGCGCAAGGCCACCAGCCGGCAGCGGGGGCGATCCATCAAGGCCCATTCCCAGGGGTCCCACTCGCTGCCTTTGCGGCGGTGATAGGCGTCGGCCAGCAGGTCCCAGGGCTGGCCCCGCCAGCCGGGCGGCGGCGGCGTGGCCCAGGTGTAGTCGCTTTTGGGGGTGCCGATGAAGCCGTAGGAGCCGCCACCGGCCCAGGCCAGCAGCAGGGGCAGCAGGTCGCCCACGGCCAGCACCGGTGCGCCGCTGCGGCCCCAGCGGCGCACCAGCCGCCATTGCCGCCAACTGAGCCCCGCCAGCCCCGCCGCCAGATCCCGCAGCAGGCCGCCCAGGCTCTGGTTGCTGAAGCCGCCGCTGGGCAGGGGCTGCAGTGGCCCAATCCGCCTCAGTTTCCCGGCAGCTTCGGCGGCGGCGAAGGCCTTGCCCTCGCCCACCAGGGGCAGCACCACAATCTCCACAGCCGGCTGTCGTCTGGCCAGGGCGCTGATCAGCCGCTCGGCGATCAGGTCCTCGCCATGGCCGTTGCTCAAAACCAGCAAGCGGGAGGCCATGGCGCGGCTGATACGATCCGTTCACGGGAGTTTGCTCCCCGGCGGCGGCATGGCCAAGTGGTAAGGCAGAGGATTGCAAATCCTTTATCCCCAGTTCGAATCTGGGTGCCGCCTTGTCTAGATACTAGACAAGAATCAAACATAGATCCTTTGTGGTTTTATTGTTGTCAATATGGCTTTGTGATTTGGTGAACTTGGTGAATATTTAAAACGTTTGTCAATTGTTATTGATTTTATGTTATTGTCAATGGGCGGGCTTTGTAAGTCAAATTTTATTGTTTTTGTGGCGTGTGAAAAGCAGCGTGAAAGGTATTTCAATGCGTGGCTTGTCCCCGGCTCCCAGGGCGGGGATCGGCGATTTTTCGAGCTGTCCGATAATTCTTAGCCTTTGCCAACGCTATTTGGGCGCGTTGGCAATAACATTTAGGCCCCGGCGGCGGCAACGCTTGGATGTTGGCTAGCAATGACCTGATGGAGAACCCAATCTGGATGCTGGTGCCCTGGGCGGTTTTCGCGGTGGCTTTGGCCATCAAGGCTTGGCGTTTTGCGGCCGTCCTGCGCCGGCACTTGGTTGCCAGACCCGTTACCACCGATCAGGCGCGGCAGTCCTTGGAGCGAATTTGGCAGCGGGGCTAGCAGGCGAGCTAGCCCCCAGGGCCGCAGCAGGACCAGGGGAGCGCCACAAAGGATCGCCACTGAAAATCGCCAAAATTAATCGCCACAAGGGGGTCGTTACAAAATGTCATATACTTGGCTTGGTCATCGAGCGGGTCCTAAGGGTCCGCTTTTTTTTGGCTTGTCGCGGCAGGGCTTCAAGAGTGGCAGCGAGCTTGGCGGCAGTGGCGGCGGGTAGCTATTTGCTGACCGCTTTCCAGAGCCAAAAGCCAAGCAGGGCCAGCAGCACCCAGGGAACCAGTGCCCTGAATACCAACAAGACCAGCACCACCACGACAGCGGACCAGGCGGAACGCTTGATCAAAGCCTTCGCTTCATCGGTCATGAAGCGCCAGCGGGGAAGCAGCGGCATAGGTGTTGAGGGTTTGGTTCCCAGGAAAGGCCCTCTGGTGTCATAACCGCAAGGGAGCAGCAGCTGCCGGGTTCCAATCGGTTCTGTCAGCGGCCCATGCTCCGTTCAGCAACGGTAGCTAATCGTATAAATCTGGTTCGCCGCCAATTGGCCGGCGAGATCGCTAAGGCGATTTGGGTGTAATTGCGGAGGCGATCTTCTCTCCGCCTCCATGAATGATTAAAAAAATCAGTGGCAGAACTCTTCTGCGGCAAGCGGCAAGGGCAAGCGGCGGCCAATCGCAACAGCTTGGCTGCTATTGAGAATCGCTTGCAACAGGGCGGGGATTGGGGTTATGTTGAGATCGATTCGCAACAGTGGTTACTGCTGCGGCCGGGCGCTGCCATCTCTTGGTCTCGCCTTTGGCCTGCGGGCCCTGCGGTCGCCTCAGTCCGAGCGGCCACTCGCTTCAGCGGAGTGGCCGCGATCCAATGACCAAGTCCCACCTCGATGAGCTTCTCTCCCCCAGCCGATCCCGCCCTCCCGGCCGTACGCATGCCAGCTGGTCAGGCCGTGCTGCTGGATCCCAGCCTGCATCCCAGTGGCACCTGCGTCCAAGTGCTGGAGGGCATGGCGCGGGTCTACTGCCCCTGT
>JBIKVR010000143.1:0-5250 GCA_044356735.1 Prochlorococcaceae cyanobacterium
TTGTATTTGCTGGTGGGGGAGGAGGCTGGCGATGACGACCGGCGCGTTTATGTGGGCCAGTCCGGCGATCTGCGGGCCCGCCTGGCCCAGCACCATCAGAAGAAGGACTTCTGGCAACGGGCCCTGGTGCTGATCTCGCGCACCAACAGCCTCACGCAAACCCATGCCCTGTTCCTTGAATGGCATGCCCTGCAGCAACTCCGCCATGTGGGCCGCTTCCAGGATGAAAACGGCACCAGCGGTTCCAGGCCCCACACGCCCGCGCCCCTGGAGGCGGATTGCATGGAGATCTTCGAAACCGGCAGCAGCCTCTTCTCCACCCTTGGCTACCCGCTATTCGATCCATTGGCCACAACCACGGAAGCTGCGAATCCTGCTGAGCTCTTCTTCTGTCGCAGCCCAGGAGCCGGCGTTGACGGCAGAGGCATCTACACCGCTGAGGGTTTTGTGGTGCTGGCCGGTTCGGTGGGTCGGCTGGAGAATGTGCCCTCGATCCAGGGCACCAACGACGCCAAGGTGCGCGAGCGCCTGTTTGCTGCTGGGGTGATGGAGGTCTCCGCCGACGGCACCATCACCTTCCCGCGGGATCATCTCTTCCACAGCCCCAGCAGCGCAGCCTCGGCCCTGCTTGGCCGCACTGCCAACGGCTGGCGCGAATGGAAGAACGCCCAGGGGCTCACCTTGAGCCAGGTGAAGCGATGAACTCACCCGGATGGGGTTGGTCGTGCGGCCTGTTTCTTAAAACCATCATTCCTAGCTGTAAAGCTACGCGTTTTTATCTCGCCGATTCGTCATCATGACTAACTCCTATTCTCTTGATCCTGAGGAGCAACAGCTCCTCAACGACTACGGTGACGGATCGCTGCGCTCCGTTGCCTCGCCTGAGTTGCTGGAGGGTCTCCGAGCAGCCCCCCACTCGCCGCCATCGATCCGCACCCTTTACATCCGCCACGTGCGCGACGAGGTGGCCGCAGGGCTTGAGAAGCTCGCCGCCCAGGCAGGCCTACCCCGCGAATCGCCGATCCCGCGGGACAGTGTCATGCGGTTTCTGCATAACTGTGGGGTTTGCTACGCCTTGCCCAACTAAGCTGCATTCTCAAAGGTGGCCATCCCGCAGCTGCTTAGCCGATGAGCCTCCACCACGAAGCCGCCTTCGAGCTTGAGATTTGCGAGCGGCTCGGCGCCAACGGCTGGCTCTACGAGGAAGGCAGCGCCGCTGCCTATAGCCGCGAGCTCGCCCTCTACCCGCCCGATCTGATCGCCTGGGTGGAGCAGGCCCAGCCAGAAGCCTGGCAGGTGCTGCAGAAAAACCACGGCACCAAGGCCGCGCAGACCCTGCTGGAGCGGGTGCGGCGGCAGCTAGATCAGCTAGGTACCCTTGATCTACTCCGCCACGGGGTGGAGGTGCTCGGCCTGCCCAAGGCCCTGAAGCTCGCTGAATTCAAGCCGGCCTTTGGGCTCAATCCGGCGATCTTGGTTCGCTACAACGCCAATCGCCTGCGGGTGGTGAGGCAGGTGCGCTATTCCATACGCAATCAAAATTGCCTCGATCTGGTGTTGTTTGTCAACGGTATCCCGCTGGCCACCGTGGAGCTCAAAACAAACAACACCCAGTCGATCAACGATGCAATCTGGCAATACAAAAGCGACCGCGATCCAACGCCCGCCGGCCAGGCCCCTGAGCCGCTGCTCTCCTTCCCCAGCGGTGCCCTGGTGCACTTCGCCGTGAGCAACCGGGAGGTGCAGATGACCACCAGGCTGGGGGGCAGCCGCACCCAGTTCCTTCCCTTCAACCGCGGTTCCGATCCGGGTGGGGCCAACTGCGGTGCCGGCAATCCCGTGATGGAGGGCCATCGCACCGCCTACCTCTGGGAGGAGGTGTGGGAGCGCCACAGCTGGCTGGAGATCATCGGCCGCTATTGCATAGCTGAACGCGATAAGAAAAAGCAGATCCGCCGACTCGTGTTCCCCCGCTACCACCAGCTGGCCGTTACCCGGCTACTGCTCAAGGCTGTGCTGGAGG
Organism: Prochlorococcaceae cyanobacterium; assembly: GCA_044356735.1. Classification (GTDB taxonomy): domain Bacteria; phylum Cyanobacteriota; class Cyanobacteriia; order PCC-6307; family Cyanobiaceae; genus UBA5018. The sequence continues at coordinate 2,024 of JBIKVR010000143.1, forward strand.
AAGGCCCCGGCTGGCGCTATCTGATCCAGCACTCGGCCGGCTCTGGCAAGACCGCCTCGATCGGCTGGAGCGCCCACCTGCTCGCTGATCTGCACGACGAGAACGACCGCAAATTGTTTGACACAGTGCTGGTGGTGAGCGACCGCAGCGTGATCGATTCCCAGCTGCAGGAAACGCTAGAGAACTTCGAGCGGCGCAAGGGGGTGGTGGCCTCAATCACCACTGAGAAGGGCATCAAAAGTGACCAGCTTCGTGATGCGCTCTCGGGCGAAAAGAAGATCGTGGTTTGCACAATCCAAACCTTCCCAGCCCTGATCAAAAAAATGCAGGAGCTCACCGCCACCAGCGGCAAGCGCTTTGCGGTAATCGCTGATGAGGCCCACAGTTCACAAACCGGCGACTCCGCCTTAAAGCTCCGCAAAGTGCTCTCCACCGCCGAACTGGCCGAACTGGCTGATGGCGGAGAGGTGTCGATCGATGATCTGCTCGCCGCCGATATGACTACCCGGGCGAGCGGCACCGGCATCACCTACGTGGCCTACACCGCCACCCCCAAGGCCAAGACCATGGAGCTGTTCGGGCGGCGGCCCAATGCCAACGAACCCGCCGGCAAGGGCAACCTACCGGCGCCATTTCATGTGTATTCGATGCGCCAGGCGATTGAGGAAGAGTTCATCCTCGATGTGCTTCAAAATTACACCTCCTACAAGCTGGCGTTTCAGCTCGCCCAGGAAGGCCAGAGCCTCTCCAGTGAGGAGGTAGAGCGCAGCGCCGCCCTCAAAAAGTTGATGGGCTGGGTGAAGCTCCATCCCTACAACATCGCCCAGAAGGTGCAGATCGTGGTGGAGCACTTCCGCCAGTTCGTCTGGCCGCTGCTCGATGGCAAGGCCAAGGCGATGGTTGTGGTTGGCTCCCGTAAAGAGGCGGTGCGCTGGAAGCTCGCCATCGACAAGTACATCAGCGAGAAGGGCTACCCAATTGGCACCCTGGTGGCCTTCAGCGGCGAAGTGAGTGATCCCGAAACCGGCCCCGCTGGCTTCACCGAGCGCAGTGCCGCCCTCAACCCCGGCCTCAAGGGCGACATCCGCGAGGCCTTCAAGGGGCGCAACTACCAAATCCTGCTGGTGGCCAACAAATTCCAAACCGGTTTTGATCAGCCGCTGCTGTGCGGCATGTATGTAGATAGGCGCCTCGATGGCATCCAGGCCGTGCAAACTCTTTCACGACTGAATCGCTGCTATCCGGGTAAAGACACCACCTATGTGGTGGATTTTGTAAACGAACCAAACGACATCCTGACGGCCTTCAAGACCTACTACGCCACCGCCGAGTTGGCAGAGGCCACCGATCCCAATTTGATCCTTGATCTCAAGACCAAGCTCGATGCCCAGCGCCATTACGACGAGTTCGAAATTGAGCGGGTGGTGAAGGTGCTGCTGGAGGCCAACCTCAGCGACAAGGCCAGGCAAAGCCAGTTATTTGGAGCGATCGAGCCGGTGGCCCAGCGATTGATGAACCTGCACAAGCAAGCCAGGCTTGCCTATCGCCAGGCAGAAGAGATCAACAATGTCGACGCACTCAAGCGCGCTAAGGATGAGCTGAATGCACTGATACTATTTCGCAGCGATATGGGAACCTACGTGCGTTTCTATACGTTCTTATCGCAGATCTTCGACTACGCTAACACCAGCCTGGAGAAGCGGGCCATGTTCTACAAGACGCTGCAGCCGCTGCTGGAATTTGAAAGAGAGATCAATGTGGTTGATCTTGCCAAGGTGGTGCTCACCCACTATCACCTCCGCAAGCTAGACACCAAGAATCTCGATCTGAAGCAGGGGGATAACATCTCCATCCCTGGCCTGGCCCCTGGTAGTGGCGGGGTGCAGGACAAGATCAAGCTGGAGCTTGCGGAAATCATCGCCAAGCTCAATGACCTGTTCAGCGGTGAACTCAGCGACAGCGACAAGCTGCCTTTTGTCTGTTCCGTGATTCGCGGCAAGTTGATGGAGTCTTCCACCCTGCGTCAGCAGGCGGCGGCCAACAGCAAGGAGCAGTTTTCCAATTCACCGGATCTCAACAAGGCGTTGCTGGATGCGATCATCGGCGCCCTCGATGCCCATCAACTGATGAGTAGCCAGGCGCTCAACTCCGCTGAAGTGCGTGAGGGAATCATCGACATCCTCCTGAACTACACCAACCTCTACGAAGACCTACGTGATCAAGGTCTGCAGCAATAATCCCTAATCCACGCACCCTGGCAACACGCCTGGCCTGATCGAGCCGCCGCTGCTGCAGGAGTGGGCGGCGGTGGCAGTAGCAGTGATCAAGCTGGGTTGGCGGGTTGACTGCCTCGGGGCACGAGGTTGATTTCCACGTCGCAGCCGAGCACTTCGGCATAACGGCGCAGGGTGGCGAGGGCAGGCAGGTGTTTGCGTGCTGCCTCCAGCCGACAGATGGCACTGCGGGTAGTGCCCATGCGCTGGGCCACCTCTTCCTGGGTCAGCCCTGCCTGCTTGCGGGCATTGAGGAGTTGGCGCAGGAGGCGAAATTCAGCAGCTGCTTCCTGCCTCGCCGCCGTATAGCCGGGGAGCTGGGTTGCGCGTGCTTGCTCGGCTTGGCGATCGCGCAAAAGGGGTTGGTAGGGGAGGTCAGCCATGGCACAGGTACCTATCAGCGTTTTACTTCTTTGAGGCGTTGGCGGGCTTTCGCCAGCTCTTGTTTGGGGGTCTTCTGAGTTTTCTTGACGAAAGCGTGAAGGATGGTGATGACCTGACCGCTGCAGTAGCAGTAGAAGGCGCGGCCAATGCCAGAACGGCTCTTGGGCCTGAGTTCAAACAAACCATCACCCATGGCTGCCGATGGCCTGGATGGGGGTTGCCATTAATTCTCCACTCTTAATGTCGTCGTCAGCGAGCGGCGATCTCCAGCATGAGTTCGCTGAGCTGCTCGTGGCTCCAGCCCCTGAAGCGCTCGAGCAGGGCATCTACCCAGAACACCGCGGCCCCGCCGCGATCGAGCCGCGCCACTATGGGCGAAACCTCCCTGGGGGCTATGGCATGGATCCGGCCAAGGCCTTCGCCTGGGCGCTGCTGTCGCTGGCCGCCGCAGCCGCCCTTGGCCTGCTGATTTTGATCGCCGGCCTGGCGCTGCTGTTTGCGCGGGCGCCCAGGCTGGCGGAGCGGCCGGAGTTGGCAGCTGATGCGGCCGTGGCCCTGGCTAACACCTCG
>JBIKVR010000144.1:0-5249 GCA_044356735.1 Prochlorococcaceae cyanobacterium
GATCTCCAGGCGCTGGCAGGCTGGTGGTAGGCGGCTTTTCGGCCATGGTCAGCAGCAGCACCCCCCAACTGAGGCCAGCGGAGGCGCTGCTGCGCTTTTTGCGCCACCAGCTCGGCCTCAGCGAGAGCGCCCTGGCCCTGGGGCTCAAGCAGGCCGAACTGGAGCAGGCCCCCCTGCCGGCGGTGCTGTGGCGCTACGGCCTGCTCAGCCTGGAACAACTGGCCCAGGTATTCGATTGGCAAGAAGATCAGCCATGAAAACCAGCCATGCCCGATCATCCGCAAATAATTAGCTATAAATAATTAGTCACAAATAATCAGCTGTAGATAATCAGCGACTGCACCGGTTGATCCTGGGGTAGGCGGCTGCGGCCATCGAGGCCGGCCAGTTCGGCCACAAAGCCAAAGCCGCAGAGGTTGCCGCCGGCGGCGACCACCAGCTCGGCGCAGGCCGCCGCTGTACCGCCGGTGGCCAACAGGTCGTCGATGATCAACACCCGCTGGCCGCCCGCCAGGGCATCAGCGTGAATCTGAAGACTGTCTTTGCCATATTCCAGTTCGTATTCCACGGTGATTACTTCACTGGGCAATTTGCCTGGCTTGCGTACCGGCACAAAGCCCAGGCCCACCATGGTGGCCAAGGCGGTGCCCACGATGAAGCCCCGCGATTCAATACCCACAATCAGTTCCGGCTGCAGCTGTTCACAGAGCTGCTCCAGTTGGCGGATCACCTCCCGCCAGCCCTGGGGATCGCGCATCAGCGGGGTGAGATCCCTGAACAGGATGCCGGGTTTGGGGAAATCGGGCACATCCCGCACCAGCCGCCGCAGATCGATGCCGCTAGCTGTCGAGTCATCGCAGTTTGCGGGCAGGGCAACCATGGAGGTGACGTTGAGGTGTGGTTGCTGGCATCATCGCAACCATGCCCGAAGTTTTCGCTGCCCCCTCCGGCTCCGCCAGCCAGTCCAGCCGGTCTGGCAACCCAGCTGAGCCCAGCTACGCCGGCCAGCAGCTGCCCCGCCGGGGCCTGGAACGGCTCGACCTGATGTTGCTGGCCATGGAGGCCATTGATTTGAACGGCGGTGAGGCGATGGTGCTGATGAGCGAACAGCTGGGATTCAGGCAGATTTTCGCCAGTCGGGTGGAGCTGTGGACCCGCCGCTGCCACAACCCCCTGCGCCGGGCCGCCCGGCGCGGCAGCTTGAAGCCCCTGGAAACCGACGCCCTGATCCGCATCCTCTGCGCCATGGCGGATCGGCTCTACCCGTTACTGCGGGTGATGCTTACCAAGGCCGAAGCGCCAGAGACCAACCAGCGGCGCTGGGAACTGTTTGAGGCACGACTGGCCGAACTGGTGGGCGAAAGGATGAACCCCCGTCGCGGTGCGGTGCATGCCCTGCTCGATCCCCGGGCTGGCTTGGCCCAGCGGCGCCGTTTGATTCAAAGCCTCGCCCTCGCCGCTGGCAACGGTGGCTTTGAGCGTCTGCGGGCCAGCCTGCTGGATGCGGCAGCCTGAGGCCCTGGCTTCTTCTCCATGAAAACCACCCTCCGCTTCGATCAGCTCAGCTGCCGCCTTCAGGTGGAGGGACTGCCGGATGTGTCGTTGGGCCAATCCGGCGAGGTGGTGGGAATCATCAGCGGCTGGACCCTGCAGTGGGCCGGTAGCCCCGAGCTGGAGGGCCGCAAGCAGCACCTGCTGGCCTTGATGCAGGTGGTGCTGCCCTATGCCCGCTACCTGCTCAGTGGCGTGGAGCGCCGCTTCGGCACGCCTCCAGCCCAACCGGTGGAAATCTCTCCCCACCCCGAGGGCGGCCACCAGCTGGTGCTGCACAGCAGTCAGCCGGATACCGCCCCCCTGCAGCTGCGCCTCGACGACGCCGAGCTGGCCGATCTGGTGCGGGTGCTGGATCAATTGCGCCTGGACCCCAGATTGCAGCTGGCCCTCGACCTGCCGGAACCCAAGCCCCTGAAGGCCTTTGAACTGGAGCGCCGCACCCCCCTGGGCCAGCGCCTGGCGGCACCGGTGGGGGGCTTGCTGACCCTGGCCCTGCTGGCCGGCCTGGGGCTGTTGCTGCCGGTGCCCAAACCCCAGCCGGGCGGCACCCCTGGTGCCAAGACCAGCCCAGCGCCCACCAGCCTGCCCCTGACGCCAGCCAAGCCCGGCTCTTGACGCGGCGTGGCTCTTGATGCGACGCCGCTACTTGACGTGACGCCGCTCCTGGACAAACTGGGGCAATGACAACCATGACCTGGTCGGAACTGCGGATTCGGGTGGCCCGCCTTGGCGCCGCCCTCAATGTGGTTGTGCGCAGCGATCCGGAGGTGTGTGGCCTCAGTGGCGACAGCTTTCATCTAACGCTGCACCATGGCGGCCATGGCGACTGCACGGTGAGCAACCTGTCGCTGATCGATTGCCCCAACGAGCTGGTGCTGATGGAATTTGAGCGCTGGATGCGCGGCTGCGGCCACCAGTTGGAGGTATGACCTCACCCCGCCAGCGGACATTGCTGCTCCCCAAGGCGGCCCCCAAAGCCCGGCGGGTGTTTCGCCAGCGCCGCCGCCGGGCCCGCTGGCAGCAACTGGGCACGGGACTGTTGTCGCTAGCCGGCGGAGCCGGGCTGATGTTCGGCTTGATGCTGCTGCCTGAGCGGCTCGACACCCTGCTGCTGGTGAGCAATGCGATCGCCAACTTGATCGGCGGCCTCAGCCGCTTTGGCATGGGCTTGCTGCAACTGGTGGCGGTGCTGGCCCTGGCTGCGGTGGCCCTCGGTGCCCTGGTGCTGTTGTTGGCGGGAGTGGTCAGACTGCTAAAGGCCCTGTGGCCCGAGCCGCCCCGCCAACCACCCAGCTGACCCCAGCCCCACAGCGATGGCTAAAGCCAGAGGCAAACACAAGCGCTCCCCCCAACACCGAGCCACCCAGGAACAGCACCAGGGGCAGGAGCAGGAGCAGGGCCAGGGGCAGCTAGGGCCAGCTCCCCTGCCGGCAGAGTCTCGCCCCGATCACGATCGCTACTACCCATCAACCCTGCTGGAAGACCTGCGCGATGAGCCAGTCCATGATTCCCTGGCTATTGATTCCCTAGCGGATGGCGCCGCAACAGATAACGCAATAGCTCATGGCCTCGATGGCGGCCCAGCCCATAGCCCCCTGGTCAATAGATCAATGGATTCCGGGGCTGGCGTCAACAAAATCGCCATCAATACAGACGGGCAGTATCGGCCAAACGGCGGTGGCAATGGCAATGGCAATGGCAATGGCAATGGCAAGCTCGACCGCAAACGCTACGAAAAAGAACTGATCAGGCTGCAGATAGAGCTGGTGAAGATGCAGTACTGGATCAAACACACGGGCTTCCGCCTGATCGTGGTGTTTGAGGGTAGAGATGCTGCGGGCAAGGGTGGCACGATCAAGCGCCTCACCGAGGCCCTCAATCCCCGGGGTTGCCGGGTGGTGGCCTTGGGTACCCCCAGCGACCAGCAAAAAACCCAGTGGTTCTTCCAGCGCTATGTGGAGCACTTCCCCAGTGGCGGCGAAATGGTGATCTTTGATCGCAGTTGGTATAATAGAGCCGGCGTGGAGAAGGTGATGGGGTTTTGCACCCATAAGCAGGTGGAGGAATTTCTGCAGAGCAGTCCAGAGTTTGAACGGATGCTGGTGCGCTCTGGCATCGTGTTACTCAAATACTGGTTTTCAGTGAGTGACGAGGAGCAGGAGGTGCGCTTCCAAGCCCGCATCGACGATCCAACCCGCCGCTGGAAACTGAGCCCCATGGATCTAGAAGCCCGCATGAAGTGGGCCGAATTTTCCCAGGCCAAAGATGAAATGTTTAAACATACAAACATCCCAGAAGCCCCCTGGTTCACCGTTGAAGCCGACGACAAGCGCCGGGCCCGCCTCAACTGCATCCACCACCTGCTCAGCAAGGTGCCCTATCGGGACATGACCCCAGAGGCAATTAAATTGCCACCCCGCCCCAAGGCAAAAAAAGTGGCACGACCACCCCTCGGGGAACAGTTCTTCGTGCCGAATCAATACCCCTGATCGGGAGGTCAATCCAGATACCCCTAAGCCAGCAAGCCCCTTTGCCGGCTTTCAGCCATGCAGGCCGGCTTTCAGCCATGCAGGCGGTTGAACCACAGGCCCGCCAACTGCCAGCTGCTCCACAGGAAGGCTGCCAGGAACAGCCAGTTCAGCCAGGCGGGTCGTTGCGGTTGCTCGGGGACCATCGCCACACTCCATTGCGATCGGCCCTCTAGGTTGCCCGCAGCTAGAGCCTCCTGGCGCCCGATGCAGCTGATCGCCACCTACCGCAATGAGGCCCTGGCCGCCCTGGGGGATCGGGCGATCGATTTTTTTCAGCGCCGCAGCGACCTGCATAGCCGTGGCGTCAGCTTCGGTGGCGGCAATGCCAATCCAGACAAGGTGTCCACTGATATCTCCCTGGTGTGGCTAGATCGCAGTGACCCGGAGGCCCATCAACTGGCCGACGCGATCATGTTGGCCGTATCTGGCTGTCTGAAGCAGTACCTCAGCCAGCGCCGCCAGTTCCTGGAGGTGGTGCCGGAGCGATCCCTGTTCGTCAACCCGATCTTCAACCTGCAGCACTACGAAGCCGGCGAGGGTTTTAAGAATTGGCATTGCGACTGGACAACGTCTGTAGATGCCACTGAACCGATCAAGCGGGTGCTGGCCTGGATTCTCTACTGCAATGACGTAGAAAATGCCGGCACCGAATTCCTCTGGCAGCAGCACCATGTGGAGGCAGTGCGCGGCCAGATGGCGATTTTTCCGGCCGGCATGTCCCACGTGCACCGCGGCAGGGTGAGCCAGGAGCAGGCCAAAACCATCGCCACGGGCTGGATCAACGTAGGCAAACTGGAGGCCTATGTGGAGCGCCTCGCCAAAAGTAGCTAGACAGGGAGCAACCCTCTCCGCCAAGACCCCACCATGCTGCGCCCCCTTGCTTTACTGGCCGGCCTGGGCCTGGCAGCCAGCATCGCCCCCACCCTGGTCTGCCTGCCCGCCCGCGCCGACTCGGTGCAATTCCGCTCCACCGTCTCGGAGGTGGATGCCTGCAACCGCGCCCAGGCCCTGGTGCCCCAAAACGGCACCGTTACCACTATGAGGGTAAAGCAAAATAACGAATCCAATGGCAGCTATGCATTCACCTGCCGGGTGAACTGGAGCTCCTCCACCAAGGCCAAACCCACCTGGATGCCAATTCTGTTTGGCCCGGTGTGGAGCTGA
>JBIKVR010000145.1:0-5219 GCA_044356735.1 Prochlorococcaceae cyanobacterium
ATCCGCCTTCTGACATCAGCCTTGATCGCCTCGCTGTAACGACGCATTGCTCTGCTCCATCAAGCCCCCGGGTTTGCGATTGAGAGGGGTGTCATCTTTTCTGAACGCGGGGGGAGTTTCCGGATGTCTTTGATCGTGCGCAGCCTGGCTTCGATGTGTTCGTTGGCAATCCGCCCTTCGCCGGCAAGAACACCATCGCCGAAGGCAGCCCCGCTAGCATCCTCGAGTGGTTCAAGCAGCTCCATCCTGAAAGCGGTGGGCAGTGCGATCTCGTGGCTCACTTCTTCCGACGTTGCTTCCACTTTCTTAGGAAGGGTGGATCACTTGGCCTGATCGCCACCAACACCATCGCTCAGGGAGATACACGCAGCAGCGGCCTGCGCTGGATCTGCTTGAACGGTGGCACGATCTACGGCGCCCGCAAACGCCATAAGTGGCCCGGTGTAGCCGCTGTGGTGGTGAGTGTGGTTCACCTGATCAAGGGCATGTATGCGGGAGAAAAGAAGCTGGAGAAGCGGCCGGTGCCACAGATCACGGCCTTTCTCTTTGCCAATGGAGGCCACGACGATCCCAAGCAGCTGGCGGCTAACTCCGGCAAGAGCATCCTTGGATCCAAGATCTACGGCCAAGGGTTCACCTTCGATGACTCCGGCCCCGCAGACGACAACACGGCTGGCATCCCTTCACCGATCGCCAAGATGGAGCGGCTGATTGCGGAGAACCCAAAGAATGCCGAGGTGATTTTACCCTACATCGGTGGCAAAGAGGTGAATGACAGCCCCACCCATGCCCATCACCGCTATGTGATCAACTTCGGGGATCGCAGCGAAGAGGAATGCCGGCGGGAATGGCCGGAGCTAATGGAGATTGTGGAGAGGAAGGTGAAGCCGGGGCGACTGGTCCAGAATCGCGAGATTCGTGCACGTTATTGGTGGCGCTTTGGCGAGACGTGTCCTGCGCTGTATGAGGCGATTGCAGTCTGTGAAAGGGTGGTCGTAATTCCCAGGGTCAGCATGAGATATGCTCCCGCCCTCGTCGATTCGCGCTGTGCTCTTTCGGAGCAATTGGCTATTTTCCCTGTCGCAAAATGGACCCTACTACTGCCATTGCTCGCCCAGGTCCACGAGCTGTGGTTCAAATTTAAAGCCTCAACCTTTGGCAGCGCTGATGCTCCAAGGTACGCACCTGGCGACATATTTGGCACCTTTGCCTTCCCCACCGCTATCCTCGATTCCGCCAACAATCCCGCTTACGAAACCATCCGCCTGAGCCTCGAAGCCATCGGCGAGCGCTACCACCAATTCCGATCCGAGTTGATGGTGAGCAACAACGAAGGTCTCACCAGTACCTACAACCGCTTCCACGATCCCGCCGAAACCAGCAGCGGCCTCCTGGAACTGCTCCGCCTCCACGGCGAGATGGATCAGGCGGTGCTGAACTCCTACGGCTGAAGCGATGTGCCTCAGATTGGCCCAGGCAACAGCCACTGCGGCTTCGGCCTCGACTACCTCGACATCGAAGAGGACGCCCAGCTCCCCGATGAGCTGCAGGAGCGCATCGACAGCGGCGATCTCTTCTTTTGGGATGCCGGCGATGCACTGAATTTCCAGGGCCAGCTGCGGGCCTACGGCGCCATCACCAGCCGCCGCAAACTCCCCTGGCGCTACCGCTGGCCCGAATCCGTCCGCGACGACGTCCTCGCCCGCCTGCTCGCCCTCAACGCCGAGCGCTACGCGGAGGAGGTGAATCTGGGGCTGCACAGCAAGGGGGCGAAGCAGGCGGCGAAGGCGGCCAAAGCGGGCAGCACTGCAGGGGGCAAGCGGCGGGGGCGGCCGCCCAAAGCCAGCCAGGCGGGCGACACTGAGCCCATGCAGGCCGAGCAGATGGTGTTGGGGCGATGAACAGCCAGACATCCATCACCGCACCCACGCCTGAAGACCTCCTGTCGCTGTTGCGGTCTCACCAGGAGAGCTGGGAGAGCTGCACAGCAAGGGCGGGAAGCAGGCGGCGAGGGCGGTCGCTGAAGACTCCGCCCCCTGATTCAGGCCAGACTGTCCAGATCGGATTGGTGCTGTGAGCCTCGCCCTCCCCCAGCCAAAACTCGATGCCATCGCCGACGCCTGCCAGCGCCACCAGGTGCTGCGCATGCATCTGTTCGGCTCGGCACTGCGCGACGACTTCGACCCCGCCCGCAGCGATCTGGATCTGCTCGTGGAGTTCCAGCCGATCGAGCCTGGCGCTCTTGTGCAGTCCTACTTCGGCCTGGAGCAGCAACTGGCCTCGATCACCGGCCAGCCGGTGGATCTGGTGATGGCCGATGCTGTGCGCAACCCCTACGTGCGCCGCGACATCGAGGCTTCAAAACAGCTGATCTATGAAGCGTGATCCTCGGGCCTTCCTCAGCGATGTGATACAAGCTGGTCAAGCCATCCAGCAGGCCGTCGCTGGCATCAACCTCGATGATTACCGCAACAGCCGCCTGATTCGCTCGTCTGTTGAGCTGGAGTTCACGATCATCGGTGAGGCACTTAATCAGCTCTCTCAGCGAGACGAGGAACGATTTGCCCAGATCGATCAGGCACCACAGATCATCAGCTTTCACAATAAGCTCACCCACGAGTACGCCATCATCAACGACCGACTGGTCTGGGGCGTCATCCAGGACGAGACCTGCCCGCACTTCTCAAGCAGTGCGCTCAGCTCTTGAACGATCTCGAGGGAGAGACAAGCTGAATCCATGGCCAAAGCCGAAGCCACTGTCGAAGAGCTCGTCAGCAAGGTCGAGCGCGGCGAGTTGCGGCTCCCAGAGATGCAGCGGCGCTACGTCTGGCGTTCCAGCCGGGTGCGTGATCTGCTTGATTCCCTGTATCGCGGCTATCCCTCCGGCGCCATTCTGATCTGGGAAACCGATGAGGTGGTTCCCCAGCAGTCATTTGCGGTCGAGCAGCAGTCCAACCCCTAGGCCAAAACCCAGCTTCTTCTGGATGGCCAACAACGGCTCACCTCCCTCTCAGCCGTGATCCGTGGCAAGCCAGTTCAGGTGAATGGTCGCGTCCGGCCGATCGAGTTGCTGTTCAACCTGGAGCACCCGGAGCTATCCCCTTCGTCACTGAAGTGGACGACAACAACATTGATGCTACTGAGTACAGCGACGACGGGGAGGAGCCGATTCAAGACGATGTTTCTGGCCTTTCAAGCCGCCGACGCCCGCGATTGGCATTCCAACCTGGTCATCGCCCTCAGCCATGTGGGCAATGCCCACCAACTGCAGTTCCACCACATCTTCCCCAAAGCTGTGCCCTTGAGAGCAGCCATGGACCCACATCTGGACTAAGCTTGCTACAAGCCTGGAGTCCTCCATGCGCACCGTCAATGTTCACGAGGCCAAAACCCAGTTCTCCAGGCTGATCGACGCCGCCCATGCCGGCGAAACGATCCTGGTGGCCAAGGACGGGAAGCCCTGGGCACGGCTGGTGCCGCTCGAAGCCGATCAACCACGGCGGCAGCCAGGGGTGCTGCGAGGTCAGCTGCACCTTCCACCCATCGATGTGCTGCTCGCCCCTCTGCCCCCCGAGGAGCTTGATGGGCTCGACGCCCCGTTGCCCTCTTGATGGCTTCCTCCCTCCTGCTGGACACCCATGCCCTGCTCTGGTGGTTGGTGGAACCTGAGAAGCTCTCCGCCCTCGCCCATGCGGCCATCAACGACCCGGCGGCCTCGATCTTTGTGAGCGCTGCCTCCGGCTGGGAGATCGCCACCAAATGTCGCCTCGGCAAACTGCCCGGCGCCGAACAGCTGCTGCAGGATCTGCCATCACTCCTGCAACAACAGGGTTTCGAGCCTCTCGCCGTACAGTTGCATCATGGCGTCCACGCCGGTGGCTACAGGCAGGCCCACCGGGATCCCTTCGATCGGCTGCTGGCGGCCCAGGCGGAGTTGGAGGGCCTGCAACTGGTGAGCCTCGACCCTGCGCTGGCCACCTTCCCCTGCCGCCTGCTCTGGTGAAGGCATGACCAAGGCCAGGCAGGTGGGCGGAACTGAACCCACCCAGACCGAGCAGATGGGGTTGGGGCTATGGGCCGCACAGCCGCCACCACGATCCGCCAGCGCCTGCAGGACCTCAGGCTGGATGTGCTTTCGGTGGCACGCCGCCACGGCGCTTCCAATCTGCGAATTTATGGCTCCATCGCCAAGGGACAGGAACACAACGGCAGCGACCTTGACCTGCTGGTCGACCTGGCGGCAAACCAGACCCTGCTGGGATTGATCCATCTGCGACAGGAGCTGGAAGATCTTCTCGGTTGCCCTGTAGATGTGACCGAAGCAGAAACGCTGCATCCATTAATTCGCAGCGAGATCCTTGGCCAGGCACTACCGCTATGAACAAGGATAAACTTTATCTAGAGAGTATCCGTGAATGCCTAGAGCGCATCGAGGAATACTCGGCTGCCGACGAAGACGCCTTTATGGATTCTTGTTTGATCCAAGATGGCGTGATACGCAATCTGGAACTGATCGGCGAGGCCACCAAAAATCTCAGCGCCGAACTTCGCGCCGCCAATCCAGAGATTCCCCGGCGGCAAATCGCTGGGATGCGAGACGTGTTGATTCATGATTACCTGAAGGTCAACCTTGCGCGTGTCTGGAACACTGTTGACACAGACCTACCGCCGTTGCGAGCAACCGTGCTGAGTGGAGTCCACGGCGCCATCACCGGCCGCCGCGAACTCCCCTGGTGCTATCGCTGGCCCGATGCCGTCCACGGTGACGTGCTCGCCCGCCTCCCTGCGCTGAATGACGAGCGTTACAAAGAGGAGGAGGTGGCGGTGGGGTTGCGCTGCAAGGGACGGGGCCCTCATCCCAAGATCGGCCTGGCGTCATGATTCGCCCCCCCCCCCCCTCCGCCACGGCACCCACCGCAGCCGAAGTTCTGCAGCTGTTGAGAGCCCACCGCCAGAGTTGGGCTGATCCCCCACTACCAGCAAAGTTGTCTGCCCTGTCTGACCGATCCACCAGGGGGCTAACGATGACTGATGCAATCGCCTTACGACCCCGAGCTGCGGGCTGAGATCCGCCAGCGGATGAGCCCACCATATACGGAGTTGGCCGGAGGCCATAGCGGGAAAGCGTGGCTGAAATCGCCCGTTCCACAGGGGTGAACGCCCAGACCCTTTACAGCTGGCGCCATCGCTGGAAGCAGGAAGGCCAGCTGGTGCCGGCC
>JBIKVR010000054.1:0-18409 GCA_044356735.1 Prochlorococcaceae cyanobacterium
AAGGCGATCGGCAGCTTGCTGTTGGGGCAGCTCACCGCCCAGCTCAATGGCAAGAATGCCTTAAGGGTGCTGGGTTATCTGAAAAGACGCCTGATTGATACGCCCCTGCCAGCTCAGCCCCCGCCAGCTCAGCCTCCCCAAGCAGCCCAGTCACCGCTGCGGCTGAAGCTGAGCCACACCACTGCCAGCGGTGAGGCGGTAGCGCTGGAATTGGAAGCTCCCGCCAATGATCAAGCGGCTCTGCTGGCGATGTTCGATCGCGTTGAAGCCTTTGTGGCTCGGCAGGTCTAGATGGCCAGCAAACATGCCCTGCTGATTGGCGTGAGCTCCTACGGCGAGGGGCTCACTCCCATTCCCAGCGCCCGGCTGGATGTGGAGGCCCTGGCCGAGGTGCTGCGCGATCCGCAGCTGGGGGGCTTCCCCAGCGATCAGGTGGTGGTGCTGCAGGATCCCCAGCGCACACCGATGGAGCGGGCGGTGGCAGAGCTGTTTGCCAACCGCGATTCGGATGATTTGCTGCTGCTCTACTTTTCGGGCCACGGTTTTCGCGATAACCAGCGCCAGTTATTGCTCAGTTGTAGTGAGTCGGTTAAGTCTAAGCAGGGCAAGCCAGAGCTTTATTCCACTGTGAGGGCGCGGGATGTGCAGGCTTATATGCAAGCGAGTAAATCGAAGCACCAGCTGCTGATCCTTGATTGCTGTTTCAGTGGCGCCTTCGCCGAGGGCATGAGCGCCAAGGACGATGGCGTCATCGATCCGGAGGCTTTTGGCGGCAAGGGAAAGGCGGTGCTCACCTCCTCGGCCTCAATTGAAACCTCCAGCGCCCCTGAGGCTGGCGATGGCCTTTCGATGTACACCCGTTTTTTGGTGGAGGGGATCAGCACCGGCGCCGCCGACCTCCAGAGGCGGGGTTTTGTGGATGTCAAAGACCTGCACAATTACGTGGAATCCCGGCTGCAGGAATTGGCTCCGTTGATGTCGCCCCAACTGATTGCCACCGGTGCGGGCCGTGAAATCTGGTTGAGCAGAGTGCCCCGCGATTCTACGGTTGACTATCGCCAAAAAGTGGAGGAACTTGCCAAAAGGCGGCGAGGTGTGATCAATAAGGCCGGTCGCATGATTCTGCAAAAAATGCGAGCTAGCTTGCCGGAGGGCGAACAAATCAGCGATGAGCAAGCCGAGCAGATTGAAGCGGAGGTGCTCGGGCCCTGGCGTGAGTATGCCAAAAAATTAGCGGAGTTCGAGGCCCTGGTGGCTGAATTGGTGTCTGAGGGTCAGGGCCTATCTGCGCTTGATTGGCAGGATCTACGGGATCTGCAGGCTCACGTTAGGCTAGCGGAGCCCGACTTGATTGAGATTTTTGCCAAGCATGGAATTGCGGCGAATCCCCTGCTTGCACTAGCTGGTGATCAATCGAATCGCTCAGATGTTTATCCGGCTGGCAGTTCTCCGGTTGTAGATGTTTCCGCAGGCCAAGAGCTACTGGCGCTTTCGGCTGAAACTGCCCTGGTGGTTAGAGCCAGGGCTGATTCAGGCGAAGTGGCCTGGCGAATAGATAAGCACCCCCTGCAGGTGCGGGGCTACCGGGAGCGATTGGCGGATGGGGTGGAGCTCACCATGGTGCAGATCCCGGCCGGTAGCTTTTTGATGGGTTCGCCGCAGGGGGAGGAGGGGCGGAGTGATGCTGAAGGCCCCCAACATCGGGTGGAGCTGGCGGAGTTCTTGATGGGCCAAACGCCGATCACCCAGGCCCAGTGGCGGGTGGTGGCGGCTTGGCAGCCTCGGGATGGCGAAAGTTGGGGCAGGCAGTTGAAGTTAAATCCTTCATATTTCCAGGCTGGCGATAACCAAAAGGGCGGAGAGGCTCGTCTTTTTGATGGAGAAGCCAACACCGATCAGCGGCCGGTGGAGCAGGTGAGCTGGCAGGATGCGATCGAATTTTGCAAGCGCCTGAGCCAACGCACTGGCCGCTATTACAGTTTACCCAGCGAAGCCCAGTGGGAATATACTTGCCGAGCGGGCAGTAGCACACCTTTTCACTTTGGGGAAACGATCAGCCCAGCGCTGGCCAATTACTGTGGTAATTACGCATATGCTGATGGCCCAAAGGGTGATTTCCGGCGTCAGACCACTCCGGTGAGCCGCTTTCCTGTCAATCCCTGGGGCCTCCACGACATGCATGGCAATGTGTGGGAGTGGTGCCAAGATCAATGGCATGCCAGCTATAATGGAGCACCGCAAGATGGCAGTGCCTGGGTGGATCAGGATGTTAATAATGATAACGGAAGGCTGCTGCGCGGCGGCTCCTGGTACAACCACCCCGGGAGCTGCCGCTCTGCCTTCCGCAACCATCGCCGGCCCGGCGACGTCGGCAGCAGCGTCGGTTTGCGTGTGGTCTGCCTCCCCCAGGGCTGTTCTTCTTAGCGCTTAATCTCTTGATCCCTTAACACTTGGATTTTCTTAACCCTTGGCTGTTGGTTTTAGGCTGTTTGCTGTTGGTCTTGGCCTATTTGCCGTTGGCTTATGGCTATTGGTTTAAGGCTGTTGCGGGAATGGCGCCGTAAGGCGCCCGCAAAAAATCACTCGAAGCGAGCTACCACCGCTGCCGCGAAACCGGAGCAGCTCAGGGGGGCTACGGGTGGCTCCATTAGCCGGGCCAGGTCGTAAGTGACTTCGCCGGCGGCGATGGCGGCGCTGAGGCCCCGGGTGATCAGGTCTGCGGCTTCCTGCCAGCCCATGAATTCGAGCATCATCACGCCGCTGAGGATTACGGAGCCGGGGTTGATGCGATCCAGGCCGGCGTGTTTGGGGGCGGTGCCATGGGTGGCTTCAAAAATAGCCGCCTTGTCGCCGATGTTGGCGCCAGGGGCCATACCCAGGCCGCCCACCACGGCGGCGGCGGCATCGGAGATGTAGTCGCCGTTGAGGTTGAGGGTGGCGAGGATCGAATACTCCTGGGGCCGGGTTTGGATTTGTTGGAAGATGCTGTCGGCGATGCGGTCGTCCACCAGCACCATCTGGCGCCACTGGCCATTGCCATGGCTGGCGCCGATGGCGTCGATCACCGCTTGCACTTCAGCGCAAATAAGCTGTTTCTTTTCGGGGGTGAGGGCGTCGTAGCCGGGTTCGATTTGACGGGCGTTGCCCTCCACACTCAGGCCCGGATCCCGCTCCAGGTTGTCGAGGATCCAGCTTTCGCGTTCGGTGATGCAATCGGCGCGGAATTCAGTAGTGGCTAGTTCGTAGCCCCAGTCGCGGAAGGCCCCCTCGGTGAACTTCATGATGTTGCCCTTATGCACCAGGGTGACGTGGCGCTTGGCTCCTTCCAACCGCAGGGCGTGCTGGATCGCCTTGCGGATGTGGCGCTGGCTGCCGTTCTTGCTCACCGGTTTGATGCCGATGCCCGAACCCACCGGAATCTGACGGTTGCCGAGTTTGCCGTTGGCTGGAATCACCACCTCATTGAGATGTTTGATCAGATCGAGGCACACGGGATCATTGGCCTCCCACTCGATGCCCATATAGATATCTTCCGTGTTCTCGCGATACACGATCACGTCTAAATCTTGAGGTCGCTTGTGGGGGCTGGGGGTGCCGGCGTAATAGCGGCAGGGCCTCACGCAGCAGTACAGATCAAATATCTGGCGCAGGGCCACGTTCAGCGAGCGGATGCCGCCGCCGATCGGGGTGGTCAGCGGCCCCTTGATCGCCACGCCGTATTCCTCGATGGCGGTGAGGGTGTCTTGGGGCAGATATTGATAGGTGCCGTAGAGGTCGCAGGCCTCGTCGCCGGCATACACCTTGAACCACTCGATGCGGCGCTCGCCGCCGTAGGCCTTGGCCACCGCCGCATCCAGCACCAGCTGGGTGGCGGGCCAGATGTCCACGCCGGTGCCGTCGCCGCGGATGAAGGGGATGATCGGATCGTTGGGCACCACCGGCTGGCCCTGCTCGAAGCGGATGGCGGTGCCGCCGCTGGGGGCGGTGAGCTTCTGATAGCTGGCCATGGGGCCCGGGCGCTGGGTGGTGGTGAATGAGCCTATGTCTGCGCTCAAGGGCGGAAAGTTATTGGTGATCGGCGCGGTGGCGGGTTGCTGTGCTGGGGCCAGCGGATGTGGTCAACTGCCGATCGCCGCCGCGCCGCCCCACAACTGGCCCCAACATGGGGCCATGAATGCTGCCGACCAGGCTCGATCGCTGGAATTGGCCCAGGCCATCGCATCGGTGGCGGCCCTGTTCCGAGAGCATTTTCCCGATGCCCGGGCCAACCTCAAGCCCTGGCGCGACGACCCCCTCACCCGGGCCTACGGCGAGCCCGAAACCGTTGATCTCTCCTTCCACTTTCCCGGTTGGAGCCCCCGCATCCAGTGCCGCTCCGTGCTGGTGCAGCTGCGGCTGGCCGCAGCGCCGGGGGGCGGCGATGCCGCGGCCGGCCGGCCGCCATTGCTGGGGGTGAGCCTGCGGGGTCTCACCTATGCCGGGGAGCGTTGGTCGCTGGCCACGGTGGGAGATTGGCGGGCCAGCGGCCCCCACCCGCCCAGCCCGGCGGTGGAGGAGATCCTGCGGCTGTTCTGCCGCCAACTGTTCCAGCTGTTTGAGACGGCCGGCTGGGACCGCGATGGCGGCTCCCCCTCCGGGCCCGCCGCGGAAGCCGCCTGATCTGGGGCGCAAGAGCCAGCCCTGCACATCCAGCACGTAACCCTTCGCAATCTTGTCGCCTTTGTTGCGAATCCCCCCTTTAGTTTGGGTTATCTGCCCGTGCCGCACCGAGGACCGATGTCTGTCGCCCTGGCTTCCCAGCTCCGTGAGGGAACGAAGAAGGCCCACACCATGGCCGAAAACACCGGCTTTGTGAGCTGCTTCCTCAAGGGGGTGGTGGACAAGGCCAGCTATCGCACCCTGGTGGCCGACCTCTGGTTCGTGTACTGCGCCATGGAGGAGGAGATCGGCCGTCTCGCCGATCACCCCGTGGTGGGGCAGATCAACTTCGCCGCCCTCAACCGCCGCGAATCGCTCGAACAGGATCTCGCCTTCTACTTCGGTGGTGACTGGCGCAGCTCGATCAAGGCCACCCCTGGAGCCCAGGCCTATGTGGCCCGCCTCCACAGCGTGGCCCGGGAGGCCCCCGAGCTGCTGGTGGGCCACCACTACACCCGTTACATCGGCGACCTCTCCGGCGGTCAGATCCTCAAAAAAATCGCCCAGAAGGCGATGAACCTGGGCGAGCATGACGGCCTGCGCTTCTACGAGTTCGATTCAATTCCCGACGAGAAGGCTTTCAAGGTCAACTACCGCGCCGTGCTCGACGGCCTGCCGATCGACCAGGCCACCGCCGATCGGATCGTGGCCGAGGCCAACGAGGCCTTCCACTACAACATGAAGATGTTCCAGGAGCTGGAGGGCAATCTGATTGCCGCCATCGGCAAGGTGCTCTTCGGGTTCCTCACCAAGCGCCAGCGCTCCGGCAGCACCGAGGCCGTGCCGGCCTGAGGCTGAGGGCTGGCGGCTGCCCGGTGGCCAGGCGGCTGGGGCAGACTCCAGCTGGCCCCCTTGCTTTGATCGGGCGTTGTCGCCAGATATTTCCGCCAGCTTCGCCGCCAGCACCGCTGACAGCACTACAGACAGCCCTGCTGCCAGCGCCACTGCCAACGCCACTGACAGCCTCGCTGCCAGCGCTATTGAAGCGCCGCTGGCTGCCTTGGTGCCTCTGGCGCCGCTGCGTTTTTTGCTGCCCGGCACCAGCGGTCGCTTTCGCTGCGGCGGCCTGCTGGTGGAGCTGCAGACCGCCCGGTTGCTCGCCGCCGGGGGGGATCGCCCCGTGCAGCTGGTCACCTATCGGCAGCGGGAGCCCGAACACCCTTATCTCGACGACCTGCTGGCCCAGGAAGCGGCTCCAGGTCCGGCCCTCTGGGTGGTGAGCTGGGGTTTTGATGTGCCCGGCCTGCTGCGGCGGCTGCGGGGCCGGCCCGTGGCCTACCACGCCCACAGCAGTGGCTACGGCTTCCAGCTGCCGCCGGGGGTGCCGGTGCTGGCGGTGAGTCGCAACACCCTGGGTTACTGGGGCGATCGGGCGCCGCGCAGCCCCCTGTTTCTGGTGCCCAATGCCCTGCAATCCAAGTGGCTGGAGCGGGGCGATCGGCTCGCCAACGCCCGGCGCCCGATCGATGTGTTGGTGCAGCAGCGCAAGAGCAGCCCCTACCTGCTGCGGCAGCTGCTGCCGGCCCTGCGCCAGCGGGGCTTGCGGGTGGAGTTGCAGAGCGGCTGGGTGGACGACCTGGTGGACCTGTTCAACTCCGCCACCGTGGTGCTCTACGACTCGGCCGACTACTGGCGGGGCCGGGGTGTTAGCGAGGGGTTTGGGCTGCCGCCGCTGGAGGCCCTGGCCTGCGGCTGCGTGCTGTTCAGCAGCTTCAACCACGCCCTGGCCGACAGCCTCGATCCCGGCCGCCTCGGCCACCAGCTCGGCTGCGGCACCCTGGAGGCCGATCTGGAACGGATAGGTGCTGCAGTGGCCGAGCCGGCGGCCTGGCGGCCAGATCCGGCGGCCCTGGATGCGCTGTTGGCGGGCTGCGGAGAAGCGGCGCTGCTGCAGCGCTGGCGGCAGGCCCTGGCCGCCATCGACGCCCACTGGCAGCGGCTGGCCGCCGGGGCCCCGCCCCTGCGCAGCCCCTCGCCCCAGGCCCTGCGCTGGAGCCAGCGGCTGGAGCGGCTGCGGCGGTTAGGTCACCGGCTGGGGCGCCGCCTGGGGCCAATCGGTTCTCTGGCTGGCCTGCTGGGGCCGATGGGCTGAACGCCTTGCCCATAGCTTGTGGCGATGCGCAGTGAGACCCTCCACCAGCTCAGCAGGCTCCTGGGCCATCTGCCGGGTCGCCGCTTACAGGCCCTGCGGGCGCTATTGCCCCTCTCGGTGCTGCCCGGGGTGATCGATTTGGCTTCTGTGGCCGTGGTCGCCCGGCTCACCGGCGCTCTGGTGGGTTCTGGATTGGAGGATCGCCTGCCCGGCGTGCGCGTTTTTGGTGGCGACGGCATCGATCAGAGCCTGTGGCTGATCCTGATCTTCATCTTGCTGGCTTGGGCGGCTTCCCTCGCCAAGCTGTCGCTGCGTTTTTTGCAACAGCGCCTTGCGGCCCAGATCTGGCGAGATCTATCGGATCAGGTGCACTCTCGACTGCTAAATCAGCCCTACGAATATCACCTGGGTAAGAGTACCGCCGAACTCAGTGCCCAGCTGCTGGCCAACATGAACCGGGTGGCCAGCAACGTGGTCACCCCCACCCTGCAGATCATCAGCTCATCGGTTTCGATCGTGCTGCTATCGCTGGGGATTTTGTTTGTGGGCCGCTGGCTGGCGGTGATTTTGGTAACTGGCCTGGTGTTGGCCTACTGGCTGATTTCCATTTTTGTTACCCCTCGTTTGCGCCACGGCTACCAGCAAAAGATTCGGCTGGAGGGGCAGTCCATGGATGTTTTATTTGATTCACTCAACTCGATTCGCGATATTCAGCTAGCCGGTTCGGAAGCTTACTTCGAGCGAGACTTTAAACAACTTGGCCGTCAGGCCCAGATGTATGCCTGGCTAACCGAGTGGTTGCCGGATCTACCTCGGGCGATGATCGAGCCCTTCGGGATCACGATGATTTTTGTGGTGGGCGCCGTGCCCGCCCTGATCAGCGGCAACCCCACCCAGGTGAAGGCGATCCTGCCCTTCCTGGCCACCATGGCCGTGGCCGCCCTGCGGCTGACGCCGCCCCTGCAGGACGCCTTCCGCTCGCTCACCCAGTTCCGGGGCGGCCTGCCCCTGCTCAGCAGCGCCCTGGAGCTGCTGGACCTGCCGGCCGATCGACCCACCCTGCTCACCCCTGGCGTGCCCACGCCGGCGGGGGTGTATCCGCGCCACTCGATTCGACTTCAAGACGTTTGGTACCGCTATCCCAGCTCCGATGAATGGGTGTTGCGCGGCGTCAGCCTCAGCATCCCGATGGGATCGCGGGTGGCCCTGGTGGGCAGCACCGGCAGCGGCAAGACCACCACCGCCAACCTGCTGTTGGGCCTTTTGACCCCCAGTCGCGGCTGCTTGGAACTGGACGGCATCCCGGTGGAGGGTTTGGATGTGCCGGCCTGGCAGGCCAACTGCGCCCAGGTGCCCCAGGCGATCAACCTGCTCAATGGCAGCGTGCTGGCCAATGTGGCCTTTGGCCTCTCCGCCGAGGAAGCCGATCAGCATCGGGTGTGGGAGGCCCTGGAGGCGGCCCAGTTGGAGGAGTTTGTGGCCGAGCTGCCCTACGGCCTGCTCACCCAGGTGGGCGAAAACGGCCTGCGCCTTTCCGGCGGCCAGCGCCAGCGGCTGGCCCTGGCCCGGGCTTTCTATCGCCAGGCCCGCTTCCTGGTGCTCGATGAGGCCACCAGTGCCCTGGACAACCGCACCGAATCGGAGGTGATCGAGGCCCTGGAGGTGGTGGGCCGCCGCTGCACCACCGTGGTGATCGCCCACCGGCTGAGCACCGTGCAGCGCTGTGATCGCATCTATGAATTCGATCGCGGCGTGGTCAAGGCCTACGGCAGTTTTCAGGAGCTGCAGCGTCTCTCCGCCAGCTTCCGGGATCTGGCCCAGCTAGAGCAGCGCTTCTGCGGCTGACGGGCAGCGCCTCAGATCGGTCCCTAGGGTTCAGCCCATGAGCTTTCTCGCCGGCCTCAACGATGCCCAGCGCCGGGCTGTAGATCACCACACCGGCCCCCTGCTGGTGGTGGCTGGTGCCGGCAGCGGCAAAACCCGCGCCCTCACCCATCGCATCGCCCATCTGATCGGCCACCACGGCGTCGATCCGGGCGAGCTGCTGGCGGTTACCTTCACCAACAAGGCCGCCCGGGAGATGAAGGAGCGGCTGGAGTTGCTGCTGGCCCAGAAACTGGCCCAAAGCCAGTTCGGCCAGCCCTGGAGCACCCTGCCCGCCCACCAGCAGAAGCAGCTGCGCAGTCGCATCTATCGGGAGGTGATCAAGGATCTATGGATTGGCACCTTTCATGCCCTGTTCGCCAGATTGTTGCGCTTTGATATCGACAAATATCGAGATCCAGAGGGGCTGAGCTGGACCCGGCAATTCTCTATTTACGATGAAGGCGATACCCAAACCCTGGTGAAGGAGATCGTCACCCAGGAGCTGGGCCTCGATCCCAAGCGCTTTGAGCCCAAGAAGGTGCGCTGGGCGATCAGCAATGCCAAGAATCAGGGCTGGATGCCGGAGCAGTTAGAGGCCGACGCCGGTGGTCAGCGCGGCAAGCAAATGGCCGAAACCTACAGGCGCTATCGGCGGGCCCTGGCGGCCAACAATGCCCTCGATTTCGATGATTTGTTGCTGTTGCCGGTGCAGTTATTGCGCCAAAATGATCAGATTCGCAACTATTGGCATCGGCGGTTTCGCCATGTGCTGGTAGATGAATACCAGGATACAAACCGCACCCAATACGACCTGATCAAGCTGCTGGTCACCGATGGCCAGAATCCCGACACCTATGACGATTGGCAGGGTCGCTCGGTGTTTGTGGTGGGCGACGCAGACCAAAGCATCTATAGCTTCCGTGCCGCGGACTTCACGATCCTGATGGGTTTTCAGGAAGACTTTGGTGATGGGGTGGCCGATGATTCCACCAACACGATGGTGAAGCTGGAGGAGAACTACCGCTCCACCGCCACGATCCTGGAGGCCGCCAACGCCCTGATCTCCCATAACAGTGAGCGAATCGACAAGGTGCTCAGGCCCACCCGGGGCGAGGGGGAGCCGATCAGCCTCACCCGCTGCGACGACGAGATCGCGGAAGCAGAAGCGGTGGTCCACCGCATGCGCATGCTGGAGGCCGCCCATCCGGAGCTGCGCTGGGGTGACATGGCGGTGCTCTATCGCACCAACGCCCAGTCGCGGGCGATGGAGGAATCGCTGGTGCGCTGGGGTATTCCCTACATCGTGGTGGGGGGGTTGCGCTTCTACGACCGGCGCGAGATTCGCGACATACTCGCCTACTTAAAATTATTGGTGAATCCGGCCGATACGGTGAGCCTGTTGCGGGTGCTGAATGTGCCCCGCCGCGGCATCGGCAAAACCACAATCGAGCGGCTCACCGATGCGGCCAGCCAGCTGGGGCTGCCCCTCTGGGAGGTGGTTTGCGATCCGGAGGCGGTGCGTTCCCTGGGGGGCCGTTCGGCCAAGGGGCTGTTGCAGTTCTGTGAATTGATCCAAGACCTGCAGCGCCGCAGCCAGGAGGCGGCGCCGGCCGAAATGGTGCAGCGGGTGATGGAGCAGACCGGCTACCTGGCCGAGTTGATCGCCGACGCCACCGACGAGTCGGAAGATCGCCGTCGCAACCTCAACGAGTTGGTTAACGCCGCCCTTCAATACCAGGAGGAGACCGATGAGGGCAGCCTTGAGGATTTCCTCGCTTCCGCCGCCCTGGCCAGTGATGCCGACAGCAAGGACGGCCAGCAGGATCGGGTCACCCTGATGACCCTGCACGCCAGCAAGGGGCTGGAATTTCCGGTGGTGTTCCTGGTGGGTCTGGAGCAGGGCCTGTTCCCCAGCTACCGCTCCCTGGACGATCCGGCCGCCCTGGAGGAGGAACGGCGCCTCTGCTACGTGGGCATCACCCGGGCCAAGGAGCGGCTGTTCCTCTCCCATGCCAGTGAGCGGCGCCTCTGGGGCGGCATGCGCGAGCCGGCCGTGCCCTCGGTGTTCCTATCGGAGCTGCCCGAGCAGCTGCTGCAGGGCGACTTACCCAACAGTGGCGGGGCGGCGATTCGCCGCGAGCAGCGTCTCGATCGCCTCACCCGCGTCGACCGCCAGCAGCAGCAGCCCCTGGCGGGGGGCAGTGTGCCCGCCAACGCCGTGCGCCGCCGCAGCGCTGGGCCGGCCCCGGGTCGCAGTTGGGCGGTGGGCGATCGCCTGCGCCACGTCAGCTTCGGGGAGGGGCAGGTGACCCATCTGTTTGGCAGTGGCGAGAAGGTGTCCCTCGCTGTGAAATTCGCCGGCATGGGGCCCAAAATCCTCGATCCCCGCCTGGCGCCGATCGAACCGCTGGGGGCGGAACCGAGCTGAGTGGATATTCCCGGCGTTCCCCCAGCGCTGCTGGCCGCTTTGGTGGCGGCCGCCGCTGGTCGCCGGCTGGCCCTGGTGGGGGGCGCCGTGCGCGATCTGCTGCTGCACCGGCTCCACGACGACCCCTGGCGGGGGCTTCCCGATTTGGATCTGGTGGTGGAGGGCCAGGCGGCGGCGCTGACCGGCCGGCTGGCGAATCACCTGCCGGCCGGAGCGGTGCGCTGCATACAGGAGCACGGCGCCTTTGGCACGGTGGCGGTGGAGCTGCACTGGCCGGAGTGGGGTACCTGGTTGCTGGATGTGGCTTCTGCCCGCCGCGAGCGCTATCCCCTGCCGGCCGAAAACCCCCTGGTTAGCCCGGGCTCATTAGACGACGACCTGGCCCGGCGCGATTTCAGTGTCAATGCAATGGCCCTGGTGCTGGATGGGGAGGGCCGCGGCGCCCAACTGCTCGATCCCCATGGCGGCCAGCTCGATCTGGCCCAGCGCCAGTTGCGGCTGCTGCACGACCACAGCCTCAGCGATGACCCCACCAGGTTGCTGCGGGCCGCCCGCTACGTGGCCCGGCTGGGTTTTGCTTTGGCGGCCCCGAGCCTGCGCCAGGCCAGGGACACCCTGGCTAGCTGGCCCTGGCCCTGGCACTACGGCGACCCCCCTGGCCAGGCCCCGCCGGCCCTGGCCACCCGGCTGCGCATGGAGCTGGAGCTATTGCTGGAGCGCGAACCCTGGCCAGCCGCCTTGACCGCCCTGCAGAGCTGGGGCGCCCTGGCGCTGCTGGATCCAAGGCTGCAGGGCGATCCCGATTGGCGTCGCCGGCTCACCTGGGGGCACAGGCTTGCCAGCGCCCTGGCGCCCAGCACCCTGGCGCCCAGCACCCTGCCGGCCATCCCGCTGCCGGCCACCGCCGTGCTGTTTACCGCGGCCAGCCAGCCCCTGGCCCTGGCCGAAAGGCTGCAGCTGCCCCACCGGCAGCACAAGTTGTTGGCCCAGTGGCTCGAACTCCACCGCCGCCTGGCGGCAGTGGAGCCCAGCGGCTGGTCGCCCTCTCGCTGGTGTGAGCTGCTGGAGGCGCCGGGTATTTCCGCCGATGCCGTAGCCCTGGCGCTGGTGGCTGGAGCGCCAGCCCCCTCTTTGTTGCCAGAACCGGCCTTGTTGCCAGACCCCGCTTTGGTGGCAGCCCCTGCTTTCCCGGTAGAACCTGCTTTGCCGGCCAGGGCAGGGGGCGGCGCTGGCCAAATGCTGCCGCAGCTGCGACGGCCATTACTGCGCTGGTTGTTGGACTGGCGGCAGGTGGGAGCCCCGCTCACGGCGGCCGATCTGATCTCGGCGGGGATGCGGCCCGGGCCAGCCCTGGGGGCCAGGTTGCGGCGGGAGCGGGCGCTGCACCTGGATCGGCGGCGGTTTTAATCCCCTGCCAGTTGAGAGCGCTTGCGGCATCAGTGATCGATTGGCCGTGGTTCGGATTTTCAGAGCTTCCCCAGGGCGATTGGGCTCAGGCGATCACCTGCCCCGCCAACACCCTTCCCACCACGGCGGCCTGGCCAAAGCCGGCCGCTCTCAGGGCCGCCACCGCCGCCTCCCCCCGCTCGGCTGGTAAGGCCGCCAGCAGGGGACCGCAGGTCTGGGGATCGATCAGCAGGCCCAGCAGGGCGGTTTTGTTAGCTGCGGATTGGTGGGTGGCTGATTGGCTGGCGGCGCTGGCGGTCAGCATTACCTGCGCCTCCAGCAGGCCTAGGGCTGCCGCATTGGCGGGGGCCAGGCTGCTCGCATACCCGGTTTGCAGCAGTTCGATGGCGCCCGGCAGGCTCGGGATCGCCTCAGCGATCAACTCCACCCGCAGGGCCTTGGGCGCCGGTGCGCTCGCCAGCATCTCCCCCAGATGCCCCAGCAACCCGAAGCCGGTGATGTCGGTGCAGGCCCTACAGCCGTGGGCGGCCAGAATTTCCACCACAGGGGCCTGGCTTTGCTGCATCAAGGCGAGGGCGGCATCCAGCCATTCGGGCCTGGCGGCGCCGGCCATCGCCGCGGCAAACAGCACGCCGCTGCCCAGGCCCCGGCTGAGGATCAGCACATCGCCCGGGGCGAGGGGCCCCTTGGGCCAGTGGTGTTCGGGCGCCACCAGGCCGTTGGCGCTCAGGCTCACGGCCAGGCCAGCCTCTGGCTTGATGCCATCGCGGGCCTCCATGGTGTGACCGCCCAGCAAACGGGCCTGGAGTGGTTCAAGCACCGACTGCACGCCGGCCAGGGTCTGGTGCAACAGGTCCACCTGCAGGTTTGGCGCCGCAGCTGGCAGGGTGACCAGCGCCAGCACACTGTCCACCCGGGCGCCGCAGGCCCAGAGGTCGCTGCAGGCATGCAGGGTGGTGAGCCGGCCGTTTAACCAGGGGTCGTCCACCAGGGCCGGAAAGCCATCCACGCTCTGGAGCAGCAGCTCGCCATGGGCCGTCTGGCCGATCACCGCCGCGTCATCGCGGGGGATGGGGCTTTTTTGCTCGGCCGCTGGTGTGGCTTGCGCCAGCAGTTCCAGGGCGGCGGCCAGGGGGGCGGCGGCCAGCTTGGCGGCGCAGCCCCGGCAGGCCATGGCGCCCCCCCCGGCCATGGCCGCTGGGGCTTCAAACAGGGCCATGAAGCGGCGATCGATCCGGTCTTTCCAATGCCATAGCCAGCGGCTGGGCCCCAGGGTCAGGGGGCCCCAGCTGGCCAGGGCCCGGGGAGCCCCCGCCACTCCCCCATCCGCCAGCAGCTGCAGGGCCCAGGCCTGGGGCCGCCATTGCTTCAATTTTTGGTTACTGCTAGTGCCACTCCCACTCCCACTGTTGTTGCGGTCGCCGTTGCCGTTGCTGCTGCTGTCGCCGCAGGCCAGAAGCCGCTCCAGGTTTTCGGCCAGCACTGGCGCTGCTCTTACGGCCCATACCCCCGAGGCTGGCCTTGGTTGCGAGGCGATCACGCCGCAGTCGCCGCTGGCAAAAATTCTTGGCTGGCCCCGCACCTGCAGGCTGGCCTCCGTGAGCACTCGGCCGCGGCCATCCAGCGGCAGCCCAGCGGCAGCCAGCCAGCCCGGCCCCCAGCTGCCCGTACAGGCCAGGGTCGGCAGCTCCGCCGGCACTGGGGTTTGCTGGCCGCGGTGGATGGCAATGCCGGCGTTGGTCAACCACCGCTCCGCCAGGTGGTTGGCCGCCCGGGAGCTCAGCCGCAGCCCCTCCCCCCGCAGCCCCAGTTCAGGCTCCAGGCCCCTGGCCCGCAGGGCGAAGGCCAGCTCGATGGCGGCGGCGCCACCGCCTTGAATCCATACCCTGCGCCGGTCGGCAGAATCATTTGCCGCAGAATTATTCGCCGCAGAATCATTTGCCGCCGAATTATTCGCGGCAGAATCAATTGAGGTAGATAGCCCCGCGCACCAGGCCAGAAACGGCTCCAGCGGCTTTACGGCAACAGGGCCTCCTGAAAAAGGGCCTCCTGAAAAAGGGCCTCCTGAAAAAGGGCCTCCTGAAACAGGGCCACCGGCAGCAGCGCCACCGGCATAGCTGCCACCGGCAAAAGTAGCGCCGCTAGGAATAGTGACGGCCCCCAGATTGAGGCTGAGCCAGTCGTAGGGCAGCGCTGGACGGCCCTCCAGCAGCAGCAACTGCCGCTCGGGATCCAGGCCGCCGATTTCAGCCTGCACAAAGCAGACGCCAGCCCGCTGGCATAGCTGCCGCAGGTTGATGGTGCAGGCGGAGCGCGGGTAGATGCCGGCCACCAGGCCCGGCACCATGCCGGAATAGAGGGCGCTGCCATGGCGACTCACCAGGGTGATGCGCGCCCGGGGACGGTGGTGCGGTTGCATCGCCCAGCGGCGCAACACCAGGGCATGGGTGTGGCCACCGCCGGCCAGCAGCAGCTGGGCGCTGGTTGTGGATGGCCCCACTGGATCAGCTCAAAGGGTCGGTGTAGCCGTTGGGGTTGGCGCTCTGCCAGGCCCAGCCGTCGCGGCAGATGTCGGCCAGGCCGCGGCGGGTGCGCCAGCCCAACCGCTCGGCGGCCAGGGAGGGATCGGCCACCGTGATCGCGGCATCGCCCGCGCGGCGCTCCACCACCTGGTAAGGCACGGCCCGGCCGCTGGCGGCTTCAAAGCTGGTTACCACCTCCAGCACCGAATTGCCCGTGCCGCTGCCCAGGTTTACGCAGAGCAGCTGGGGCTCTTCCGCCAGCAGCACATCGAGGGCGGCCCGGTGACCCTCCGCCAAGTCCATCACGTGGATGTAGTCGCGCATGCCGGTGCCATCGGCGGTGGGCCAATCGCCACCGAACACCTGTAATTTCGGCCGCCGGCCCACCGCCACCTGGCTCACGAAGGGGAAAAGGTTGTTGGGGATGCCGTTGGGATCTTCTCCGATCCGACCGCTGGGGTGGGCGCCCACCGGGTTGAAGTAGCGCAGGCAGCCGATGCGCCAGCCGGGTTCACTGGCGGCCAGGCTGGCCAGTAGCTGCTCCACCGCCGCCTTGGTGTGGCCGTAGGGGTTGATCGGCTGGATGGGAGCGGTTTCCGGGATCGGCACCGTTTCAGGCATGCCGTAAAGGGTGGCGCTGCTGCTGAACACGATCGTGCGGCAGCCGTGCTGGCGCATCGCCGCCAGCAGCGCACAGCTGCCGGCCACATTCACGTCCCAATAAAGGAGGGGTTTGGCCACCGATTCCCCCACCGCCTTGAGACCGGCGAAATGGATCACCGCATCGATCCCGGCCGGCTCGCTGATGGCGGTAAAGGCCCGTTCCAGGTCTGGGGCACGGCGGATGTCCCCCTCCACCAGCAGCAGCCGTTCGCCGGCTGCGGGCCCCGCCAGTTCCCGCACCCGCCGCAGGCTTTCCGGAGAGCTGTTGGCGAAGGAGTCGAGCACCACCAACTGGTGGCCCGTTTCCAGTAACACCAGGCAGGTGTGGCTGCCGATGAAGCCGGCCCCTCCGGTGATCAGCAGGTTTGCCAAGCAGGCTTGCTTTAGTTGCTCAAGGCTACCGGGCCTATTCACTGGGGCCTCAGCTCTGCAGCCACTGATGCGGTGGGGCCGATCCCCCACACTGGTGGCTGAGCGAAAGCCAGGGCGTGGACAAGCTGCAGAGTCTGCGGGGCATGGTGGATTTGCTGCCCGAGCACACCCCCCTGTGGCAGTGGCTGGAGGCCAGGGCCCGGCTGCACTTCCGCCGGGCGGGTGTGAGCGAGATCCGCACGCCATTGCTGGAGGTAACCGAGCTGTTCGCCAGGGGCATCGGCGAGGCCACCGATGTGGTGGGCAAGGAGATGTACAGCTTTCTGGATCGGGGGGAGCGCAGCTGCACCCTGCGACCGGAGGGCACCGCTTCTGTGGTGCGGGCCGCCCTGCAGCACGGCCTGCTCAGCCAGGGGCCCCAGCGGCTTTGGTATGGCGGCCCGATGTTTCGCTACGAACGCCCCCAGGCAGGCCGGCAGCGCCAGTTTCACCAGATCGGCCTGGAGATGCTCGGTTTTGCCGATGCCCGCTCCGATGTGGAGGCGATCGCCATCGCCTGGGATCTATTGGCAGACCTGGGCGTGCAGGGCCTGGCCCTGGAGCTCAACAGCCTGGGCACCACTGCAGACCGGGCCAATTACCGCCAGCAGCTGGTGGACTTTTTGCAGGTGCACCGCGAGCTGCTCGATGCCGATGGTCAGGATCGGTTGGAACGCAATCCGCTGCGGATTCTCGATTCCAAACACCCCGCCACCCAGGCCCTGTTGGTGGAGGCCCCCAGTTTGCTCAACTGCCTGGCCCCCGAGAGCCGGGAGCGTTTTGAGCAGGTGCAGGCGGGGCTGAGCGCCCTCCAAATTCCGTTCCAGCTCAATCCCCGGCTGGTGCGAGGCCTCGATTACTACAGCCACACAGCATTTGAAATAACTTCCGATCAGCTGGGCGCCCAGGCCACCGTGTGTGGTGGCGGCCGCTACGACGGCCTGGTGCAGCAGCTCGGCGGCCCCGCCACCGCGGCGATCGGCTGGGCGCTGGGGATGGAGCGACTGGTGTTGCTACTGGCCCAGGGGGATGCCGCCGCCAACGATCTGGCCGCGGCGGTGCCGGATTTATATGTGGTGAATCGGGGCGCGGCGGCGGAGCTGGCGGCGCTGCGGCTGGCCCGGGAGCTGCGCGCCGCTGGGCTGGTGGTGGAACTGGACGCCAGTGGTGCCGCCTTCAAAAAGCAATTCCAACGGGCCGACCGCAGCGGCGCCCGCTGGGCTGCCGTGCTGGGGGACAGCGAATTGGAGCGGGGTCTGGTGCGGCTCAAACCCCTGCGCCAGCAGCGGCCTGGTGCCGGGGTTGCCGGCGAGGGTGCAGATGGCGAGGCTGTAGATGGCGGTGGTTTAGGGGGCGAGGGTTTAGGGGGTGAAGCCGAATTGCGCCTGGATGATCTGGCGGCTTTGTTGGCGCGAGTTGGCTCGGCCTAGGCCTAGGCCTAGGCCTATTTACTGCGCCGCGCCAAGAAGAGAAGCGGCGAAGGCTGTGTTGGTGAAGGTTTCATCCCTTCTCAAGCTGTGGGCCATGGGGGTGAGCTGGAAGACGGTGGAGCCAAAGCTCCAGGGCAGGGGCAGGGCACCCGGAGCGTGGGTTCTGCCCTGCCAATCGAGCAGACCGCGCCTCACCAGGTCTTGAAATACGGCCTTCGTTTCGCGACGGCTCATCCCCAGGGAGTCCTCCACCTCGCGGGGCGTTGCGCCGCCGTTCTCCACCAACACGAGCACTTCGAGGTCGTCAAAGCTCAGGGTTTGGGAAAAGAGGCGTTCCATGGGTTGTCCGAGCCCAGGCCGGGCTGCGGCAGAGGATGTTTTCATCATGGCGATCGGGGCCGACAGCCGCAACACTCACCTCCCATGGCCATGGGAATGGCGGGGGAATCCTGTAGTGGTGTTAAAGAGACTGTTAATGCCGAGTGCCCCACGCCCTGCCGGGCTGATCCAGCGCTATTGCCAGGAACTTCAGGCTCGCCACTACGCGCGCCGCACGGTGGACACCTACGAGCAGTGGCTAAGGCGGTTTCTGCGGTTCCACCAGCTGCGCCATCCGCGCGAGATGGGTAGCGCGGAGGTGAATGCCTTTCTCACCCATCTGGCAGTGGAGCTCCAAGTGAGCGCGTCGACCCAAAACCAGGCGCTTTCGGCGCTGCTGTTTCTGTATCGGGAGTTGCTGGAGCGCGATTTGGATCTGGAAGGTGTGATCCGGGCGCGGACGCGCACCAGGCTGCCGGTGGTGATGACCATTGAGGAGGTACGAGCAGTGCTGGAGCGGCTCGATGGGGTGGAGGCCTTGGTGGCTGGGGTGCTGTACGGGGGAGGGCTTCGT
>JBIKVR010000147.1:0-5143 GCA_044356735.1 Prochlorococcaceae cyanobacterium
CAGCTTTCACCGAGGAAATCACTGGAGACCACCTCATCTTCCGTATAGCCCAAGATGCCGGCCATGGGGCCCTCGGCGGCGGCCCGCATGGCCTGCTTGATCGCCGCGTAGCTGGCGGGCTTGGCCAGATTCACGGTGAGATCCACCACCGAAACATCGGCGGTGGGCACGCGGAAGGCCATGCCGGTGAGCTTGCCGTTCAGTTCGGGAATCACCCGACCCACCGCTTTGGCCGCCCCGGTGGAGGAGGGGATGATGTTTTGGGCGGCGCCGCGGCCACCGCGCCAGTCTTTTACGGAAGGGCCATCCACCGTCTTCTGGGTGGCGGTGGTGGCGTGCACAGTGGTCATCAAACCGCTGACAATGCCAAAGTTGTCATTCACCACCTTGGCCATCGGCGCCAGGCAATTAGTTGTGCAGCTGGCATTTGAAACGATCGCTTCGCCGGCGTAACTGTTGTGGTTCACACCCATCACAAACATCGGCGTGTCGTCTTTAGAAGGAGCCGACATCACCACGCGAGCGGCGCCGGCATTGATGTGGGCGCGAGCGGCGGTATCAGTGAGAAAAAATCCAGTACTTTCAAGCACATAATCCACGCCAATATCCCCCCAGGCCAGATTATTGGGATCCCGTTCAGCGCTAATGCGAATCGCCCTGCCATTCACCAGCAGCTGATTGTTTTCCACCTCCACCTGGCCCCGAAATCTGCCATGGGTGGAGTCGTAGCGGAGCATATAGCTAAGATAATCCACATCGATCAAGTCATTAATTCCCACCACCTCCACGTCGTCTAGGGCGATGGCACGGCGAAAAGCGAGGCGACCGATGCGGCCAAAGCCGTTGATGCCGATGCGGATGGTCATGGGGGAGTGAGGCGGGGTGTGATTAGGCTAATGACAAATCATAAGATGGCCCGGTGGGAATTGCAAAGGTGCCGTAACTAAGCTTCAATTGCAAAGGCGCCAATGCTAAGCAGAGCCACAGCTAAGCAGTAATGGTAAATCTGTGATGTCGGGCCAGTGATCGCAAGCCGGTTTGGGTCAATAAGCGATGGCGGAGCCAGGATGGTCAAGGTTCCTCGTGGTCTGCCTCCAGCAGCAACTGCTGGAAGGCCGTGTAAAGCTCGCCGTGCTCGGCGGCGGTGCGGGGATCGGGCTGACCCAGGCCGCTGGAACCCCGGCGGCGATCACGGGATGCTTGGCGGCCGGCTTTAGCCCCATTGGCTTGAGCGGTAGTGGCACCATTGGCAGGGGGATTAGGACGGGCGGCTGGCTCACCAGAGATCGGCCGTAGCGCCACCGCCTGCTGGCGGGCGAGCCGCTCCTGCTCCAGTTGGCGCAGGCGCTGCATCAGATGGGGCGGCACGCTGCCGTCGGCACTGGCTTGCATCAATTCATGGAACAGGGCTTCCGGGTCCTGTTCCGTTTCCAGCCGATGCAGCTTGGGCGCAGGGGCCTGTGGCCGCTCCGGGGCGGGTTTGGGTAGCGGCTGCGGCAGGCTGCGGCCTAGCTGCTTAAGTCGCTCGAGGCTGCGGGCGTCGAAGCTCATGTCAGGGGCAGTCCAGGGTGTCGCGGGTGTCGCGGCCGGTCACGGGGTTGGTGCCTGAGGCCACGGCGCAGAGAACCTTGAGGGCATCAGCGCGCAGAGGCACATTGGTGAAGTCGGCCCCAACGATGCTCACATCGCTGAATTTAGTATTGAACGCAAAGGCGTCTTCCAGCACGGCATTGCTCAGATCGGTGCCGTTGAACACAGCTGAATCGAGGGTGGCGCCGCGCAGGTTGGTACCGCTCAAATTCGCTTCCTGCAGCTTGGCGCCAAACAGGCTTGCCTCCTGCAGGTCGGCGCCGGCGAAGTTGGCCTGGCGCAGGTTGGTGAGATTGAAGGTGGCGCCGCGCAGATCCTGGCCGGAGAAGTCGGCACCGATCAACACCTGCTTGGCCACATCCATCGCTGCCCAGCCCGGCTGGCCCAGCAGCAGGGCGCAACAGAGCAGCAGCAAGCAAACCAGGGATCGCAAAGGGGCCAGCACGGTGCGGTAACGGCTGTGGCAACCCTAGGTAGGCAAGCTGCTGCTGCCGATGGCCAGAACTCAGCAACAGCGATCAGCCCTGGCCGGCGGCTGGGCCGAGCAGCGGGCGCTGCGCTTGCTGCGCAGTCGCGGCTGGCGGCTGCTGGATCGCAATTGGCGTTGCCGCTGGGGCGAATTGGATCTGGTGGTGCGCAAGCCCGGCCGCTTGTTGGTGGTGGAGGTGAAAGGCCGCTGCAGCGGCCTGGATGGCTGGGGCGCAGCCGCCCTGCAGCGGGGCAAACGGCGGCGCCTGGAGCGGGCCTGGAACTGCTGGCTGGCGGCCCATCCCGACCAGGCGGAACTGGCGGTGAGCCTGGTTTATGCCCTGGTGCCCCTGCCCCCTGCCCGGGGAGCGGTGCGCTGGATCTGGCCGGCGGATTGATCGCCAAAAACGAAGCGGTTATCAGTCTTTATCGTTTGACTGCTGCTCTTGTTCGGATCCATCAGCCAACTTCCTGGAGATGGCACTTACCAATAGCTTGTCTACCCGCTTACCATCCATATCCATTACTTCAAAGCGATAACCTAACCATTCAAAGTGATCGGCCTCGCGGGGGATTCGCTCCAATACATGCATTACAAAGCCAGCCAATGTGTGATAGCGACCCTCCTTATCAATGCCGAATATATCCGTATCAACCAGCTCGGTAAAAGCATCTAAATCCAGGCTGCCATCAATCAGCCAGGAGCCGTCTTCTCGGCATACCACCAGTGGCTCATCATCGTCGTCAAGGGAAGGCAGGTCACCAACAATTCCCTCCATTAAATCGTTTAGGGTTACCAAACCTTCCACGCCGCCAAATTCATCGGTGACCAGGGCAATGTGAATACCAGTTCGCTTGAACTGCTCCAACACAGAAAGAGCCCTGGTGGATTCCGCCACAAACAGCGGCGGTTGCATTAGACTTTCCAGGTCAATAGCCTTGCCATTTAGTTTGGCTGAGAGCAAATTACGAACTCTCACCACCCCCAAACAGTCGTCCAAACTGCCTCGACCAACGGGAAATCTAGAGTGGGTACTCTCCAACACCTCCTGCATACTTTCATCCAAAGGTTCCTCCAGATCAAGCCAGCAAATATCGGTGCGAGGGGTCATCAGGGTTTTGATCGCCCGATCGCCAAGCCGCAACACCCGCTGCATCATGTCGTGCTCCACCTCTTCAAATACGCCAGAATCAGCCCCCTGACGAATCATGGCTTTTATCTCATCTTCAGTGATATCTGGTTCTTCATTTATGGAAACGCCCAGCAATTTGAGCAAAGCATCGGTAGATAGGCTCAATAGTTTTACGGCTGGCGCGCTAAATCGTGACAGCCAGCGCATCGATGGAGCCATGGCGCAGGCCAGCCTTTCAGGGCTGGCAAGGGCAATACGCTTAGGAACCAATTCGCCAATTACCAATGATAAATAGGTAATTGCTGCCACCACCAGGGTAAGGCTGAGCCCTTCGCTGTATGGAGCAAGCAGCGGCAGGCGATGCAGGAACGGCTCCAAATGCTGAGCAACAGTGGCGCCGCCGACAGCACCACTGAGGATGCCAATCAAGGTGATGCCAATTTGGACAGTAGAGAGAAACTCGTTGGGTGAATCAGCTAATTTTAAGGCAATTCTAGCGGAGCGCTTACCCTGATCAGAGAGTTGCTGAAGCCGGTGTTTCCGGGACGATACGATTGCAATCTCGGCGCCAGAAAAGATGCCGTTAGCTATAAGCAGCACCAGAATGAATAGGATTTCCAGCGCCAAGAAGGGGTTCGTCTCCGGGAATTAAGGCCAATTTACAGGTAATCTCGCCGCTTGCCGATGCCTTGGTGTGTCGCTGCTCATCGTCCAGGCAGCTGAGCCAGGGCCTCACTGGAGCCCATCACCACCAGCAGCTCGCCGGCGCCCAGCAGCCGCGAGGCCGGTGGGTTGACGGTGAGATCGTTGTTGGGGCCTGCGGCCAGCACGCTCACCCGGTAGGTCTTGCGCAGGTTGAGCTCCCGCAGCGTCTGGCCCACAAAGGCCTGGGGCACCACGATTTCCTCGATGCTGTTGCGATCGTCGAGCCGCAGGCGCTCCAGCAAATTCGGGCGCACCAGCTCCAGCCCCAACCGCTGACCCTGCATCTTGGAAGGGAAGACCACCCGGTCGGCGCCCACCCGAGACAGCATCTTCTGGTGCAACTCGCTGGTGGCCCTGGCAATCACCCTTTTCACCTTGCTGCCCTGGGCGTCCTTGCTGATCAAGGTGGCGGTGACACTGGCCTCGATCGGCTCCCGCATCGCCACCACCACAGTGCCCATATCGAAGACTCCCGCAGCTCTGAGGGCCTCCTCGTCGGTGCAGTCGACCACACGGGCCTCGATCGCCGGCGCAATCAGCCGCAGATCATCAATGGCCCGCTGATCCCAGTCAATCGCCAGCACATCGGCCGAGGCTGCCACCAGCTCCTCGATCACCGCCCTGCCAAAGCGGCCCACGCCGATCACAGCAAAGCCGGCGGGATCGGGTCCGATCTCACGGGGTTTCTGCCACAAAAAGGGATTGGATGTCATTGGTGAAGATGGCGGGATGGAGGGTTGAAAGGATGCCGGATGCCGGTACCGGATGTAGGCAAGCAAGGAAGAGGGGGACAGGCGGCGGAGTTGGGAAAAGTGATGTATTAACAACTAATTACGGGCTAGGAGCTGGGAGCTAAGGGCGAATCTAAAAATGTGACAGCCCAAACCAGAGCCCAGGGAGTCGCACAAATATCAGAGAAATACCTCCTCGCGGGGATAACCGACGCGGGAGGGGGGGCGATTGCCATAAAAAGCTGCGAGCAGCAGCAGGATGCCAATCCGGCCCACGAACATTCCCACCATCAACACCAGCTGGCCCCAGCGGTTGAGCTCGGCGGTTACGCCCACATCCAGGCCAACGGTGCAGAAGGCCGACATGCAGGTGAACAACTTCTCCAGAAAACCGAAGGATTGCCCCATCGGCTCCCCTCCAGCGGTGGGACCGATGCCCAGCAACAGGGTCATCAGCAGCACGCAGATGGCTGAGGCGAAGGTAACGGCCACCGCCTTGAGCAACAGCTCACTGGA
>JBIKVR010000148.1:0-5138 GCA_044356735.1 Prochlorococcaceae cyanobacterium
GGGGGGCCAGCGGGGAAGGGAAGTGGCGAATCGAAATGGGCGTCTCCAATGGCGGCCAAAGCGACCCTGACCAATCGCCGCCTGCAGCGGCGGTGGCCCCTACCACCCCCTGGACAACAGCGCCAGATCGTGCTTCACGCTTGCAGCGCAATGGCGGCATCGCCGCAGATCCGGACTGAGACTGACGCGACCAAGCGCGAGACGAACAGCAGGCCCAGGTCTGGCGGCCGCCTCACCAGCGACTGATTGATAAGCCAAGCTGAACTCAGGCCATCAATAGATAACTAAAAGTTGGCGAGACCAGAAGGTTTCGCTTAACCTGGCTTCAGCAAGCCAGCCTGGCGAGGCTGGCCCCGGCTGCACTAGGGCTCGGCAGCGAGAAAGCCCAGGGCCTGACGCACCCTGGCCAAGCTCTGGTCGGCCACCGCACTGGCCCGCTGGCGACCTTGGGCCAACACCGCCAACAGCGTCGCGGGATCGGCGCGCAGCTCCTGGTATTTCTGCTGCACAGGTTTCAGGGCCTCCACAGTGGCCTCAGCCAGTAGCGGCTTGAAACCGCCCCAACCCATCTGGGCGCATTCGGCAGCCACCGCCTCCCTACCTTTACCGCTGAGCAGGGCATAGAGGCCCAGCAGGTTGTCGGCTTCCGGCCGCTCCGGGTTGCCAAATTCCAGGCCCAAGATCGGATCGGTTTTAGCCCGCTTGATTTTTTTGACGATCGTTTCGGGCGGATCCAGCAAATTGATTCGAGATCCCTCGTTGGGATCGCTCTTGCTCATCTTGCTGCTGCCGTCGGTGAGGCTCATCACCCGGGCCCCCTCCCGCAGGATCATCGGTTCGGGCACCTTCAGCAATGGCAGCGGTTCCCCCTTGGCATCTCGAGGCGCGAAACGGGCGTTGATGCGCTGCTGGGCTATATCGCGGGCCAGTTCGAGATGCTGCTTCTGGTCTTCTCCCACCGGCACCAAATCGGCGTCGTAGAGCAGGATGTCGGCGGCCATCAGCACCGGGTAATCGAGCAGCCCCACCGACACATTGTCGCCCTGCTTAATCGCTTTTTCCTTGAACTGAATCATCCGCTCAAGCCAATTGAGCGGAGTTACGCAGTTAAGCAACCAGCACAGTTCACTATGGGCACTGATCTGGCTCTGCACAAAAACGGTGGCAGTGTCTGGATCAATGCCACAGGCCAGATAGAGGGCCGCGGTGCTGAGGGTGTCTTCCGCCAGTCGTTGGGGATCGTGGGGCACGGTGATCGCGTGCAGATCCACCACACAAAAAAAGGTGTCGTGGCTGGCCTGCAAACCCACCCAATTGCGAATCGCCCCCAGCCAATTGCCCAGGTGCAGCGAGCCGGTGGGCTGCACGCCGGAGAGAACCCGCGGCCTTGTCATGGCGATCAGGCCTCGCTGGCCGTATCGGTGACAGGCTCCAGCTGGGCGGCATCACTGGCCTGGGAATCACCGGCCTGAGAATCACCGGCTTGGAA
This sequence comes from Prochlorococcaceae cyanobacterium, assembly GCA_044356735.1. Classification (GTDB taxonomy): domain Bacteria; phylum Cyanobacteriota; class Cyanobacteriia; order PCC-6307; family Cyanobiaceae; genus UBA5018. The sequence goes on from JBIKVR010000148.1 coordinate 1,490, forward strand.
ATCAGCGGCCTCGGCTGCGGGGCTGTCGTCGAACTGCTCGCTGGCCAGGTTTTCGTCGCCGAGCTGATCGGCTTCACTGGCAGCCACTTCCTCAGCGGCGGCGGCCGGAGCTGGCTTGGCGGGCCTGGCGAAGGGATCGATGCGGGCGGCGCGCTCCTGGCGGCCATCGAGGCGGCGCAGGCCCCTGGCCCCCTCACCACGGCCTTCACCGCGGCCTTCACCACGGCCCTCCCGGCGGGCCCCGTCTCCCCTGGTAACGGCGGCTCTGGGAGCATCGCCGCGACCAGCACCGGCCTGGGCCTGCTGCTGGGCCACCAATTCACTCAGCTGGCCGTCCTCCAGCAGCTGGGCCACGGTGCGGATTGAGAAGCCCAGGGCCGCCACGGTGGAGCGCAGCCGAAAAGCCTCCTGCACGGCGCGGGCGGCGCGCATCTCGTTGTCGCTCAAGCGGATGCGGAAACCCCCCGGCTCCCGGTTACCCGGTCCCCGGCCGCCCCGCTGGCCCTGGCCTTCGCTCCGCTGGCTTTGCTCTTCGCTCCGCTGGCCTTGCTCTTCGCCGCTTTCGAAAGACGAGCCGGCCTGGAAGGAAGGAGAAGTGTCGTCGGCCATCGCCGCAGCCCTGCAATCAGGGGCAAGTGTGCCGCATCGGCTGGCCTCTGGCGGCTAGCCACAACAGCTGGTGGGGTTCATGGCCCCCCTCCCGAGCGAGCACCACCAGGGGCAAAAAGCGCTGCGAGGCTCCCGCGAGCATTTGGCGGTAGTAGTGCAAAAACTGCAGATAAGCCGGCAAAGTCCAGCCGTGGTTGCCCTGCTGCTGGCGCTGCCAGTAGCGCTGCAGGGCCTGCTGGCAAGCCTCGGGACCAAATTCCTGCCAGCAGATCAGCTGCGCTTGCCAGGCATCATCCCCCTGCTGCTGCAGTTCTCGAAAGCGAACCAGCTCGGGGGCGTCGGCACTGCCGTCGGGGGGCAGCCTTTGCCCCAGCCGCTCAACCGCCACCGCCTCCAACCGCAGCCAGGCCCGATCCCAGAGCACCACGGGCAGGCTGCCGCACCAGCCCTCAGCCAGATCCAACTGGCGCTGCCACTGGTCCAGTTGCCGCCATTGCCGCTCGCTCAAGGAGGCGATCGGATTGGCCGGTCGGCGCCCAGAACGGCTCATCGGTGGCTGGCGTTGAGATGCGGTGTCCAATCGGGCGCCTGGAGATGGTTCAAGGGATCAAGCGATCCAAAAGCCCGGGGCAGAGAGCGGGGGGCAGGAACGTAAGCAGCTATGGCGGGCAATGGCTAGGGGGCAGGGACCTGGGGGCAGGGGCTAGGGGGCAGGGGCTAGGGGGCAGGGGCTAGGGGCTGGCCCATCTGGGGTAGCCCATAAACGCTCTGGAATGCTGTCAGGAAAACTCTGGTGCTCGAATGCTGTACCGGAGTTGTGTCAGGGCTTGGCCTTCAAGGGGACCCTTGGGGGTGAGGCACCCGCCCCCCCTGGCTGAACTAGGGGCGGTTGGCAATGGCTAAGAGCCTGGAAAGGCAAAAGCTTTGGGCGGCAAGAGGCATGGGCGGGTAAGAGCCACACGCCGCTATGAACCATCTGCCGCTATGAACCATCTGCGGCTACGAGCCATCTGCGGCTACGAGCCATCTGCCGCTAAGAGCCATGAGTGGCTGAGAGCACAAGTGCGGCTGAGAGCACAAATGCGGCTGCGAGGCATGGTTGGCTACAACTAAGCTGCAACAGCGAGCGATTGACTGGCAAAGAGCCAGTTGCGATTGCGAGCAATCTGCAGCTACGAGACCTCTGCGGCCACTATCCGTCGGAAGCAAGAGCAAGCTGCGGCTACGAGCCAGCGGCTTGTCAGGCTTTGCGTGCTTTTTGGGGGCCCGTGCGCTAGAGATACCACCGTCAAGGCTACTGGCAGGTTTGTGGTGAGCGCTCCGGAACCCCTCACAACCGCCGCTTTGGCCTCCCCCGTGCCGGCTTCCCCTGGCCTGGTATCCCCTGCTGTGGTCTCCCCCGCAGTGAGCTCGCTACTGCGGCGTTGGTGGCCGGTAGCGGCTTTGGCTGGAGCTGGGCTGCTGGTGGGCGACGGTTTGATCCACATCGGGGGGGTGATCGGTGGCGGCACCTCCTTCAGCCTGGCGGCGGCGGCGGCAGTGGGCCTGTGGCTGGCCAGGCCCCGCCAAAAATTTGGCCTGGTCGATACCGACCTGCAGGGCTGGCAAAAGCGACTCGACGGCCTGTTGGAGCAATTTCAGGCCCTTGATGCAGAAGATCCAGCCCGGCTGGCCCATTTAGAAAACCTGCGCCAGCAGCTGCAGCGCAACGATCCCCAGCTGGCCCTGGTGGGATTGCAGCCACCACCGCTGGCGATGCAGCAGGTATTCAGCGAGGCCCTGCGGGGGCGCAGCGGCTTCACGCTGCACTGGTCTGAGGCGCTGCCGCGCTGGAGTGAGCAATGGCGCTGGCCGGAGCGATTCACCAGCTGCGAGCTGCTCATTCATCATCTGCAAATGCCCCTTTCGGCAGCTGATCTGCGCTGGATAGAAGCCCTGCCCCAGGGCCAGCCCCTATGGCTTTTGGTGGAGGAAGCTGTTGCCGATCCCAACCAGGTGCGGCTGGAATTATCTAGCCAATTGCCGGCAATAGATAGCGATCAGCTGTTGCTCTGGAATGGCCAACTGGAGGCGGTGGCCGCCTGCCTGGAGCCGCTAAATCGCCTGCTGCATCAGCAGGCGCCCAAACTGCGCCAGGAAAGCCGGCTGCGCCAACTGCGCGAATTACACAGCCGCTGGCAAGCCGACCTAGAGTTGCTGCGCCGCGAACGCTTTGAGGCCCTGCAGCAGCGCACCCAATGGTTGGTGGCGGCTGGCGTATTCGCCACCCCCATACCCAGCCTCGATCTATTGGTGCTAGCGGTGGCCAATGGCCTGATGCTGCAGGAGATGGCCCGGCTTTGGCAGTGCGGCTGGACCATGGCCCAGCTGAGGGCCGCCGCCGCCGAACTGGCCCGCGCCTGCCTGGCCCTGGGGGTGGTGGAGTGGAGCAGCCAAACTCTCGCCGGCCTGCTCAAGTGGCACGGTGCCACCTGGCTGGTGGGCGGAGCGATGCAGGCCCTCAGCGCCGCCTATCTAACCCGGGTGGTGGGCCGGGCGATGGCAGATGTGCTGGCCCTCTCCAGTGGCGTTAGTGAACCAGATCTAGAACGCATCAAACGGGAGGCGCCCCTGATCGTGGCCCGGGCCGCCGAAAGCGAAAAGCTCGACTGGCAGGCCTTCCTGCAGCAGGGTCGCCAGTGGCTTACCAGCCAGGCCGCTTGAGAGAATCAGCCTGGTTGGCTGGGATCCGCTGGGGTGGTGTGGTGAGCGTGGAGCTGAACGTGGCCGCTACCATCAATCGTCCCGCTCCAGGCACGCAATCCCCATCCTGTGGCGCCGTAGAGGCAGAGCGAGCTCGCGAACGACCCGGTTGGTGATCCAGGCCTGGCGCTACCACTACCGCTGAAGCCAGAATGATAAATTGTACCACAATCGATTGCCCAATGAACGTAGCCGCCTTGCCGATCGCCCTGGTGCCATGAGCATCGCCCTTGCCCAGCCCCAGCTCGATGCGATCGCCGCCGCCTGTCGTCGGCACCATGTGGCGCGCCTGCATGCC
>JBIKVR010000127.1:0-6708 GCA_044356735.1 Prochlorococcaceae cyanobacterium
AAACTTTACTCAAGGGGTAGTTGTTGCAATTTAAGTTCTGCTACTTAAGCGTAGCAATTTAAGCACTGCAACTTAAGCGTTGCAAATTAAGCGTTGCAAATTAAGCGTTGCAACTTAAGCGTTGCAAATTAAGCGTTGCAAATTAAGCGTTGCAACTTAGGCGTTGCAACCTAGGCGTTGCAAATCATCGGCTGATGCTGTTGCTTTGTAATGCTTTCCTCCAGTTTTCTAAATTTTAGCGGCCTGGCACCGCTTGCATCAGTAATATGTGCTTTCATATGTTAACTCAACCTCCATGGGGATGGCTACTCATCATGGGCTGGCTATGCTGCTATTTGCGGTCATCTTTACATCACCCATGGCCCGCGCCCAGTCAAGCCAAGCGGTGGAGCGAACAATCAACCAGTCATCATTTCGCCTTGGATTTCTCAATGGTTGCTTGGCGGGAAAGCTGGCTGAGATTAACAATAAACAAAGATTTTGTAGTTGCCTGGCAGATGCCTACGAGGCTCGATATGAGTCTTCAGTGCTTGAGATAATCAGCGAGCTAACTCAGCAATTGGGGGCCAAAGGCGCAATTCTTGTAGACACCATGATGTTACCAGAGAGGCGCAACTGTGCATCACGTTCATAGCGCTCAACCTGATCACGAAAGCAATCGCCTTCGATGGTTTCCTGTTCGATTAGCAGGTTGACCAGGGAATCCATCAATGGCCTGCGGGGCTGAAGAAGCGCCACGGCTTCATCTAAGGATGCCTGGGCCATTATACGCACTTGTATATCGATATGATCGCCTGTTTTAAGAGAGTACGGAGGGTCAGAACGCAGCCAATCCCTGCCAAGAAATACCTCACTCGCATCGGCTTCCAGGGCTATAGGTCCAAGCTTGGAAAAGCCATAACGAGTGACCATTTCTCTGCTGAGGCGGGTAACCATCTCCAGATCCCCCATGGCTCCTTGGGTGACCTCACTAGAACCATAAACCACTATTTCAGCGCCCCTTCCGCCCATGGCAACCACCAATTTAGCCAGCAGATAGGCTCTACTAATTAATCCTGAGTCGAGGATGTCTTCATCGGGCATGGTCCGGGCAAAGCCACCCACACCGCCAGCGCGCGGTAACAGGGTCACCTTGTCGAGTCGATCGGCATGGGGGACCAGACAGGTGAGCAGGGCGTGGCCCACTTCATGGTATGCGATTAGCCGCTTCTTGGCGGAATCCTGAAGTGGAGCAGCAGTGAGTCCCATGGTAATTCGTTCCAAGGCATCACTGAGAGACTTAGAATCAATCTCGCTCCTTTCGCGCCTCGCAGTTAAAATAGCGGCTTCATTCAACAAGTTAGCCAGATCGGCACCGGAAAAACCGGGGGTGCGACAGGCCCAGTCGGCCAGATTTACCTCAACAGATAGGGGGCAACTACGGGCATGCACGGCGAGGATTTGCTCGCGATCGCGACGATCGGGCAAATCGACACGGATCTGCCTGTCGAACCGGCCAGGTCGCATCAAGGCCGTATCAAGCACATCAGGACGATTGGTGGCCGCCAACAAAATCACCCCGCCGTTGTCCTCAAAGCCATCCATTTCTGTGAGCAACTGGTTGAGCGTTTGCTCCCGCTCGTCGTTGCCACCGCCGATTCCCGCACCGCGTTGGCGACCTACAGCATCAATTTCATCGATAAAAATTATGCACGGAGCCTTTTCCTTAGCCTTGCGGAACAGGTCTCGGACGCGGCTGGCACCTACGCCAACAAACATCTCCACGAATTCAGAGGCCGCCATCGAAAAGAAGGGCACGCCAGCTTCGCCGGCGATCGCCTTGGCTAGCAGCGTTTTGCCGGTGCCCGGGGGTCCCACCAGCAGCACGCCCTTGGGGATTTTTGCCCCCACCGCAGTGAAGCGCTCCGGCTCCTTGAGAAAGGTGACCACCTCCTGGAGCTCTTCCTTGGCCTCAGCAATGCCAGCCACGTCCTCGAAGCACACCACCGGCCCACCCTTGGGCTGCAGGCGCGGCTGACTGCGGCCAAATCCCATCGCCTTATTGGCCATTTGGGCAGAGCGACGAATCAGAACCGCCAGCGCTGCAAACAAGAGCAACACCAGCAGACCATTAGCCACCAATCCGGCCACCATGGCCTCGGAGCGTTCATCGCGCACCGTCAGGGGCACCTTGGCCTGCTCGGCAGTGCGCAGCAGCAGCTGATCGTTGCTGAAGATCGCCACCTCGGCGCTTCTGCCGTCTTGGTATCGCACCAGCACCTGCCTGCGGCCCGGGGCCAACACCAGCTCCTTCACCCTGCCGCTGGTGAGCTCCCTCAGCAGCTGGCTGTAGGAGGGGGTAGCCGGATCGGAGCCAGCACTGCCCTTGAGCTGGCCCGGGGTGGGCGCAGAGTGGTTAGAGCCAGTCGCAGACTGGGCTGAGGGGCCGCCAGGGGCCGGCTGGACCGGGCTAGGGCTGATCACACCTGGAGCCGGCTGATCTGGGCTGGTTGCCGGGGAAACGCCGCTGCTCACTCGAATCCGGCTTTCCTGGGAGCTTAGCGATTTGACGAAGGGCGAGTCGTCAGCGGATGATCTTCCTTTGGCTGTAGGAAACCTGGGATGGCTGTTCCCAAGAAGAAAACCTCAAAGGGCAAGCGCAACCAGCGCCATGCCACCTGGAAGGCCAAAGCCGCCCAGGCCGCTCAAAAGGCCCTCTCCCTGGGCAAGTCCGTGCTCAGCGGTCGCGCCCAAGGCTTCATTTACCCGGTGGCTGAGGAATCAGAAGACTCCGAGGACTGATCGGCAACAGCTCCCTAAAGCGGCATCGCGATCCTGGACCTGGTAATTACCGGGCCCAGTATCTGGGCCAATTAGCCGGGCCAATTAGCCGGGCCCCGTTTTTTGATGATGTTCGGCTGATGGCAGCCAGACATCGCCAAATGCCCGCTGGAATGGTTGAAAGCCCGCTGGAAAGGCTGAAAAGCCCCGTTGCAGGGCAGCACTAGAATTTTGCCGATGGAAATTTCTTATGGCGATTCCCCATGGCAATGCGCAATTAGCGGTGCAGCAATCGGGCAACAGGCAGGCTTGGTTCTGGACCAGCAGGTTTATGTGCCGAGCTTGAAAGCATCGAGCACCACCGCATAGACCAGGCCGATGCGCAGGTTGTCTAACAAAAGCCACGCCAGTGGTGGAGTCTCCCGCACCCAGCGCCCCCGCAGTCGCACGATCAGCTCCAAGATCAGCACCGTGGCCAGCACCATCGCCGGCCGGCCGCCGGGCATGCGCCAAAGCACATAGGCGGTGACGTTGTTGCCGGCATAAAACCCCAGCAACAAAGCCAAGATCAGGGCGCTGCGGCGCCGCCAACTACCCCTCAACTGGCCGAATAGCGCTGCGGCCAAAGCCTTGGCGAAACGCTCGAAACGGGTACTCTCAAGAGCTAATCTAACCATGGCCGCCTCAACCGCGCCCGGCGACGAGTTGCTGGAGATAGGCCAACCCCACTCCAGCCGCTGCGCAGGCAGGTCCCCGGATCACCTCAGCGCCGGGCCCAAAACCCTGCACCACCGCCAGTGCCGAGTCATACCGTTGCATGGACTCGCGGCTGCCGTAGTAGCTGAGGCTAATTACACAGCCCAGGCCAGCCGCCGTCGCCGCCTGCAGCCCGTTGCCCGTGTCTTCGATGGCCAAGGCGGCGGCGGGCGGTAAGGCCAGCTGCTCCATCGCCAGTAGATAGGCCTGGGGATCGGGCTTCTTGCGGGCGACATCCTCGCCGCAAACCCATAGTTCCAGGGCTTCCGCCAGGGAGCCGAGGCAACGGCGCACCAGGGCGGTCACGGCCGATCGGCCACTGGTGGTGACCAGCGCCTGGCGCAGCCCGGCCGCCTTGGCCGCCGCGATCATGGTGGCAACTCCAGGCTTGAGTTGAATGGCACCCGCCTCCACAAGAGCGCTGTAATGGAGCTGCTTGGCGGCCTGAAGGCGCTCCAGCTCTTCTGGATCCGGGGCGGTGCCCCTCAATTGCTGCAGAGCAGCAGCGATGCGCTCCTTTCCCCCGGCGATGGCTAGCTGGCTGCCGTACTCCTCGGCATCCCAATTCAGAGATATCGAAGCCTCGCGAAAGGCGGTATTGAAGGCGATGCGATGGCCGTCTCGTTCGGTCTCGGCCAGGGTTCCATCCACATCCCAGAGGATGGCCCTCAGCGGGGAACTAACTACAGAGACCATCGGCTCCTGATCCGCTCACCGTGACTGAAAACCCTAGGTGCAGCACCACCGGCAAAGCCGATAAGCCGGACAAGCCAGCAGAATGCGCCCAACGGCCAGGGTATGCGCTGCTCCATTCCACATCCGAGCAACGCTGGCAGCTACCCGCGCCCCTGCCAGATCCGCAGGCATTCCTCAGCTCCCTCGGGCCAGAGCTGGCCCAGCGGTTGCCCCTGGAGCTGGCGGTGCTGCTGCACAGACGCGGTTACGGCACGGCAGCTGCGATTGAAGCCCTGCTGGATCCGCCGGCGGCCCCGTCTGCCAGGCGCCACTTTGCCGACCTGGCAGCAGCGGTAAAGCGATTGATCAGCTGCTGCAAAGCCGGAGAATCGGTGGCTATCTGCGGCGACTACGACGCCGACGGGATGACCAGCACGGCCCTGCTGGTGGGGGTGTTGCAAAGGTTGGGGGCGCGCCCCCTGGCGGCGATCCCCAGCCGTCAGGACGATGGCTATGGACTGAACCGCTCCATGGTTCAGAGGTTGGCGGACCAGGGCGTTCGCCTGCTGGTGACCGTCGACAACGGCATCGCCGCTGCGGAAGCGCTGCAGCTGGCCCAGGAGCTGGCGGTGGAGGTGATCCTCACCGACCACCACAGCTTGCCGGCTGAGCTGCCGCCCTTCCTGGCATTGCTGCATCCGGCCGTCACCCCGGCCAACTCGCCCTTTCGCGGCTTGGCGGGAGTGGGTCTGGCCTACGTGCTCGCCGCCGACCTCTGCCGCCAGCTCAAGCGCAAGGACTGCCTGCAGGTGGCCCTGAATTTGTTTTGCATCGGCACGATCGCCGACATGGCACCCCTGATCGGCGTCAACCGTCGCTGGCTGCTAGACGGTCTGCCCCAGCTGGCCCATAGTTCCCTGCCGGGCCTGCAAGCCCTGCGCCAACTGGCCGGACTGGGGGAGAGCGGCCTCGATGCCCAGGCCGTGGGTTTTCAGATTGCCCCACGCATCAATGCCGTGGGTCGGCTTGGCGATCCCAGCCTGGTGGTGGAACTGCTCACCACAGAAGATGAGGAATTGGCTCTGGAAAGGGCCCAGGACTGCGAGGCCCTCAACCGCCAACGCCGCGAACTGTGCCAGGCGATTGAAGCGGAAGCTCTGGCCCTGATCGAGGCCGATGGCACCCACAGCTCCCCCTTCCTGCTGCTGGCCCAGGGCCATTGGCACCATGGCGTAATCGGCATCGTGGCAGCCAGGCTGATGGAGCGCTACGGGCTGCCGGTGGCCCTGCTGGCGGGCGAGGGCAATGGCCTGCTGCGGGCCTCGGTGCGGGCACCGCGCGGCTTTGCCGTGGATGCGGCCCTTGCTGCCTGCTCAGGGCTGCTGGAGCGCTACGGCGGCCATCCGGCGGCGGGGGGGTTCACCGTGAAAGCCGAACGGGTCAGTGCCCTGCATGGGCAGCTCAACCAATTGGCCGAGCACTGGATCGAGCGGCAGGCGGGCAGCCCGGCGGTGGAGCCAGAGGTGCTGTTGCCACTGGAGCGCATCGACTATCAATTTTGGCAGGCCCTGCAGCGGCTAGAACCCTTTGGGATCGGCAATCCCCAGCCGCTGTTCTGGAGTAGTGGCTGCTTGGTGAGCAGTCAGAAACTACTCAGGGGTGGCCACCTCCAAGTTCAGCTGCGCCAGGGGGATACCGAGCTGCGGGGGATCGCCTGGCGCTGGGCTGGCGATGCCAAGCTGCCGGCGGTGGTGGATGTGGCCTACCGGTTACGCCTCGATAACTGGCAGGGCAAGCAGCGCCTGCAACTGGAACTCCAGGCCCTACGCGGCTCCGCCCTAGGCGCCGATGGCAATGGAGTGGTGGTGCTGCAAAGACGCAATCGCCGCTACTGGTGTCACCGCCAGGGCGAGATGTTAGTGATTCGCAACTCAGATGGAGCTGAGATTCGCCGTCCCGCCCCCAAAGCAAGCGCCGACATATCTTCTAACAACTCAAATTCAGCTACCAGCAATTCAACTACCAGCAAGCCAGCCGCCACAGGGGAAGCCGATGACGCCATGGATCACCCCTATGTGCGGGCCCTGCTTCACGAAGCAGCTATGGCACTAGGCCTGGCGGCGTGATCGCTGCTCCAAGGCAGCCAGATCCAGTACCAGAGCTGCCCAGATGAGAGGCTGGATAGTGCAGATTTTTCGCATGGCTGCCAGGGGCCTTTGCCTGCAGGAGCTGGTTCCATCGCCTGGCTTTTGGTTGGCGTAACTAAAACCCTATCCCCCTTGCCCAGGGAAAAATTGGGCCCAACTGGCCGCGTTTGCCTCGGTTCAGGCTGCAGCTGTTCAGGCTGCAGCTATGCAGGGCCCAAACCATGTACAGCGCTGATTAGATGTTGCAGAAGTTTTGTTGGCCAAGAGCCTTGCCAATGGCCAATGCCGGGATTGGCTTGGCTATTAGAAAATCAGCTGCCCAGAACTGCTGATTTTTTCAGGCGCCGCGAAGAAACCTCTCCGACACTGG
>JBIKVR010000111.1:0-8467 GCA_044356735.1 Prochlorococcaceae cyanobacterium
AAGGGCAGCTCCCATCCAGAGGAAGCCAAGCGCCCTTCCCCAGCCAAAGGATGGGCAGCACCCTTCCCTATCGATCGGTAAGGGCGGCGCCGTTCAGATCAAAGCCTGCAGCCGCTCAGAGGGCGCCGCGGCGGAAGAACAGGATGAACACCACGGCGGGGCCAGCCAGGGTGATCAGGGCCAGGGCGGCGAAGTTGGCGATCAGGTGAAAATCAATGCCCATGAATCCGCTCGTCGGTGAATGGCGCTAGTTATCAGTTTACGCGCCCGCAGCGACGCCCAAGCCCAGGCGCCCCACCCCTGTGATGGCTTGTCACAGGGGTGGCGGGCTAGCTAGCTCCCAGCCACAGCCACAGCCCCCAGCCCCCAGCCGTGGCTGAATGGATCCGATTGCCGCCTCGACGCTGATGCCCTGCTCCTCCCAGGCCAATCACGCCTCAAGTCGCCAGCAATGGCAGTGCATCAGCGGCTGTGGAGCCTGTTGCCGGCTAGATCCCAGTGAAAGGGGCGAAGCGATCGAAGCCCTCGATGCCCAGCAGCGCGAGCTTTACCTGTCCATGGTGGGTGCGGATGGCTGGTGCATTCACTTCGACACCGGTGGGCGTCGTTGCCGCATTTACGACCAGCGGCCCGACTTCTGCCGGGTGGAAAACCTGATGAGCTTGTTTGGCAGCCCTAACCAGGGGGAAGCGGCGCTTGAGATGCAGGCAGCCAATGAACTGGCGATCAGCTGCTGTAAGCAACAGATTCGCAGTGAATACGGCGGTCGTGGCAGGGTGATGCGGCGGTTCCTGCGGGCGATCCGCCAGCAACCCTGAGCTTCTTCACAAGCCATGAGCGACGTTCCGGACCCAAAGGCCCCGCCAAATCCAGAGCCTGGCTCTGGCCCTGATCCCAACTCTGCCCCTGAACCAGGCTCTCCCCCTGGGCAGCCCGATGAAACCGCAGCTGACAACAAAGCTGGCAGCTGGGGGGCGGCACTGTTGACCACCTTCACCACCGTCTTTTTGGCCGAACTGGGCGACAAGACCCAATTGGCCGCCCTGCTACTGGCTGCCCAGTCCGGACGTCCGGCGATCGTTTTTGTGGGCGCTTCCCTGGCCCTGATCAGCTCCAGCCTGGTGGGGGTGCTGCTGGGGCGCTGGCTGGCCAAGGTGCTGCCACCGCAGCAACTGGAGCGCCTGGCGGGCCTGTTGATGGTGGGCCTGGGCCTATGGCTAGGGCGACAGGCGGTACTCAACCTCGCCCCCCTGCCCGACGGCTTGCCCCTGGGCTGATCAGTAGCTGCTGGCAGGTGGCAGCTGGCAGCTGGGCGAATCTGCTGAGTGTTCCAGCGAGCGACTCCAGGCTTAAATCCCACTGCTTTCGCCCAGTACCAATCAGTTCAATCTAGTAATTACCACTTAAATCATCCCGCTTCCACCCAGAGCTTAAATCCCATGGATCTCGCGCTGCTCACGTCTACCTATGCCACGGTTTTCTTGGCGGAACTGGGCGACAAGACCCAGCTGGCGATCGTCACCATCAGTGGCACCTCCCCCAGACCCCTGGCCGTGTTTTTGGGCAGTTCCCTGGCCCTGGTGCTGGCCAGCCTGCTGGGGGCGGCCGCAGGTGGATCACTCTCCACTGTCATCCCCACCAACAGCTTGCAGTTGGCCGCCTCGCTTGGCTTCTTGATCATCGGCATCCGGCTGATCGTCAGATCAGGACCGCTCAAAGGCAGCGGCGAGCCGACTGATCTTTAAACTGAATTGAATCGGTTCGGGATCAAGGGACAGCGCTTCGGTCCCTCTCCCGCCCCGGCCAGCCGCCAGACGCCCTTCGGGACCAGTGGTGGACACCGCCAATTCTCCTGCCAGCCCCAGCTGTAACTGCCGATGAAGTTCACGGTCGCCGACCTGCTCGACCAGCTTCCCCTCAACGAGGCCCTGCCGATCGCCCAGCTCGAGAAGGCCCTGAGCCTCAGCGCCACAGTCGATAAGCAGCAATTGCGCATCGGCATTCACGGTCTGATCAAGCTCGGCCTCCTGGATGACACCGAGGCTGGTCTGATGCGCCTTGAGACTCCCGAGCTGATTCCCGCCCGCCTGCGCTGCTCCAGTAAGGGCTTCTGCTTCGCCCTGCGGGAGGACGGCGGCGAGGACGTCTACATCCGTGACCACCAGCTGAACCACGCTTGGAATGGCGATCGGGTGCTGGTGCGGGTGACCCGAGAAGGGGGGCGTCGCCGCTCTCCGGAAGGCGGCGTGCAATGCATCCTCGAGCGCCAAACCACCAGCTTGCTGGCCCAGCTGGAACACCAGGCCGAGCGTCTGGTGGCGACGCCTCTCGATGATCGACTGCTCACCAGCATCGAGCTGCCAGCAGAGGACGAGGCCCACCTCGATCCCGAACAGAATTCGGTGGTGGAGGTGGCGATCGATCGCTACCCGGTGGCCCAATTTGCTCCCCTGGGTCACGTGGCCCGTCGTCTGCCCGTGAATGGCGGGGAAGAGGCGGATCTGGAACTGCTGCTCACCAAGCACCACCTCAACTCCCGGCCCGCCGCCCCCCGCGCCGTACTCAAAAACCTCCCCGATAAGGAACGCACCGATCTCAGCGAGCTGCCCGCGCTGCTTATCGAGCTGTGGCAAGGCAGGGAAGCCCCCGGCCTGCCGGCCCTCAGCGCCGTTGAGCGCGAGGGGGGCGGCTGGACCCTATGGGTGCACAGCCCCGCCATTGCAGAACGCCTAACGGCGGGTAGTGGCTTGGATCTGTGGCTAAGGCAGCAGGCCGATGCCATCTGCCTGGGCAACCAGTGGTTGCCGATGCTCAGTCCATCCCTGTCTAAAGCGGCCGCCTTCAAAGTGGGCCACACCCAGGCGGCCGTCTCGGTGGCCCTGGAGCTCGATCCAGATGGAGCCCTGCAGCACTTCCGCTTTTGCCGGAGCTTGATCAAGCCAGCGGCCAGCATCGATAGCAGCGCACTCGATGCCCTGGCGGAGCGGAAGCCCAAAAGCCGTACCACGCCGGTAGCCCTCAAGGCGCTCAAGCCCTATTTGGCCCAGCTGGAAGCCCTGGTGGCGATCACGGGCTTACTGCGTCAGCGGCGCATCGCCGCCGGCTCCATCGACCTAGAGCTGTCGCTACCTGGCATCGACAGCCTGGGAGATCTGGCAATCGGTGCACCCGATGCCGCCCTGGACGGCTGGCTGGTGGCCCTGGCTGACACCAGCCCGGTGGCCCTGTTGCGAGAGGCCTTGCTACTGGCGGACCGCGCCTATGGCAGCCATCTCAAGGCCCTGGAACTGCCGGCGATCTACGCCATCAACCCCGCTGCCGATGCCGCCGAGCTGAACGAGGTGGCTCGCACGGCCCTGGCCCTGGAGATCCCCCTGGAACTGAGCGAGGAGGGCAACGCCAATGCCCCTGAGCTGGCCAGGGTGTTCGCCAACACCGACCGCAGCCGCTCTCTGCAACAGCAGCTGGAGGATGTGATCAAGCCGGTCCAACTCAGCCAAAGCCCGGGTAGCCATGTCTTGGCTGGCCTGCCCACGGAAGCAGCGGCGGTGGCACCGGCCTGCTGCCCTGGCCTCCATTACGCCGATCTATGGAATCAACAATTACTGATCCTGCTACTCAGCGAGGGCAAAGACCGCCCAAGCGTGCGTCATAAGACCTGTGTAGACCTCACCTCCGATAGCTGCCATGGCCAGATCGATTGGCCGCTGCTGGCGCCCAGTCTGCTCAACCCCGCCAAGGAAGCCCTGCTGCAGGGATTGGTGCAAAAGCTGAATGGTCGCCGGCGCTTCCTGGCCGAATTGCAGGCGGATGTGGTGGCCATGGCCCAGGCTCGCCAGGCCGAACCCCTGGTTGGGAAAATCCTTCCCGGCATCATCAGCGGCGTGCAGAGCTATGGTTTCTTCGTGGAAGTACCACCCTCCAATGTAGAGGGATTAGTACATGTAAGCTCCCTAAAAGACGACTGGTACGAATACCGCTCACGCCAAAATCGCCTGGTGGGTCGCAAGAATCGCCGCAGCTACATGCTGGGGGATTCGGTGGAGGTGGAGATCCAAAAAGTTGACGCATTGCGCCACCAAATAGATCTGGCCGTGGTGCTCCCCGAGGGCTATGAAGACACCGATTCAGGGGCCGCAACTGGCAGCGATCAAGACCCAGAGCTCCTGGGCCTGCCCAGCGAGGATTGATCGATGCAGGCGGCCTCGCCCACAGCAGCCTCGCCCACCGCAGCACTGAATTCCCTGCCGATCGTGCTTGCGGTATCGGGTGCCTCCGCCCAACCGCTGGCCCAGCGGGCCCTGCAGCTGCTGCTGGAGGCCGGCGAGACGGTGGAGCTGGTCACCAGCCGCGGCGCCATCGGTGTCTGGTGGGCGGAAATGGGGCTGCGGCTGCCCACCGAACCGGATGCCCAGGAGCGCTTCTGGCGGGAGCGCACCGGCACCAAGACCGGCAGCCTGCGCTGCCATCGCTGGAATGACCAGGCCGCCGCCATTGCCAGCGGCAGCTACCGCACCCGCGGCATGGTGATCCTGCCGGCATCGATGGGCAGCGTCGGTCGCATCGCCGGCGGTGTGGCCACCGATCTGGTGGAGCGGGCCGCCGATGTGCATCTCAAGGAGGGGCGACCGCTGGTGATCTGTCCGAGGGAAACCCCCTGGAGCCTGGTGCACCTGCGCAATCTCACCGCCCTGGCGGAAGCCGGAGCCCGGATCGCGCCGCCGGTGCCGGCCTGGTATCACCAACCCAGCAGCCTGGAGGAGATGGTGGATTTTTTGGTCATCCGCGTCTTCGATGTGCTGGGCTACGACCTGGGCGAGCTGCGGCGTTGGCAGGGCCCGCCTGGCCAACTGGGATCAAGCCAACCGGGATGAATCGCCTGCTGCAACGCCTATTGCTGTTCACCCTGCTGGCCCCGCTGCTGGCCGTTCTGGCTCTGGCGGCATTGAATCTGAGCCCGGCGGTGAGCCTGCGCCTGCTGATCTGGACCAGTCCGGCCCTGCCCCTGGGCAGTTGGCTGGCCCTGGCGGTCGGCGGTGGCGGCCTGCTGAGCGCAGCTGCCACCTCGGCCGCCCTGCAATCCGGTGTTGCGGCGCGGCGGCAAGTGCAACTCAAGGCCGAGGCGCCGGGCCGCCGCCGCGAATCTCCTGCCTGGGACCCCGCGTATAGCGAAACTACCGGCCGCCGTAGCGCCAGTCGCCAAAACCTGGACCGGCAAGCCAACTACTGGAACGATCCGTTGGCCGCCAACCCAGCGCCAGCGCGGCCGCCGGGGGCACCGCCGCCCACCGTTGAAGTGCCCTTTCGGGTGATCCGCAAACCGGTTAGAGCCGCGAGTGCCAGCCCAGATAGCCAGCCCCCCTGGGCTGCGACCACCAGTGCCAGTGCCCATACAAGTGCAAGTGCGAGTGCAAATACGAGTGAGGGCGATGGCTGGGATCAATCATTGCCCGAACAGGAAGACTGGTGAACCACTGCTCTTCTGAGGGGCAGATTGTTAAACGTCGACTGGCAATCGGCAGCGGGAAGTCGTAAGCGAATAATCGGGATCCGTTAAGGCAAGGAGGCAATGGGCAGCAAGCCCTTCTATCCCGTCTGCGTGGGCCCGTCTGATGGTCCCTTTGGTGGGCCAGTTTGAGGGGCCAGTTTGAGGGGCCAGTCTGGGGGACAAAAGATACCTGCACCGCCCTGCCAGCTCCCTACACTTGCATCATCCTTTCCGCCCCAGCCGTGCCGGACAGCGACACTGCCAGCCAGCCCCCCACCGCTGAGGCCAAGCCGGCCCCGAAAGCCAAGCCGCCCGCGCCCGAAGACAAGCCTTTTGGCAGCTTCGTGCCGGAGCTGTTGCTACCGGCTTTGGCCAAGGACATCCAGGGCTACGGCGGAGCTGAGCCCCAACTGGAATTCAGCCAGGGCGCCATGCCCGTAGTCGGCAGCCCCTGCTGGATGGTGAAGGGCAGCCTGCCAGGCGAGCGCCGCTTTTGGCTCTGCTTCACCGCCGAGGACATCAGCTCGGCCAAGACGATCGCCGTGGCGGAGGCCGGGGCCGAACCGAGCCTGCTGGAGTCGTTCTTGATCGATGAGAAAAAAATCACCCTGCCCCTGCTGGTATCTCGCCTGGTGCAACGGCTCAATGGCCAGAAGTGGCTGGGCCCCAACTAGCAAGCTGGGGGAGACTCTGGGAAACGCGAGCCAGGGCCCATGCAGCCCTGATGCCGCAACGGTTTTCGGGTGACAAAATCACCGAGCTGACGGTTGGTTGTTCAGATGTGCCCTGGCTCCGGGCTCACCAGGCCCCAGCTGGCTGGGCCCCACTG
This sequence comes from Prochlorococcaceae cyanobacterium, assembly GCA_044356735.1. GTDB lineage: Bacteria > Cyanobacteriota > Cyanobacteriia > PCC-6307 > Cyanobiaceae > UBA5018. Next base: position 6,318 of record JBIKVR010000111.1, read on the forward strand.
GGCCTGCCCTCAGCCATGGTCGGCGTCTGCTCTCTCCCATGGTCACGACCAAAGTGCATGCCATCCGTGGCCAGCTTTGGCCAACCTTGGCCCAAGCAGCGAAGGTCAATAGTCACAACTGCTGACGCATGTCAGCAGTTGCATTGGCGGCGACACCTACGATGGGGCCAAAGCCACAGCCGTACCGCTCGATGGTGCCTCCCGCCACAGCAACCGCTCCCGTAGATGCCCCCATGGCCCTCGGCAGCCCTGATGCCCCAGCCATCAAGGCGCCGGTGAAGGACACGATCCTCACGCCCCGCTTCTACACCACCGACTTCGAGGCCATGGCGGCCATGGACCTCCGCCCCAACGAGGTGGAGCTAGAGGCCATCTGCGAAGAGTTTCGCAAGGACTACAACCGCCACCATTTTGTGCGCACGGATGTCTTCGAGGGAGCTGCCGAAAAGCTCGATCCCGACACCCGCAAAGTGTTTGTCGAATTCCTGGAGCAGAGCTGCACCTCAGAGTTTTCCGGCTTCCTGCTCTACAAGGAACTCAGCCGTCGCATCAAGCAGAAAAATCCGCTGCTGGCCGAATGCTTTGCCCACATGGCCAGGGATGAGGCCCGCCATGCCGGTTTCTTGAATAAGTCGATGAGCGACTTCGGCCTGCAATTAGACCTGGGCTTCCTCACGGCAAACAAAGCATATACCTATTTCAAGCCTAAATTCATATTTTACGCCACCTACCTATCCGAGAAGATTGGCTACTGGCGCTATATTGCGATTTACCGTCATTTAGAGCAGCATCCCGAAAGCAAGATTTACCCGATTTTCAACTTTTTCGAGAATTGGTGCCAGGACGAAAATCGCCATGGCGACTTCTTCGATGCCCTGATGAAGGCTCAACCCAGCACGGTGCGCGGTCCGGTGGCCCGCCTCTGGTGCCGCTTCTTCCTGCTGGCCGTATTTGCCACCATGTACGTGCGCGACGTGGCCCGCAAGGAGTTTTATGAGGCACTGGGACTAGATGCCCGTGAATACGATAAATATGTCATCGACAAAACCAACGAGACTTCGGCTCGGGTATTCCCCGTTGTACTAGATGTAAAAAATCCAAAATTCTGGGAACGCCTCGAGAAGCTCGTTGAAAATAACGCCAAGCTCAGCAAGGCAGATCAAGACGGTGGCCCCGCTCCGATACGAAATCTCAAAAAGATTCCCTATTGGATCGCCAACGGCAAGGAAATGGCCAAGCTGTTCTTCATGAAGCCAATCCTCAGCCACGAATTCCAGCCCGCTGTTCGCTGATTCTATCCGTTCAAAGGTAGATACACCCACTGCGTCAATCCACCCCTGATCGCTTAGCGCTGAGGGGGTAATTAATTGGCGCAGTGAACTGAGCAATTCAGGGTTGCGATCGCATCGATCTTGCCTTCATTCCACTGACGTCACTGTCCAAACAGCTGTTGCTGCAATATCAGCAATTCAGCTCCGACCTGGGCACTGACATGCTACCATTCAGCGAAGGCCGTCAAATAGCGAATCACTTTAACCCAGCACAGTTAAAGCTGTTACAAGAGCAAGTAGTTGTAGGACTGGAAACGATCGCTCAGCTCATATAAACAGTCATCCGCGCAGAGGTTACCGCCAAAGGCATACTCCAGGAGCTGATCCAGAAGCGCCTGGGTCTTGCTGAAACTCAAGGGAAAGGCACTCCCAGAAGACCCACCAGGGCACTGTGCTGGGGCCCATAACGGGTCGCTTCCACATCAGCCGGCAAGGTGGCGCAGGTTGGTAGGGCATCCGCCCCGCTAGGGAGAAGCTGAGGAATGGCTTAGCAGGCTCCAACAGGGCAATGCCGTGGCAGCGCCATGATGCTGCAAGACGATGCGGCCCCATGGGTGCCGTAGCATGGGTGCCGTGATTCCGTCACCTGTTCCAAAGAAATGCCAGCGGTGGCCACAGTTCTTTATGTCATTGATCCTTTATGTGATTGATCCTTGATGTCCTGAATCGTGTGAAGAGCTCGCTTCGTTGAGGAAGCTGGGCGTGGGCAACACATGCAACAATTTGTCGCTGCCCCGGCGACGTGGTTGCGCCCTGCTTTGATCAGGTATAGGATTTTCTGGAAACTGGCCGAAGGCCAATCGAATCATTGCCACCTTA
>JBIKVR010000154.1:0-4838 GCA_044356735.1 Prochlorococcaceae cyanobacterium
GGCACGCCATTGATGCTGCCTGATCGTGCAGGCACTTTCTCAGTGAGCCCCATAGGGCCCTTGCAGTAGCGATCAAGCCTTCTGGCTTGCGGCCAAGCCGGCTGGCCGCAAGCGCAGGTGATCCGCTGGAATGCTCCCAACCGCTGCCGAGGCCCAATTGACGCAGGAGGCGAATACTCCGGCATCCGCTCCGGCCGCTACTCCGGCCTCTAATTCGGCATCGGTGGCGCTGGTGCTGATGAGCAATGGCCCTGGCGAAATGGCCACCTGGGTGCAGCCCCTGGCCCTGCGCCTGCATCGCGACCAACCGCTGCGCCCCCTGGCAGCCGCCGCGCCGATCGGTCTGCGCCTGGTGCTGGTGCCCTGTCCCAACGCCACCGGCAAGGAGCACCAGCTCGCCGAGAGCTGGGGACTGTTTGAACAGATCAGCAAAGCCCGCAATTTCTGGTGGCTGCTGCTGCGGCCGCAGCGGTACGGCAGCTGGCCAGCCCAGGGGGTGGTGGTGTTCCTGGGGGGAGATCAATTTTGGAGCGTGCTGCTCTCGGCGCGGTTGGGCTATCGCCATCTCACCTATGCCGAATGGGTGGCCCGCTGGCCCCGTTGGAACGACCGCATCGCCGCCATGGGGCCCAAGGCCGCCGAGCGCCTGGCACCCCGCTGGCGCGGCCGCTGCACGGTGGTGGGCGACCTGATGGCGGATCTATCCGCCGACGCCCGCAGCCAAACGCCCCTGCCAGCCGGGGAGTGGCTGGCGCTGCTGCCCGGCTCCAAGCGGGCCAAATTGTTGGTGGGCATGCCGTTCCTGTTGGAGGTGGTGGATCGGCTGGCGCTGCTGCGCCCCGGCTGCAAATTCCTGCTGCCGGTGGCCCCCACCACCTCAGCGGCCGAACTTTGCAACTACGCCGCCCCCAGCAATCCCCTGTTCCGCTTTTACAGCTCCGGCCAACCACGATTGGTGGCGGGCAGCCTGCCGGGGGGAGAGGCGCTGCGCACCCCCGCCGGCAACAGCATTGAACTGCTGCTGGCCCATCCCGCCCATGGCGCCCTGGCCCAGTGCCAGCTGGCGCTGACCACCGTGGGGGCCAACACCGCCGAACTGGGCGCCCTGGGGGTGCCGATGGTGGTGCTGGTGCCCACCCAGCATCTGCAGCTGATGCAGGCCTGGGATGGCTGGCTGGGGCTACTGGCTCGCCTGCCGCTGCTGCGTCGTTTGCTGGGGGTGGCGCTGACGGCCTGGCGCATGCGCCACCGCGGCTTCCTGGCCTGGCCCAACATCGCCGCTGGCCGGGCGGTGGTGCCGGAGCGGGTGGGGGCGATCACCCCCGCCCAGATCGCCGCCGAAGCGGCCGACTGGCTGTCAAATCCCGAGCGCCTCGCCGGCATGAGAGCCGACCTGCAAAGCCTGCGGGGTCGCCCCGGTGCCGTGGCGGCCCTGGCCGAACAGGTGGAGCTGCTGCTGCCTGGCTCACCGGCGGGCCCAGGAGCTGCGCCAGCAGGTGACCCAGCAGCGGCACAGCCCGAGCGACAGCTGGATTCATGAACCAAACCGCTTATGTACTAAACCTCTTATGAACCAAACCTCTTATGAACCAAACCGCTTATGCACGAAACGGCAGCGAGAATGGCCGCCAAACCCTTGGCGATAACCAGACCTGCCAGTTGAGCGAGAACCAGCACTAGCTGCGAAAGGATTAAAGCGCAGCTCAAAAAATCCCAAATATCACATATCTCATGGCGATAGAAACATAGCTTCAAATTGCTCACCCTTGACTCGAGAAAGCCAAATGGCCATTCTTTTTAGGTGCCCTATATTCAGGAGCTGTAGAGTGAGATATACTCCCCAATGGCTACGGTTTAAGCGCTACAGCTTAGTCGCAACTGCTTAAGCGCTACGACTTAAGCGCGACTGCCTAAGGCTACTGCCTAATATCCAGATACTGCCCCCTTCACCTGGGTCCCTCCAGCTGCCCGCCATGACCGACCCCACCCAGCTCCAGACCAGCGAGCCCCACTGCAGCGGGCCGAGCCCCCAGCAGAGCGATGAGCAATGGCGCACAAAGCTCACACCCGAGCAATATGCGGTTGCCCGCAAGGGGGGCACCGAACGGGCCTTCACCGGCATCTACTGGGATAACAAGGCCAGCGGCATGTATCGCTGCGTCTGCTGCGACAACGAACTATTCAGCTCCGATACCAAATTTGAATCGGGCACCGGCTGGCCCAGCTTTTGGGATGGCGCCCAACCCGGCGCCATCAGCCGCCACGACGATCGCAGCCATGGCATGGTGCGCTCGGAAATCCGCTGCAGCCGCTGCGATGCCCACCTGGGCCACGTATTCAACGATGGTCCGGCACCAACGGGGCTGCGCTATTGCGTGAATTCAGCCTCACTAAACTTTCAGCCAAAGTGATGCCATTCGCCGCGGCCAGCGCGGCAGTATGAACCTATAGAGATGCAGTATGAACCTATAGAGATATAGACCACGCCTATGCCCTTGAACATTCGGCAGCTTCACGGCAACCGAGCAACAAGGGCTCAATAGGCCTGGACCAAATTGGCTTGGGATAAATTGGCTTGGGATAAATTAGCCTAATTGCCAGACATCTCTCCCCCGGCGAAGGGCAGACCAACATAAATCAATGGGCAAATTTTACCAGGGATCTTCAAAACCCGTGTCGCGATCATCTAGCTGACGGGGGGCTGGATCTTGTTGGGTAGATGGATCCTGGCGCCCGGCCTGGGGCAGGGGTTCCACCTCCACATCCAGGGGGCCACTGTCGTGGCGGCGCGGGGCGGGGCGGGCCTCCAGGGCGCGGCCAGCTGCAGCGCTGGGCTGCGATGGGGATCTTTCGCTTGCATCGAGCTGGCGATCCTTGATCGGATCAAGGCCGCGGCCGGCTGGTCTATCCAACTCACTGGGATCCTGATCCCAGCGGTTTTGCAGCTGGGGCTCTCTATTGGGCAGATCAAAATCTCGGCGGCCTAGATCTCGTGGGCCGCGATCACGGCCATAAGCATCATTCCCATAATCATTATTCCCATAATTATCATTCCCATAGGTATCGCGACTTGAGGCGTCACGGCTATAGGCATCACGACTGCCTGGATCACCTGCCTCGGCATCGAATCGCTCCGGATCGCGACCATAGCGATCCTGACCATACAGGTCAACACCGCCTAAGCCGCCACTGCCTAGGTCGCCACTGCCTAAGCCGCGCCTGTCCAGGTCACTCCTGCCCATAAAGCGCCTATCTGATTCGCTCCTATCTAGGTCGTTCCTATCTAGTTCGCTTCTGCCAAGATCGCCTCTGTCTAGATTACGCCTGTCTAAATCCGGCCTCGCTGGCTCGCCCCTATCCATATCCCGGCGATCGAGATCCCGGCGATAGGAATCAGACCGATCGAGATCGAAGCGATCGCGCCCCAACTGGTCCCTTTCTCTATCTTCCCGCTCACCGCGATCGAAATCGCGGCGATCCAGGTTGGGGCGATCGAACTGGCCCCAGGGGCCAGCTGCCCCCCTGGGCTCCCGATCTTCTGGTCTGTACTCGGGCTCGTCTTCATCCAGGTAGCGGCGTTGGCGCAGGGGCTCGCGTTCGCGCCGCTCCTCCACCTCCACGTACTCCAGCTGCTCCTCTGGCACCACGGCCCGACTGGTGGCGGGCTGGATGCGGCGCTGTTCGCTGGTGGCGGCCTGGCCGGCGGCCAATTGATTTTCCACGGGCACCATGGTGGAACGGAAGCGGTCGCGCTCCTCCTGCTCCCAGCTGGAGCCACCGATGCCAAGTTTTTCTAATAAACCGCTACTCAACTGCTTGAGCTTTTCGTCGGCCCCCTCATAAACAATGATTCGATCCGGGCCACTGCTCACCAGTTCCTGCACCGACAGCTCCCAGGTGCTCAACACCCCCTCCCCCAGCAGAGGCACCCCAAGGGCACCAATCACCAAGCTGGCAAGTTCGCCGGTTTCAATATCAAAACTAAAGCCAAGCACCCGGCCCAATACATTGCCAGCCTCGGTGATCACCTGGCAATTGATTACCTTGCTGTAGCGCTCTGGATTGAAGGCCTCCACCAGGGAATCGGCCGAATCCACCAAGATCACATCGCCCACCTGGCGAATCCGATCCAGGGGCATCCAGCGGGGCAGGCCCGGCAGAAAGCGGGTGAGCGGGTTGTCGCGCAGGCCGAGGGCCACCACCTCGCGCCGATCGATGTCCACCACCACTTCGCCCACCACCCCGAGGCGGCGGCCCGTATCGCGGGTGATCACCTGGGTTCCCATCAGCTCAGAGCGCAGCCAGAGCCGATCGCTGGGGGTGGCTGAACCGGGATCCGCAGCAGGGGGGATGGAGGAGGTCAAGTCGGCAGATCCTGGACTGGTCTAGGGAGAGGTGCAGGGCCCAGTCGATCCATTGTGGCGCAGGCCGTCACGATCAGCCCATCGCGATCGAACAGGCCATCGCGATCAAGCAGCCCATCGCGATCAAGCAGCCTTGGCGATCAAGCGGCCGGGGGCATGCCCACCACCTGGGTGTGGGCACCGCGGGCCTGGGTGACGCCGATGGTGCGGTTGGCGGCGGCGATCATCGGCCGCCGGTGGCTGACCACCAGGAACTGGGCGGCATCGGCCTGGGCGGCGATCAAACCCGCCAGCCGCTCCACATTCACCCCATCAAGGAAGCTGTCCACCTCATCTAGGGCGTAGAAGGGGGAGGGGCGGAAGCGCTGCAGAGCGAACAGGAAGCTGAGGGCGGTGAGCGACTTCTCGCCGCCGCTCATCGCCGCCAGCCGCCGCACGGCCTTGCCCTTGGGATGGGCCACCAGGGTGAGCCCC
>JBIKVR010000070.1:0-14691 GCA_044356735.1 Prochlorococcaceae cyanobacterium
GACATCAATACTAAAGAACATCGATGTAACGCCACCAGTAGGGCCAATACAGCGCAAACCTTTAATCGCTAAAACAAACTCTTATTTTACAAAAGATCAAAATTACAAATATTTCAAATGCCAGGACCCAGATTTGAACTGGGGACACGGCGATTTTCAGTCGCCTGCTCTACCAACTGAGCTATCCCGGCCCGTCGCTTACGCGACCCAACCATCTTAGATCACCGCCTGCCCCTGGACCTGCCCCGCGCCGGCGTCCGCGCCAGGCAGACCAGGCCGGCCAGTCTCCAGCCAGCACTGGTAAGGGCATTGGCTGCGGCGCAGGCGGTGGCGCCGGTGGTGAGGATGTCGTCGATCAGCAGCACCGGCGGGCGAGGGCCGATTTGATGGGCTGGTGCCGGCCTGGCCAGGAAGGCACCCTCTTGGTTTGCCAGCCGCAGTTGCCGTCCCAGGTGGTGTTGACCAAGCACCGGTCGGCTGCGGCTGAGTACAGCGGTGTTGAGCTCCGCGCCGAGACGAACACTCAGCTCCCTGGCGATCAGGGGCGGCAGGGGGTTGGCGCGCCGCTTCCAGCTGGGGATCGGCATCAAAATCAGCCTTGCCGGCAAGTTCCCATCTGGCCGAGCCAGAGCCGCTTGCAGCAGCGGCAGCAGCGCGGCCAACCAGGGGGCCAGGGCCGCTGGCTGCGGATCGTCCCGCAGCCGCAGCAGGTGATGGCGAGCCAAGCCGCCGTAGCTGCCGGCGGCCCACCAAATCAGCGGTTCGCTGCCGCTTAAACCCGTTAGCCGCTCGCTTAGGGCAATGCTGCGTTCAGCCGCCTGGCGATCTGGGCCCGGGCGTCCGGGCGAGCGGGCCGGGCGCGACAACCAATCGAGAGCCCACCAGGGGTGGGCGGTTGCCATGGGCAGGGCCATTGGCCTGGGCAGAGCCGTTGGCCTGGGCAGAGCCCTTGCCTCGGGCAAATCTGTTGCAAAGCTCAAGGCTTGCGCCAAGCAATGCCAGGGGGCGATCGGTAGGTGCGTGGGGGCCAGGCCAACTCTGCTGGCAGGGTTGCCACAGGGGCTGAATTGCTGAGGGGCAGAGGAAGGGGCAGCCTCTGGCGCTGGCCCTGGTTTGCTTGACCTGCTTTCAGCGGGGCATGGCCCTGATCATGGCCACGAGGGTGCGATGGGCATCCTCGCTGTCGCTAAGGGTGTGGTCGAAGCTCACCTCCACCACCTGGCCATCCGCCTCGATGCGCATCAACTCGGGGGTCACCGCCAACAGGCTCGCCTGCTGGGCCTCGCCCAGGCCGCCATAGTGCCGGGCATAGGCGAGCACGGCCTCGCCATGGTCATCATTCATGTGCTTGCAGATCCTGTCGCTCACGGCGGTGGTGAGGGGGTCAGCGGCCATGAGAGCGCTTGCGGTTGCCCGGATTCTGCTGCCTCAAACCCCCGCCCCGAAGCGTTGCCAGAGCACCAGGGCCAAGCGGATGGCGCTGAAACTCACATAACCGGCCAGCACCACAAACAGGCCGATGGCAATAGCAGCTTTGATGCGGTCGTTCATGGCGGTGGCAGCACGGTGCTGGCCAGTCTGGCCATGCCCATCGCGGCGCTGAGCTGGGGGCGGTTGAGCACGGGCACCCCCAGCAACCTTTGACGCATGGCGCGCCACTGGGGGTTGCGGGCGCCGCCGCCGAGGCTGATCACCCTTTGCAGAGGCGGTGCCCCCAGCTGGGCCAAGCGCTGCCAGCCCGCTCGCTCGATCTCGGCCAGACCCTCCAGCAGGGCCTGCAAATAGAGGGCATCACTCACGGGCCGCGGTTCCAGGATCGGCTGCAGCTGGGGGTCGTCGATGGGGAAGCGCTCGCCGATCACGCTGGAGGGCCTCAGCGCCAAGCCGCTCGGTTGGGCTGGATTGATTTGTCTGCTCAGTTCAATCAATTGGTCGTCGCTGAAAAACCGGCGCAGGATGCCCGCTCCAGCATTGGAGGCGCCGCCCACCAGCCAGCGGCCCGCCACCCGGTGGCAGCTGACGCCCGGGGCTTGGATCGGTTTGTCGCAAAACTGCTTGAGCACCAGGGTGGTGCCCAGCAGGGTGATGCCGTCGCCCGCCCGGGGATTGGCGGCCAGCACGGCGGCATTGGCGTCGGTGCTGCCGGCCACCACCTGGCAACTCTCAGGCAATCCCAGCGCCAGCGCCGCCGCCGGAGCCAGAGGGCCCAGCCGCCTGCCACTGGCCACGATCTGCGGCAGGGCCGCCTGCCAGGGCTGGCGGGCGATGCTGCCGCCCCAGCACTGGCCCTCCAGCCTCCAGCCAAGGCGCAGGTTGTTGCCCTCCTCCCCCCAGCGCCAATCGCCCAGCAGCCAGCCCATCAGCCAATCGGCCTGGTGGCGCAGCAGCCAGGGGCCGTCAATGCCCGCCGCCTTGGCGGCGGCTAGTAACTGCAGCGCCCGGGCCAGGCTGCCACTGGCACTGGCGGCGGGGTCACCAGCGGCGGGGTCAGCGGCGGAGAAATCACCGGGTTCGGAGTCAGCGGCGGCGGGGGGAGCGCTGGGCAGGTTGGCCAAGATGGCCGGCAAGGAATCTGCCTGCTCAATACAGGCCAGGTAGTAAGGCAGGGCCAGGCCCAACTCCCCTGGCGCCAGGCCGCCATCGGGGCGGCAGAGCATCAGGGTGCCTGAGGTGCCGGCCATGGCGATGCTGCCCACTCGCCTGGAGAGTTGCTTTGGCAATTGAGCCACCAGGGTCAACAGCCCCCTCCGCCAGCTTTCGGGATTCTCAAAGGCTCCCGGATAATCGCTGGCCAATTCCGCCAGCGAATCGCCGCTGGCGTCGCAAACGGCGATTCGCAAGCCGCTGCTGCCCAGGTCCACCCCCAGACCAAGCAGAGGAGATGCCGGCGCCAGGGGGCCATGGGGGGCGATGGGTTGCATGTGATGCCCCCTGCGACAGGGATATTGGCGGCGGCTGGCGGCTTAGCTAGCGCTGCTGGCCAGCCGCTCGGCGGTAACCCTTTGGAGAGTGGCGGCTTTCAGGGTGGCGACGATGGCGCTCACGTCCTCCCAGGGCAGGTTGAGGTCGCTGCGGCCGAAGTGGCCGTAGGCGGCCACGTCCTGGTAGAAGCGACCGCCCCGCTGCTGCGGCAAGTCCCGCAGGTGGAAGTTCTCGATGATGGCGCCGGGGCGCAGATCGAAGTGCTCCTGCACCAGGGCGGTGAGGTCGGCATCGCTGATGCTGCCGGTGCCGAAGCTCTCCACCAGGATGCTCACCGGCCGGGCCACACCGATGGCATAGCTCAGCTGTACTTCTGCTTTGCGGGCCAAACCAGCGGCCACCAGCGCCTTGGCCACATGGCGGGCGGCGTAGGCGGCGGAGCGATCCACCTTGGTGGGGTCTTTACCGGAGAAGGCGCCGCCGCCGTGGCGGGCGGTACCGCCATAGGTGTCCACGATGATCTTGCGGCCGGTAAGTCCGGCATCCCCCTGGGGACCACCAACGACAAACTTGCCGGTGGGGTTCACCAGAAAGCGGGTGGTCTCGCGGCAAGGCTGGATGCTCAGGTCACTGGTGGCCGGTTCCACCAGGTGGGTCCAGAGGTCGTTGGCGATCCGCTCGCGCAGGGCTTCCGCCTCGCTGATGCCGTCAATCTCCGGGGTGTGCTGGGTGGAAATCAGAATTGTGTCGATGGCCACCGGCAGGTCGTTTTCATAGACGACGCTCACCTGGGTCTTGCCATCGGGCAGCAGGTATTCGAGGCTGCCGTCATGGCGCAGTTCCGCCAGGCGGCGGGCCAGCCTGTGGGCCAGGCTGATCGGCAGGGGCATCAATTCCGGCGTTTCGTTGCAGGCGAAGCCGAACATGATCCCCTGGTCGCCGGCGCCGATCAGGTCGAGTGGATCGCCGTCATGGTCATCGGCTTCATCCACCCCCTGGGCGATGTCCGGAGACTGCTGATCCAGGGCCACCAGCACGGCGCAGCTGTGGGCGTCGAAGCCACCAGCCCTGGCACCGCTATAGCCGATCTTCTCGATCACGCCCCGCACCAAGCTGTTGAAGTCCACCCGGGCCTGGGTGGTCACCTCGCCGGTGATCAGGCAGAGGCCGGTGTTGACCACGGTTTCACAGGCCACCCGAGAAGCTGGATCCTGGGCAAGCAGGGCATCTAAGACCGCATCGCTCACCTGATCGCAAATTTTATCGGGGTGACCTTCCGTCACCGATTCAGAGGTGAATACGTAGCGGCTCATCCTGCTGCCAGGTACAAGGCCTGTCAGCTTATGCGGCCATCACGGTCAGCTGATCCCAATGGTCCAACCGGGGAAACTGGGGATCCAGTGGCGGCTCGCTGCTCCAGGCGGCGCTGTAGCCGATCACCACGGCTACGCCAGCGGCGCGAGCCATGCGCAGATCGCTATTGGCATCGCCGATCAGGGCGCAGTGCTCAGGGGCCACCCCCAGTTCGTCGCAGAGGGCATGCACTGCGGCGGGATTCGGTTTGCGCGGGCTGTGCTCGGCGCTCCAGAGGCCCTGGAAATGGTGGGCAATGTTGTGGCTTTGCAGGAAGGCCTCAATTCCGCTTATGTCGTCGTTGCTGATCACCGCGCAGCTGAGGCCGGCATCGCTGAGAGATCGCAGCAGCCCATGCAGGCCCGGCGTGACCTCGGAGGCCGAGCCAGGGCCGCTGCCCGCCAGGGGATCGGTGATTTCGAACACCGCTTCTGCCAGTTCCACCGCTTCTGGCCAACCCAGGCCCACCTGGGCCAGGGCGGTGGCGGTGGAAATCAAGTTGTGGTCGCGGCTGGCCACCGCCGTGGTGCCGGCTGGGTGCAGGCCGCCATTGAATAGGCCATAGGCCCGGCTCAGGAGCTGATCCAGATCCGCTGCCACAGCCGCAGCCAATTCAGGTTGCCGCTGCCTCAGCAAGCTGAGGCAAGCCGACAGCCTCGCCCTGGCCAGGGCATGCAGTTTGGGTTCGCTGATCGAGAGGGTGCCGTCCTTATCGAACAGCACCGCCCGAATCTGATCGCCGCGGCCCTCGCTCCCGATCGGTTCACCGCGCAGCAGCAACTGGGCCACGATGATTTGCTCACACGATGGTCTGCTCAGTCGAGGTTCTGCTCAGTCGAGGGTAACGCCCATCGGCTCGTTGTCCTCGGCCTGCTCCAGCAGCATTTGCTTGTAGCGAGCCGCCATCTCTTCCGCCCGGTCGAACACCTTTTGGGGATCGGTGAGCATGTCGCCGGGTTCGGGCTCCAGGGCCTTGGTGGACAGGGAGATGCGACCGCGCTCGGCGTCGAGGTCGATGATCATCACCTTCATCTGGTCGTTCACGTTGAGCACCGTGTGGGGCGTCTCGATGTGTTCGTGACTGATCTCGGAGATGTGCAGCAGACCGCTCACCCCACCGATGTCGATGAAGGCGCCGTAGGGCTTGATGCCCCGAACCGTGCCCAGCACCACCTCGCCCACTTCCAGGCGATTCATCTTGCGCTCCACCAGGGCGCGGCGATGGCTGAGCACCAGGCGGTTGCGCTCCTCGTCCACCTCCAGGAACTTGAGCGGCAGGAAATCTGCCACCAGTTCCTCCTTGGCCTTGCGGGTGCTGATGTGACTGCCGGGGATGAAGCCCCGCAGGCCCTCCACCCGCACCAGGGCGCCGCCGCGGTTGGTGGCAAACACCTCTGAGTAGATGGTGGCGTCTTCTTTTTGCAGTTGGCGCACCCGCTCCCAGGCCCGCTGGTACTCGATGCGGCGGATCGAGAGGGTGAGCTGGCCGTCTTCGTTTTCCTCGCTGAGGATGAAGAATTCGCGCACCTCGCCGGGCTCCAGCACGTCGCTGAGGCCCTCGACGCGGTTGATCGACACCTCCTGCAGGGGCATGAAGGCGGCGGTCTTGGCGCCGATGTCGATCATGGCGCCCTTGGCTTCCAGGGCGAACACGGTGCCGTTTACGACGTCACCGGGTTTGAAGTTGTAGTCGTACTTGCTCAGCAGCGAAGCGAACTCGTCGAGGGTGAAGCCCACCCCGTCGAGATCCCGGCGGCTAGCACGGCTGCCCGGGTCATCAGCTGTTGGCACCTCTTCCGGAATGGCGAGGTCGAAATCGTCAACTGCCGCTTCGGCGGCCAGGTCGAGATCGGCCTCGATGCTGGTGAGATCGGAAGGGGTCACGGTCATGGAATGTCGGCGGCCTGCCAGTGGGCAGTTACGAAGGGATTTGCGCCGCTGCCCGCCAGCAGAAAGCGCAGCCCCACAGCCTATCAAGTCGAGCTGATGCTGTCCGCTGACCCTGGCTGGGCCCTGGCAGAGGTGTCGCCCAGCTGTGGCTGTGGAACCTGGTCGGCCAAGGCTCTGGGGCCGGATCAATCGGGCTCTGGCGCCGGCTCAGCTGATCACAGCAAGCCGCACCTTGGTGGTGCCTTGGGCACCACCGCGTCGATTCAGCCGCTCTAAAGCGGCCACAAAATCGCTGATGCCTTGAAAACGGCGATAAACCGAGGCAAAACGAACGTAGGCCACCTCGCTGATCTCACCCAGCTGCTGCAAAACCAGCTCGCCAATTTCAGCGCTGCCCACCTCTTTACCACCGCGTTGCTGCAGCTGCAGCTCAATCTCATCGACCACCGCTTCCAGGTAAGCGGGCTCCAAGCCGGTTTTTTCGCAGGCCCGCAGCAGCCCGTGCAACAACTTGGCCCGATTGAAGGTCTCCCGGCTGCCGTTGCGCTTAACCACGGTGATCGGTACTGTTTCCACCCGCTCGTAGGTGGTGAAGCGGAAGTCGCAGTTCAGACACTCGCGGCGGCGGCGCACACTCCTGCCTCCATCGGCAGCCCTTGATTCGAGCACCCGGCTATCAGTGTGTTGGCAGGAGGGGCATTGCATCCCCGATCATCACAAGCAACCGTTGCGACAAGTGTAGACACCCGGTCTTGTTTTGAGAAGGGCCGTCCGCAGGTTGGCCGTGGACAAAAAAAGCCCCCGCAGCGGCGGGGGCAGATCGTTTCAGGTAAACCCTTCAGGTAAACCGCTCAGATAAACCTCACTTGCCGATCTTCGGTGGATCGCGGAAGGCGATTGCAAAGAAGAGGGTGGCGATCGCCAGGGTGAGGATGAGGATGTAGGCGAAGCTCTCCATGGATTCTCCTGGTGCTGAGGATCAGCTGAGTTTGGTGCCTGCCGGGGGCACATAGCCCTGGGGCAAACGGCGGGTTGACTTGTCGCCCAGTTTTTGGAACAGGCCGAACTCCACCTGGTCGCCCAGGTCTGGGTCGATACCGGCGAACACATCGCGGTACAGGGTGCGGGCCCCGTGCCAGATGTGACCGAAGAAGAACAGTAGGGCGAAGGTGGCGTGGCCGAAGGTGAACCAGCCGCGGGTGGAGCTGCGGAAGGTGCCGTCGGAGTGGTAGGTCTCCCGGTCGAAGTCGAAGGCTTCACCCAGTTGGGCCTTGCGGGCCAGCCGCTTCACATCAGCAGGATCAGTGAAGACCTGGCCGTTGAGGCTGCCGCCGTAGACGGTGGCGGTGACGCCTGTCTGCTCGAAGGAGTACTTGGCTTCAGCGCGACGGAAGGGGATGTCGGCGCGCACGATGCCTTCGCTGTCCTGGAGAACCACGGGGAAGTTCTCAAAGAAGTTGGGCAGACGCCGCACCTGCAGCTCCCGACCCTGGCTGTCGGTGAAGGCGATGTGGCCGAGCCAGCCGGTGGGCAGGCCGTCGCCGTTCACCATCGGGCCCACGCGGAACAGACCACCCTTGGCGGGGCTGTTGCCGACGTAGTCGAAGAAAGCCAGCTTTTCAGGAATCGCTTCCCAAGCCTGCTTGGGCGTGGCGCCGTTTTCGATCGCGGTGGTGACGCGGCGATTGATTTCGGTTTTGAAGTAGCCCTGATCCCACTGGTAGCGGGTGGGGCCAAACAGCTCGATCGGGGTGGCGGCAGCGCCATACCACATGGTGCCGGCCACGATGAAGGCAGCGAAAAACACCGCCGCGATGGCGCTGGCGAGCACAGTCTCAATATTTCCCATGCGCAGGGCCTTGTAGAGGCGCTCCGGCGGACGGGAGGTGATGTGGAAGATGCCGGCGATGATGCCGACGATGCCTGCGGCGATGTGGTGGGCCACGATCCCGCCCGGGTTGAAGGGGTTGAAGCCCTCAGGTCCCCAGGATGGCTGCACCGGTTCCAAGTGACCGCTCAGCCCATAGGCGTCGCTAACCCACATGCCGGGTCCAAACACGCCTGTGAGGTGGAAGGCTCCGAAGCCGAAGCAGGCCAAACCAGCCAGCAGCAGGTGGATGCCAAAAATTTTGGGCAGGTCGAGGGCCGGCTCTCCGGTGCGGGGGTCCTGCCAGATCTCCAGATCCCAGTAGGTCCAGTGCCAGATGGCGGCAAGAAACAGCAGGCCACTGAAAACGATGTGGGCTGCGGCGACTCCCTCGAAGCTCCAGAAGCCTGGATCGACGGCCGTTTCGCCAGTGATGCTCCAGCCGCCCCAACTTTCGGTCACGCCCAGTCTGGCCATGAAGGGCATCACGAACATGCCCTGGCGCCACATCGGGTTGAGCACCGGGTCTGAGGGATCAAAGATCGCTAGCTCGTAGAGCGCCATTGAGCCGGCCCAGCCGGCCACCAGGGCGGTGTGCATGAGGTGCACTGCGAGCAATCGGCCCGGGTCGTTGATCACGACCGTGTGCACCCGATACCAGGGCAATCCCATTGGGAGTTAGTTCTGGGGGTGTTGGGCGATCGTAAGGGTCTTGATGGCTTGACGGAGCCGCTGGTTACGGAGCGCAACGGCCAGGCTCAGAATTGAACGCGTTGCACCTGTGGCCATGCCCCTGATTCGCTTTGTTCGCGAAGCTCGCGATGTGGAGTGTTATCCCGGCGAAAACCTGCGGGAGGTGGCCCTGCGGGAAGAGATCGCCCTTTATGGAATCAAGGGCGTGCTGGGCAACTGTGGTGGTTGCGGCCAGTGCATCACCTGCTTTGTGGAGGTGCCGGAGGGCACCTCGGCCGCGGCCCTGAGCCCCCGCACCGGCGTGGAGGATCAAAAATTGCGCAACCGGCCCCCGAATTGGCGGCTGGCCTGCCAAGCGCTGGTGCAGGAGTCTCTGGTGGTACTCACCCGGCCCCAGGTGGGTCTGCAGGGCAAGGAGGCCGCCTTCGCCACGGCCCTGGCGGAGCCCCTGGCCGCTGGTCCTATCGCCTGGCCTCAGCCGCCGCAGGCCGAGGCCGAGCCAGACGAGCCGATCGCTGGCGAGCAGCTGGCTGGGGAGCCAGAGGAGGCCGGTTAAGGCGCCGCCCCGGAACCGAGGGCGAGCACTACGGGCGATGAAGCGCCTTGATAGGTCGCCCCTTGCCGGTGATACGGTCCCTGAAAACCTGCCCCCAGCGTTGAATCGCCATGGAAACCAACGATCTTGGCTTCGTCGCCAGCTTGATGTTCGTGTTGGTACCCACGGTGTTCCTGCTGGTGCTCTACATCCAAACCAACAGCCGCCAAGGGGGCTGATCCCCAGCTAACCCTTGGCGCCCAGTGCCGCACCGCCCTCAGGCGCCAGGTTCATTCCCCGCTGAAGGCCGGAGTCGTTGACCGCTCCAGCCCTTGGTTAAGGGCCCCGGGTTTACAGATCTTCCCCAGGGCCGGCTGGAGCTGATCAGCCGCGACTTTCGGGTTCGCGCACCAGCAGCACCGGTGCCGGAGCATGCACGCGGATGTAGTCGCTCACCGAACTGCCCAGCAGGCGGTCGATGTCCACCAGGCCCCTGGCCACCACGGGCCGCCGATCCTGGGAGGCGATCACCAGCAGGTCGGCTTTGTTCTCCTCGGCGGCGGCACAGACGCTGCGGCCAATGTCACCGCTGCGATGCAGCGGCTGCATCTCCACGCCATAGCCGCGGGCCCGCAGCACCGCTTTGGCCAGGGCCTCATCGGCGGGCGATTTGCCACCGCGGGAGGGGATGATGTCTTGGCGGCTCACGTGGACGCCAAACAGGCTGCCCCCCGGGATGTCCCGCACCAATTCGCAGGCCAGTTTGATGGCGTCATCGCCCACGCCGGTGCCGTCAACGGTGACCATCACCCGGTTGACATGGCGCACGTAGAGATCGTCGCGCACCAGCAGCATTGGCCTGGTCGACAGCTGGAACACGTATTGACTGGCGCTGTTGCTCAGGATCGATTGCAGCCGGCTGAGCCCCCTGGAGCCCATCACGATCAGGTCCGCGTTGAGCTCATCGGCCACCTTGAGCACGGTTTGCTTGGCATCCCCCTGGCGAATGATCGTGTTCACCTCGGAGGGATCCAGGCCTAGCCGGCTGACGGCCTCGGCCACCAGGCCGGCTGATTTTTGCCAGTGGT
This sequence comes from Prochlorococcaceae cyanobacterium, assembly GCA_044356735.1. Classification (GTDB taxonomy): domain Bacteria; phylum Cyanobacteriota; class Cyanobacteriia; order PCC-6307; family Cyanobiaceae; genus UBA5018. The sequence goes on from JBIKVR010000070.1 coordinate 10,349, forward strand.
CCTGGAAGTTCTCGCCGACCTGCTCGCTCACCACGTGCAAGAGATTGATCCTGGCCTGGCGCACCGTGGGGATGTCGCGCAGCATGCGCACCATCTCCTCCACATGACCCTTACCGGAATCGGCGATCAGAAGGTTGCGAAACACTTGCATGGATCAGGCTGCCTGGCAGCCTATGGCCGCCGCCCAGGTGAGGCCGCCCAGTGCTGCATACCGTGATGGAGACCCAGCCATGGACCCTGCGGCGTCGGGTTTTGCCCCAGCACACCGACCACGCCGGCGTGATGTGGCATGGCGCCTACCTGGCCTGGCTGGAGGAGGCTCGGGTGGAGGCGCTGGCGAGCGTGGGCCTGGAGTACAGCGCCCTGTCGGCCCGCGGCTTGGAGCTGCCGGTGGTGAGCCTGTCGATCGACTACCGGCAGGCCTTGCTGCATGGCGACCAGGTGGAGCTGCGCAGCCGGGTGGAACCCAGGCGCGGCGTGAGCATGCCTTGGCGCAGCTGGTTTGTGCGCGCCGATGGCGCCATCGCGGCCCAGGCCAGGGTGGAGTTGGTGCTCGTGGACCTCTCGGCCGGGGAGCAGCGACGGCGGCTGCGGCGACGGTTGCCCGATGACTTGGCGGCAGCGGTGGCGGCACTGGAGCGGGGCCCGCAATAAACTGTCAATACATATGTACTAAATGCGGTGGGCGAGTTGAAAGCGGTGGGCAAGTTGGTGTTGCTGCGATCTTCTGGCCAGCGCTCCGGGCAGCGGCAGCGAGCAATGGCTTGGGATGCCCGGCGGCGGCTCTGGTGGTGGCTGTGGAGCCGCTGTCCGGGCATGGGCTGGGTTCGGCTCAACCGCCTTTGGGCCCAGTTGCCCGATCCGGCCCTGGCCTGGGCAATGCCAACCCAGCAACTCTGCGACTGGGCCCAACTGCCCCCCAGCCGGGCAGCAGCCCTCGATGCCTTCCGCGCCCACTGGGGGGAGGATCCGCTCGCCTCGGCCAAACTGGCCCTGGCGCGAGAGGGGCCTTTGCTGGTGCCCGGCGATCCCAGCTTGCCGCCGGCATTGCTGGACCTGGCCAGGCCACCCCTGTGCCTGCGCTGGCGGGGTCGCGGCGGGCTCTGGGCGCCGCTGCGGACGCGGCAGGCGATAGCAGTGGTGGGTACCCGCCGTCCCTCCCCCCACGGCCTGGCCATGGCCGAGGCGATCGGTGCCGCCTTGGGGCAGGCGGGTTGGCCGGTGGTCAGCGGCCTGGCGGAGGGGATCGATGGGGCGGCCCACCGCGGCTGCCTGGCCCGAGGCGGTCGTCCGGTGGCGGTGCTGGGCACCCCGCTTGAGCGGGTCTATCCCCGCCATCACGCGGAACTGCAGCGGCAGGTGGCCGAGCGGGGGCTGCTGTTGAGCGAATGGCCCGCCGGGGGGGCCGTGCAACCAGGGCATTTCGCGGCCCGCAATCGCCTGCAGGTGGCCCTGGCCCGGGCGGTGGTGGTGGTGGAGTGCCCGGAGTCGAGTGGGGCACTGCATTCGGCTCGCCTGGCCTGGGATCAGGGCTTGCCGATCTGGGTGGTGCCGGCGGATGCGGGCAAACGCTCGGCAGCAGGCAGCAATCGGCTGCTCACCGGCATGGCCTCGGCCCTGCTGGATCCGCGCGATTTGATCCGCCAGCTGGGGCCAGGTCCCCTGGCGGCTGCCAGATCTGCCCATGCGTCCACAGCCGCACCAGAGCCCGGGTTTGCCAACGCCGGCGACGATCCGGAGCTGTTGGCGGCGGTGGGCAGCGGCGCCACGCTGGAGCAGCTCACTCTGGAGCTGGAGCAACCGGCGGCGGCGCTTGCCTCGCGCCTGTTGACCCTGGAGCTCAGCGGAGCGCTACGGGCCATGCCGGGTCTGCGCTGGCAGCCCACCTAATCTCTGGGCATGGATTCCCGGGGAGAGCGTCTCAGCGGCGAGCAGTTGCTGCGCTGGCGGCGCAGCCTGCTCAGCGCCGGCGGCCGGCCGGCGGATCTCGACTGGCTGATCGATCTGGCCGGTGGCCTCGGTTGGCAGGCGCTGCAGGCGGTGAGGCTCCATCCGGAGCGCAGCCTGCAATTGCGGCTTTCCTGCCAGGCCCTGGCTGCCCTCTGGCAACGCCACCTGGAGGCTGATGAACCGCTGCAATATCTGATAGGTCGCTGTCCCTGGCGAGACCTGGAGCTGGCGGTGGCCCCCGGCGTGCTGATTCCCCGCGCCGAGACCGAACTGCTGGTCGATCTGGCCCAGCAATTGCTGATCCCGCAAAGGCAGCTGATCCCGCAACAGCTGCTTATCCCGCAACAGCCGTCAAGCCCGCCACGGCTATTGATCCCGCCACTCCCCCCGGCCAACTGGGCCGATCTGGGCACCGGCTCAGGTTGCCTGGCGGTGGCCCTGGCGCGTTTGTGGCCCGAGAGCCGGGGCTTTGCCGTGGATCTCAGCCCCCAGGCGCTCGCCCAGGCGGGCGCCAACCTGGTGGCCGCCGGCCTGAGCGATCGGGTGCAGACCATTTGTGGCAGCTGGTGGCAGCCGCTGGCGGCCCAGCGAGGGTTGCTGGAGCTGGTGGTGGCCAATCCGCCCTACATCCCCACGGCGATGTGGCGACAGCTGGAGCCGCTGGTGCGGGATCACGAGCCGGCCATGGCACTTGATGGCGGCGCCGATGGACTGGATGCGATCCGTTCGATCGTGGTCGGCGCCTCGGTGCATTTGGCCCCTGGCGGCCTGCTACTGCTGGAACACCACCACGACCAGAGCTCGGCGGTGCTGGCCCTGCTGCGCCAGAGCGGCCTGGAGGCTGTCTGCGGCCACAGCGATCTCGAGGGAACCCTACGCTTTGCCTCAGCCCGTCGGCCGATTGATTGATCGGTGGCCCCATTCCTGGCCCGATATCTGATTCCATGACAGGCCCTATCTATAGATCCATTTCTGGCCCGATATCTGATTCTATGTCTGAGCCGATTTCCAGCTCTATGTCTAGCCAGATATCTGGCTCTATGGCCGAGCCGATATCTAACTCTCTGGCTGAGAGCTCAGAGTTTGTGTTGAATTCCCCAGAGCTGGCCGCCAGGCTGGCCAGCGGTGGCGCGGTGATGTTTCCCACCGACACCCTGCCGGCTCTGGCGGCTACCCCCCTGGACGCGGCCCAGATCTGGCAGCTGAAACAGCGACCAGCCGACAAACCCTTGATCCTGATGGCTGCCGATGCTCAGCAGTTGCGGGATGTATTGGGCCAGCCTTGGCGAGCGGAATGGCTGCAGCTGGCTGAGGCCGTTTGGCCGGGGGCCTACACCCTGGTGCTGCCGGCCAGCAGTACTTGGGCCGAGGCGCTGCATCCCGGCGGCAGCAGCCTGGGGCTGCGCATTCCTGCCTGCGCCGCCGCCCGGGAGCTATTGCGGCTGAGCGGGCCGCTGGCTACCACCAGCATCAACCGCTCCGGAGAGCAGGCGGCGAGCAACGCGGCCGAGGCCAAGGCCATTTTCCCGCAGTTGCCGCTGCTGGGGCCGCTGCCCTGGCCAACCGGCGCTGGCATCGCCAGCAGGGTGCTGGCCTGGCAGGAGGGGAGCTGGCAGCTGTTGAGGGGCGCCGCTTTGCCAGCCAAATTGGCAAAGGCGATTAACGAAGCTGGCTTGGTTATCAATTCTCTAGATGAACCTTCCTGATATTGCTCTGCTCTGATGGTTTTGCTGTTGCTGTTACTGGCAGTGACGCTTTCTGGCTATCACTGGCTGGTGGAACCGCTGTTGCAGGTGGGCCATTGGCTGCTGCAGCTCATCGCCCTGCCCTGGCTGTTGTTGGCCCTGCTGGCCTGGTTTTTATTGGACGGCAGCGTTGATCGAGAGCGCGAATGATCATGGCCATGGCGTTGGGTTGGCCCTGAACGGCAAATGCTTCCCGCTCCAGGGGCCAGGTATTGAAGTGATATTGCTTAGTGGTGATGCCCTGAATCTCTTGGGCCACTACGGGATTGAGCGGCAGCTTCCAACCGATGGGGGTGAGCTTGCCGGCGGGGCAGCTCTGGGCGGCATGGGCAGCCTCGTGCAAAAAAGTATGGCGGCCGATGCCGAGATCAAAGCTCACCGGTGCAATCCACAGGCGCTTACTACGAGATTCAAATAGACCGTATGTCCCGGCCCGGGGCGGTGGCTGAAGCAAAACCCGGAAGCCATGGCGTTCCAGGGCAATGCGCAGCGGCTCCAATTCCGCTGGCAGGCTGACGACTGAATCACCCAGGGCCGCGCCAGTGGGAGTCAAAACCAGAAATGCCAATAGCAGAGGTAGAGGTTTAAATAGACGCAGAGGCGTGGATAGATTTAGAGGCATAGATAGATGGAGATGGAGATGGAGAT
>JBIKVR010000017.1:0-33193 GCA_044356735.1 Prochlorococcaceae cyanobacterium
TTTGGCTGTAGCTGAGGTTTTGGCTGTAGCCGCGGCTTTGGTATGGCTATGGCTTTGGCGCAGGAGCTGCGCTGAATCATCTGCTGCTATGCCGAAGCGGCAATGCTTCACGGTAGGTCGGTTTTGGCAGCTGCTGTTGAGGGCTGTTGCCGCAGCCGGCTGTTATCGCAGCTGGTTGCTGCCGCAGCTGGCCGCTCCCGCCTAGCAGCCAACAACCAGCAACCATTGAACATCCTCCAGCCGCGAGCGCAGTTCAACTGGCGCCACCAAGGCTGGTGGTTGATTGATCGCTGCCCCTTGGGCAGGAACTGGTTGCCTGGGCGGGATCCAGTTGGAAGCCGGCTAACGGATTTGAACCGATGGCCTTCGCTTTACAAAAGCGCTGCTCTACCACTGAGCTAAGCCGGCGTGGGTCTCTCGACCTGCTCAGCAGTTTATCGCTGTGCCAGATCGCAAGGCCCAGAGCAGCAGTTGGCTCCTGCTGCGACATTGGGTTTTGGCCAGCAGGTGGGAGACATGGCTCTCCACCGTTCGAGGGCTGAGCACCAGGACGGCGGCAATGGCCTTGTTGCTATGGCCCAGGATCAGCTGATCGAGCACTCGCTGCTCGGCGGGGGTTAGCGGTGCCAGGGCGGCATTGAGTACTGCCATGCAGAGGTTCTCGACTGACCCCAGGGTTCCCACGCTGTCCTGGCCCCTTAGCCCCTGGGCGGGGCGGCACCCTGGCGAATGGTCCAGCCAGCATCGGCTCCAGATCCGCTCCAGGCCTGGGTTGATCGCTGCCGCTGCCAGTTGACAAGCCAGCGGAGGGCCCTTTGCTCAGCTGGCTTGTCTCAGCGGATCTGCTGTCGATTGGTCGCTATCGCCCAGGCCTGGGATCAGGGGCAGCGAGCGGGCGCGCTTGATCGGCAAGTTGGCCACCAGGGCCGTCACCCGATCTTCCGTTTCCAGGCTCACCTCCCCTTCCTCCACGTCGATTTCCACGTAGCGGCTCACCACTTCGAGAATTTCCTGGCGCATCCGCTGCAGCAGTTCTGGGTTGAGATCGCTGCGGTCGTGGGCAAGCACCAGCTGCAAGCGTTGTTTTGCCGTCTCAGCGCTGGCCTGCTGACGCCTCAACAACCGGTTGATCAAATCGCGCAGGGTCATGGCCGTCAGAACAGATTTTTAGAAATCAGCCGGCCGAGCTTTGCTCGCAATCCGGAGCGTTCCTTGCTGGGATCGACCAGAGGCACATCTTCGCCGCACAGCCGCCGCGCCACGTTGATGTAGGCCCGGGCTGCGGGAGAACCAGCGCCATGGCCCTCGAGGGTGAGCGGTTCGCCGCGATTGGTGCTCACGATCACCTGTTCGTCTTCCAACACCAGGCCCAAAAGCGGCAAGGCCAGGATGTCGGTAACGTCCTGCACCGACAGCATTTCCTGGTTGGCCATCATCTTTGGCCTCACCCGGTTGAGCACCAGCTGAATCGGCTTGATCCCCTGGCTGTTGAGCAGTCCGATCACCCGGTCGGCGTCCCGCACCGCCGACAACTCCGGAGTGGTCACCACTATCGCCTCCTCAGCGGCGGCGGCGGCGTTGCGAAAGCCGCCCTCAACGCCGGCGGGGCAGTCGATCAGCACGTAATCGCTCTGCTGGCCCACCTGGGCGGCGATCGTCTTCATGTCCTCCGGCTTGAGCCAGTCGAGCATGCGGGGATTGCCCGCCGGCAACAGCGCCAAGTTGGGTTCCTGCTTGTGCTTCACCAGGGCCTGCTCCAGACGGCAGCTGCCGGCCAGCACCTCCTGGGCCGTGTAAACGATGCGATTCTCCAAACCCAGCAATAGATCCAAATTGCGTAGCCCGAAGTCGGCATCGATCACGGCCGTACGAGCCCCCTGGCGGGCCAGGGCGATCCCCAAATTGGCGGTTAACGTCGTTTTACCAACGCCCCCCTTGCCAGAGCAGATCAAAATGGTGCGGGCAGACGTGATGGTGCGGGCGGACGTGGCGTTCACGGCAAGGGTTGGAGTGGACGCAGGTTAGGCCCAAACTCTTTTGCCCCGCACCGCCTGCCCGCCTCGCCCTTGAGCGCTTCAGGCCAGCGGCCAGCTGGCGCTGGCCGGATCAATGCGAATGGCACCGGCGCTCAAGCTGGCCTGTTCGGCCAGCCCTGGCGGCGGAGCTTCTTCGGGGCCCCGGGCGATCACATCGGCGATGCGCAGCTGGAGGGGCTGGAGCCCCATGGCCACGATTCGCGCCCCCCGGTCGCCGTGACAGCCGGCATGGGCAACCCCCCGCAGTCGGCCCCAAACCAGCACGTGCCCCCCGGCACTCACCCGAGCGCCGGGATTGACATCCCCCAACACCAACAGGGATCCAGCGGCTTCGATGTGATCGCCCGAACGCAGCGTGCCTCGATGCAGCGTCAACTGCTGGGGAACAGGGCTGCCTTGATTTGACTGATTTGACTGATTTTGCTGATTTTGCTGATTTATATGGTTTGGCTGATTTAAATGGTTCAGCTGGCTTATCTGTTTTGGCTGGCTTGTCCGGTTTGGCTGGCTTGGCTGGCCTATCTGGTTTGACTGATTTGGCTGGTTTGTTAAGTCGATTGGCACTACTTGATCAGCCTGCTCAGCTCGCTCAACCGGCAAGTGGTGGGGGGAAATCCATTCCAGGCCGAGGGCCGCCGCCGCCACCCGGGTGAGCGGATCGGCGGCCGCCACCGTGATCGGCCCCATCTCTGCCTCGGCCAGCCGCGAGCTGATGGCGGCCAGACAACTGGCCCCCAAACGCCGCTGGCCGCATTCCAGCCTTAGGGCCCCAACGGCGCTGCGGGGGGCCTGCAGCTCGGCGTCCCCCAGCAGCTGCCGCACCAGTTCGAGCGGATCGCCCGCCTGGTCGGGCAGCAGCAATCGATGGGGGGAGCCACTGCCGGCCGCAGCTAGAACGAGTTGGGCATTCATGGGCTGAACGGGCCGAGCTCGGCAAGCCGCAACCTAAGGGCTGTGCTCACCTCCGCCGGGTGGATCAGCCAGGCCAATTGGGTCGCTTCTATGAGGCTGCGCACCAGGGCCGAGCGCTGTTCCAGGGCCTGGAGGTCGTGGCCGTTCCAAAGCCTCAGGCCGCCCTTATAGGGGTGATAGCCGCGATTTTGACGCTGTTGCAAGCCACAGCAGCGCTCAGCAGCCAAACCGGCGGCGGCGCAGAGGCGCTGGGCAAGGGCCAGCAATTCCAGGCGTTGGCCGGCATCTAGCTGGCTCACATCGGTGGCTTTGAGTAGCCGCCGATTCAGCAACCTGGCACAGGGTTCGGCCAGTTCCTCCGGCCCGGCTTCCATCCAGCGCATCAGGTGGTAGCCGGTGCGAATGTCGTCGTTGGCCAGAAAGCTGTTCAGGTCTAGCGGCTCGCTCTGCCACAGCCAGCGGGCCATCACCGCATCGGCCTCCACCAGCCGCGGCCCCAGCCGGCGGGCGGTACTGATGGCCTGGCTTAATAGCCAATTGCAAACCACGTTGAGTCTGTGGTTGTAGACACTGCGGTACATCAAATCCCGCACCACCAGATAGTGCTCCACTGCCATCAGCCCCTTGGGATGGATGGCCAGGCCGCCGTCGGGGGCGATGGTCAAAGCGGCCAGGATCCGCTCCAGATCCAAACGGCCGTAGCTGGTGCCGGTGCTGTAGCTATCGCGCAACAGGTAGTCGAGTCGATCGCAGTCCAGTTGGCTGCTAACCAGAGACTTGATGGCGCTGCAGGGATATTGGCCGTGTTCCAGCAGATCGGCCACGGCGGCTGAGCTACCGGGCGCCGAGGCCTCCAGCCGATCGCGCAGGGCTGGAAACTCCCGAATTAGCCGACCAGACCACTGCTCATGCCGCAGCCCATACATCTCTTCTCCTGTGTGGCTCAAGGGCCCATGGCCCAGATCGTGCAGTAGGGCCGCCGCATAGAGCAGGCTGCGGTGCTGATCAAGATCGGGGCTGTGGCGCAGCAGCTGCCCCAGGGCGAGCCGCGCCAGATGCAGCACCCCCAGGGAATGGGTGAACCGACTCGACTCCGCCCCGTGGAAGGTCAAAAATGCCGGCCCGAGTTGGCGGATGCGCCGCAGCCGCTGGAAGGGGGCCGTGTCAATCAGGTCTATGGCCAGGGCCTCGGCCGGATCCCGGGGATCCAGGCGGATGGCGCCATGCAGGGGGTCGTGGTAGGTGCGGGGCTGGATCACGGCTGAGCTGAACTGGCGATCCCCTGCTCCAACAGGCTGACGCAGCTTGCCAGGGCCTGCTGCAGCCAGCTGTCGTTATCGCCACCGGGGTTGAGCGGTTCAGGAGCCGCCAGCAACAGATCGGGTTCAATACCCAAATTTTGGATATCGCGACCGCTGGGGGTGATGTAGCGGGCCACCGTTACCGCCAGGCCACTGCCATCGCCCAGCGGAATCAGGGTTTGGATCAGCCCCTTGCCGAAGGTGCGGCTGCCCAACAGGGCACTGCGGCCGTTGTCCTGCAGGGCGCCGGCCAGGATTTCGCTGGCACTGGCGGTGCCGCCATTCACCAGGGTGAGCATCGGGCCGCCATAGAGCTGGTCGACGCCGGCCTGCAGCGGTGTCCTGAGGCCTTCACGGTTCTCGGTTTCCACAATTGGTTGGCGATCGAGAAAGGCATTGGCCACCGCCAAGCCGGCATTCACCAAGCCGCCGGAATTGTTGCGCAAATCCAAAACCAAGGCCTCGATATTGGCGAATTCACTGCCCTGCAGGGCCAGGCGTACCTGCTCCGGCACGGGCTCGGCAAATTGGGTGATGCGCAGATAACCGAGCAGATGGCCCTGCTGCCGGATTGTCTTGCTGCGCACTGGCTGCAGGCTGACGCTGCGCCTTTGCAATTCCAGCTCCCGCCGCCGGCCATTGGGCTCCTCAAACAGCAGCAGCACCCGGCTGCCCTCCTGGCCCCGCAGATCGTTGGCGGTGCCCTCCAAGCCCAGGGTGTGGGTGTCGATGCCGTTCACCGCCAATACGGCGGTGCCGCTGACAATGCCCGCCTCGGCGGCGGGAGAACCCTCCAGGGGGGCGATCACCACGACTTGCTCGTCGGCGCTGCGCAGGGCGAGCTGCAGACCCACCCCAGTGACAGTGCCCTTGGTGTTGGCCATCAAGCTGCCGTAGTCGGCGGGGCGCAGCAGGTGGGTATAGGGGTCACCCAGGGGGGTCAGCATGCTGTCGATGGCGTCATAGGCGTCGCCGGAACTGCTGATCGGCCGCTCCAGGGTCTTTTGGCGCAGCCGCTTCCAATGCACCGCCTCGAAGCGTTGCGGATCCACGTAGCTCTGATTCACCAGCCGCCAGGCCTCCACAACTATTTGCTGGGCATCGCTGAGGGCGGCGGCGGGCGAGGCCAGCCCCAGCCAGAGGCCAAGACCCCAGACCAGCAGGGCGAAACCGGCGGTAGACAGCGATCGAGGGAAGGGGCGCGGGGCGCTCACAGGCAGGCAGCACTATCGGTAGACTTTGGCAACTGACATTTCGTGCTGCATGGCGAATTCCTCTCCTGCCGGAAAGTCGTCACCTGTGTACGACTGGTTCCAGGAGCGCCTGGAGCTCCAGGCCATTGCCGATGACATCTCCGCCAAGTACGTGCCGCCGCACGTAAACATTTTTTATTGTCTTGGCGGCATCACTTTGGTGTGCTTCCTGATCCAGTTCGCCACTGGATTTGCCATGACATTTTATTACAAGCCCACCGTGGCTGAGGCCTATGCCTCTGTCCAGTACCTGATGAGTGATGTCAGCTTTGGCTGGCTGATTCGTTCAGTGCATCGCTGGAGCGCCTCGATGATGGTGCTGATGCTGATCCTGCACGTCTTCCGCGTGTACCTCACCGGCGGTTTCAAGAGCCCCCGTGAGCTCACCTGGGTTACCGGCGTAACCATGGCGGTGATCACGGTTTCCTTCGGTGTAACCGGTTATTCGCTTCCTTGGGATCAAGTGGGTTACTGGGCGGTCAAAATTGTGAGCGGTGTTCCCGCAGCCCTTCCAGTAGTGGGTGACTTCATGGTTGAACTGCTCCGCGGTGGCGAAAGTGTGGGTCAATCCACTCTCACCCGCTTCTACAGCCTGCACACCTTCGTGATGCCTTGGCTACTGGCAGTATTCATGCTCATCCACTTCCTGATGATTCGCAAGCAGGGCATCTCTGGTCCCTTGTGATCGGTTGATCGATCACAGTTGTGATTGCCCAGCCAACGCTAGCTTTTAGCCTTTTGGCTATCTAGAATTTAGTTACTACCCTGAGACCACACTCTTAAGGCCTGCCATGCACATCCTCAAAAAGCCAGACCTCACCGATCCAGCCCTGCGTGCCAAGTTGGCCAAGGGCATGGGCCACAACTACTACGGTGAGCCCGCCTGGCCCAACGATCTGCTTTACATGTTCCCTGTGGTGATCCTGGGAACCATCGGTTGCATTGTTGGCCTGTCCGTGCTGGATCCGGCCATGCTTGCCGACAAAGCCGATCCTTTTGCTACTCCCCTCGAAATCCTGCCCGAGTGGTATCTATATCCAGTCTTCCAGATCCTCAGGGTTGTTCCTAATAAACTGCTGGGTATTGCCCTGCAGACCATGGTTCCCCTGGGCCTGATGCTGGTGCCATTCATCGAAAGTTTTAATAAGTTTCAAAATCCCTTCCGCCGCCCAGTGGCAATGGCGGTATTCCTATTCGGCACCTTCTTCACCATCTACCTTGGCATTGGCGCTGCCTTGCCGATCGACAAGTCACTCACCCTGGGCCTGTTCTGATTTTTAATTAAACTATTTTGCTTAATCAGCCGCAGCTTTGGTCGCGGCTTTTTTGTGCCTAGAAATTTATGAAAACGGCTTTTTTGTGAGCGGCTTTTTTGTGCCTAGAAATTTCTAAAAATGGTGCTAGGGCTTTTTTCCAAGTCCAAGAGGCTTACATCTTCAGGCTTCACGCGTAAGAAGTGATGCAGCAATAGAAAGCCCACGATGGTCCAGGTTTGATAGGTGCGCGCTTGCTGGCCCACCCAGGTGCCGGTGGGCCCATCGAAATACTCAGCCCATTGCTGGCGGGGCAGTTGGTTTAGCTGACTCCAGTAACACTCCTCCACCATCGCCTTCATCTGACCCATCAGCAGCAGGTCGGCGGAAGGGTTGCGTTGCTCGTGCAGCAGCACGGCCCCGCCGAGATACCAGAGCAGACTGGGCCAGTGCCCACCATTGTGGTAACTCCAGGGCCAGTTCTTGGGATCGGAGCCGGTCTTGTTGCTCCATTCCGCCTGGTCCATTGGTGGGTGGCAGATGCGCATGGGCATCTGGGCCATCAGGTGATCGCGATTGTGCAGCACCAGGCGAAACAGGGCCCGCTGCTGCGGTGCGGTGAGTAGACCAAACAGGCAGGCCAGGGAGTTGCCCAGGCTGTAGAAACGAAAATCAGGACGACCTGTACGCATATTGCCAATCAGATAGCCGCCCCGATTGTCCAGCCAGTCCTGCAGCCAAGGAGGAATAACCTGGGGTTGCACATTGAATTCGTTCTCGTGCTGATGCTCGCCATACTGTTCGGTAGGACGTCTGCGCAAAACCTGCAAAGTTTTGCTGGTAACCCAGTAGTGCTTTAACAGGTAAGAGCGTAAATCATGCAGCCATTGATGGGTAAGTACCAGCCGTTGATCCAACAGCCGACTCTGCTGTTGTTGCTTTGCGAGCTCCATTAACTGGGAGCAACAGCGCAGGCAACCGAAGAGCAGCACCTCCACCTCCAGCGGTGCCCCCCAGACATCCATCGGACGATCAATCATGAAGGAGCAGTCGGGCACAAACAACACTGGCGTGCCCTCAAAGGTGGGGTGCAGCACCAGATCCAGCAGCAACTGCACCCCCCGCTGCACTTTCTGGCTGGTGCCGAAACCAGTGTCTCGGCTGTGTTTCACATAAAGCCAGCAGAGTACAGGCCACCAAAGGCTGGCATCCACGGAGGTGATCCTGCCAATGGAACGCTGGCCATAATCGGCCAGTAAATGGCCATCTTCTTCCACAAAACTAGTGGGAAAAACTCCTCGAGTCTGATAGCTACTGCTCTGTAGCTCCAGGCACACGGTGAGAAAATTGCGCACAATTTCGGTGCGCCCTTGCAGCAGCAGGTAGAGCATTACTGGCACGTTATCGCGCAGAAACACCTCGCCATAGTTGGCCGCCGAGCTGCGGCGTGGATGTTCCAGGGCCGCCACCGAACCCACCAACTGGCCACGCACCCGAATCAAGGTGCGCTCGAACAGTTCCTGGGCAGTGCAGAGCACTGATTCCTCCCGGGAGCTGGGCCTAACCCGCAATTGCTCCTGGCTGAATTGCCGTGCCATCGCCGCCGCTCCCTGAAAAGGCGCAAGCGCCAAATAGAACGTAGGCAGGGTTTCGCTAGCCGTCAGTGAACTGGCGAACTGTGAATGTGTCAGGCGACAGCGAAAACTGCACCAGCTCCGAGCCGGCCTGGAAGCTCCTAGGCGGATTGTTTCCACCCTGCGTGGGCCGACGGGTAGCTGCCGCAGGAATACGATCCAGTGCCCCATCCCAGCGGCGCGCCGGTGCCCCATCCCAGCGGCCCGGCCACCGGCACCAGGTGATCGCCATCCCCTCAATTAACGCTGCAGCGATTGAACACCAGCTGGAGCTGCTGATCCGGCTGATCGGCCGCTGGCACGCCAATGGGCGAGGCGGCTGTTCCGAGTTACCTGCAGGCACGGCGCAAAGCAATTACTGTCTACGCATCAGTGCCCGCTCGGGCCTGCTGGACAGCGCCTTGCCAGCTAGTTTGGCTAGAAGCTCATCCCTGGTGGTTAAGCGGCTGAACCAGCTGCTGGAGCTAGGGCGGCAGCTGGCTGAGTCCTGGCACCACAGCGGCCTACCAGCCATCAGTTGCCGCAGGGCAGCCGGGCAATCTGGAGCGTGCAGCAGCAGCCAGAAAGTGAGAGCACCAACAAAGGCAGCGATAGGCAGCTGCGCCAATGTTAATTATTCTACATAGCTGGTTAGCCATGGCAACCACAGCACGATTTCCAGACACAAAGGGCCAGATTAAGTATAAAAAACTTACCATGGTCTGGCCTCCAATGTTAATACTCATCGCGGCAGCCTTGGTGCTAACTCAACCAACTAATAGCCTTGCCGACACACAAAGCCTGGATTTTGGCCGCTATAGCGAGCGATTAGTGCGCTGCAAGGTGAGCTCCAATAGCATGGGTAAACCATTGCGACCCTGCGAACAACTACGCATTCAACAACATCTAGACGGCCTCATAAGCGTACGCTTTAGTTTGGGAGACACCGGGCGCCATAGCAACGAGGACATAGTTTTCGCAGGGATGGTGAGTAAAGGTAGTCAATCAATGGTCTGCGGTAGCGATGGCCGCTGCAAGCCTCGCCTTCCCTTAACTCTGGAAGTAAATGCAATCTCCACCGCCAATTTTGACGGCAACGGCAGAGCCCTAACCCTGCCGCAGGGCCTGGTGGCCCGCGGCAGCTGCCGCATTGAGCCCCTGCGAGCCCAGTGCCAAGCCACCGCACTGGATGGCGCCTCCTGGAGAGCCGATGGCTTTTTTCCTGTTATGCCAGCTCCTGCCAGCTAAGCGCCGCCAGACAAATAATCACGCACTCTCCAAATGCATGGAAAGGCATCAACTTTCCATGCAGAGGGGGACCCAGGAGAACGGAAGAGGACAGGCTTCGCCGCAGTGGGGAGCTTTTTTTGGCGTCTGAGCCATTAAAGTGCGCCTCGAAGAACTGCCCCTTTGACTGCCACTAGTCAAGCTTCCCCAAGTCGTAGCAACGCTTCTCACCTCATGGGATCGGTGAGATATGCGATTTGCCCAGGTGCCCTAAAATCCTTAGACCCATTACCATTGGGGGAGAAAGCCAGGTGCTGCAGGTCAAATTCTATGGCGTCCGAGGGTCCATCTCAGTGTCTGGCCCCAACTACATAGAATTCGGTGGCAACACAACTTGCATTCAAATAATGGCATCTGACAGCCAGCGGATTGGCATTATTGATGCAGGCACTGGAATCAGAAAACTAGGCCAAGATTTTCTGAAAATGCAGACCGATCAGACCGAAATCTTTATTGCATTTTCCCATTTTCACTGGGATCACATCCAGGGTTTCCCCTTCTTTGCTCCAGCCTACGACCCAAAGTTCAACATCAAGATTCTAGCCAAAGGCGGAAGCAGCGAATACAAAGGATTAAGGGATATTTTTGCGGCACAAATGCAAGACACCTTCTTTCCTGTGTCCCTAGATGAGATGGGTGCCAGGTTCGATTTTCTGATACTCAACAACAATAGTCAGGTCTTTACGCCGCCTGATGGCATACCTATCAGAGTCACCGCTGTAAGGCACAACCATCCAGGAGGCGCCTACAGTTACAGGTATGATCGAGATGGTCACTCAGTGGTGTTCTGTACAGACATTGAACATGGCCAGACAATCGATGAAAACATCGTCGCTCTGGCACGCAATGCCGATATTCTGATCCACGATGGTAACTATACCAGCAACGAATTACTCTCCAGGCTGGGCTGGGGGCATAGCAGTTACGAGCAGGCAGCCGAAGTAGCCATTAGAGCCAACGCAAAGCAACTCGTGATCACCCATCACGATCCCGATCACGACGATGATTTTCTTAGAATGGCTGAAAAACGCTGCAGAGAGATAATCCCTAATTCCATATTTGCACGCGAAGGGATGGTGCTTACCACTAATTAATTCCGGCTTTGCTCCAGGGCAAGCTTGATCACAAGCTGCAGGACAAGCCTCGGGGGCAAGCTTCATTGCAAGCTTCAGCAGCAAGCCTAGCTGTCCGCTCGATCTCTATAGTATGGGTGCAGACGATTCCGGGTAAGGGCTGGTTCGTGATCCTGCGTCTCTATGGTTACTTGGATGCCTGTTTTAACAAGACATGGCGCCCTGAAGAGATCAAACTCCAGCCACACCAAGCGGCCAACCAATACCAAGCGGCCAACTAATACCAAGCCCACCAACTAACACCGGCCCGCCAACTAATGCCAGGCCCGCCAAGTAACACCGGCCCGCCAACTAAGACAGGCCCAGCCAACTAATTCGGCATGGTCACAAATTCTTCGGCAACAGAGGGATGCAGGGCCATGGTGCGATCGAAATCTGCCTTGGTGGCGCCCATGCCGATGGCGATGGCGGCCATTTGAATGATTTCGGCGGCGTGGTCGCCCACCATGTGGCAACCCAACACTTTGCCGCCAGTAGTTTCCACGATCAGCTTCAGCAGCACCTTGGGATCGCGCTTTGGTAGCGCCTGGTGCATGGGCCGGAAGCGGGCCCGGTGCACCTTGATCCGATCCAGGCCATAGAGAGCTATGGCCTGTTCTTCCGTGAGGCCTACGCTGGCCAGTTCCGGCTGGGAGAACACTGCGGCAGCCACCAGGTTGTGGTCCACCTGGCGCGGTTTCTGACCGTAGATGCTGTCGGCCATAGCTCTACCCTCATCCACCGCCACCGGCGTCAGACAAATGCGGTCGGTTACATCACCCACCGCATAGATGTGGGTGATGTTGGTGCGCTGGTCGCCATCCACCGGGATCCGATCCCCCTCCACCGCCACGCCAGCGGCTTCCAGCTGCAGCCCCTCCAGGAAGGGCCGCCGACCGGTGGCCAGCAGCACGCCGCAGCCGCTGATCGGCTTGCCGCTTGCGCTGCTCACCACCAGGTTGTCTGGGCTGGTGCCACTGATGCCAAGCTGGCTCTGGCCAAAGCGGATCTCGATGCCGGCGGCCTCCATGCCCTCCTGCACCGCCCGGCTGGCCTCGCGATCAAAGCCCCGCAGCAAGTGATCGCCGCGCACCAGCTGGGTCACCTTTACGCCCAACCCCCGCAGGATGCAGGCGAATTCACAGGCGATGAAGCCCGCCCCCACGATCGCCATCGCCGCCGGCAGCGACTCCAGCAGAAAGATGTCGTCGCTCACCCAGGCCAGTTCGGCGCCGGGGATGGCGGGGCGCTGGGGCCGGCCTCCCACCGCAATCAGCAGCCGCTCGGCCGTCAGTTGGCGGCTAGCGCCATCGACCGAGCGCACCCGCAGGCTGTGGCTACCACTAAAACTGCCCCAGCCCCGCACCAGCTCCACGCCAGCCTTTTCTAAAAAGCCGATATGCAGATTGTTCAGCCGATCCACCTCGGCGCGCACGTTGGCCAGCAGGGTGGCCCCGTCATGGCGATAGCCATCTAGTTGCCAGCCGTAGCTGGCGGCATCGGCCAGCAGGTGCCGGTAGGCCGAGCCGTACACCAACAATTTTTTGGGCACGCAGCCGCGAATCACACAGGTGCCCCCCACCCGGTCGCCCTCCACAATCGCCACCCGGGCGCCGTAGCTGGCGGCACGCTTGGCCGCCGCCAACCCGCCGGAGCCGGCGCCGAGCACGATCAAATCGAAGCGGTCGTCCATGGAACAGATGCTGGGGGGTGGGGGCATGCTGGTCGAGTATCCAATCCCTCGCCTTGTTTGCCATGGCTTCCGGCGGCTCCGGCGCTGCGGCGTTCTGGAACCAGCGCTACCGCGATGGCAGCGATGGCTGGGAGTTGGGCCGGCCCGCCCCGCCCCTGCAGCGCTTTTTGGAGGCAGATCGCCGTGCCCCCCAGCCTCCCGGGCTGGTGCTGGTGCCCGGCTGTGGTCGGGGGCACGAGGCGGCCCTGTTGGCCGCTGCTGGCTTCCAGGCGGTGGGGCTGGATTTCAGCGCGGAGGCCCTGGCGGAGGCCCGTCGGCTCCATGGCGACAGTGGCACCCAGCTGCGCTGGCTGCAGGCCGATCTGCTGGATCGCCAGGGCTTAGCGGCCCAGGGGCTGGGGGCTGGCAGCCTCAGCGGCGTGCTGGAGCACACCTGTTTCTGCGCCATCGATCCGACCCAGCGCAACGCCTACCTGGCCCAGCTGCACCACCTGCTCAAGCCCGGCGGCTGGCTGCTGGGCCTGTTCTGGTGTCACCGCCGCCAGGGGGGGCCGCCCTATGGCAGTGATCCACAGCAGCTGCACCAGCAGCTATCTGGTGCCGGATTCGTACCAGAGCTGTGGGAGCCAGCCCAGGGATCGTTGCAGAGCAGAGAGGATGAATGGCTGGCACTTTGGCGGCGCACCCGATGAGCTCAGCGCTGACCGAACAGCTGGCCGAACAGTTAACTAAAAAACTGGCCCAGTGGGGATTCAGTTGGCGGGGCCTGGGCGATAACCGCCACGGAGAGTGGTGGCTGATCGGCCAGCTGTCGCTGATCGCCCTCCACCTGCTGCCACCCCTGCCAGCCCCCGCCAGCTTCGGGATTGTTTGGCCGCTGGCTATGCAGCTGCTGGGCTGGAGCACTTTTGCCCTAGGACTGCTGCTGGCGAGCCAGGCCGCCTTCAATCTCGGGCCCAGCCTCACGCCCCTACCGGAACCGATGGCCGGCGCGGCCCTGATCACCAGCGGCGCCTACGGCCGCTGTCGGCATCCGCTCTATCAGGCGATCCTGATCTGCTCCCTGGGCACGGTGCTGGCCCTGGGCAGCCTGTTGCACCTGGCCCTGCTGCTCGCCCTGGCTGTACTGCTCAGCGGCAAGGCCGCCCGGGAAGAGCAGCGCCTGCTGCAGATCCATGCCAACTACAGCGCCTATCGCGCCACCACCCCGGCGATCATTCCCTGGCTTCCCGGTCTCGACTGGCGCTGACTGATCAAGTCCAGCTGAGCGGCCAACAAAAAGCCGCCGGTCCCCTGGTATTGGGGGCACCAGGAGATCAAATAATCCTGAGAAGTGAAGAGCTATTGGTAATTTACGCACAAAAGAAAGAGATGCTCCGGGCCCAGCGAGATAATTCGCTTGGGGCCCGGAGCGAGCTGAGCAAATCAGCCGACAGCGGCGGCAGCGCGGTCGAAGTAGGTGCCGATTTCGCTCATCAAAGCGGAGCAATCGCCGGGGGTGATGCCGTTGCGATCGTTGGCGATCGAGATGGCGGCATCCTTCATCTTGCGCACGCCTTCAGCCACGGAAGCGCCGGGCACGCCCAGGGCCAGGTAGGTCTCCCGCAGGCCATTCAGGCAGCGATCTTCCAGCACGGAAGCGTCGCCGGTGAACAGGGCATAGGTGACGTAGCGCAGGATGATTTCCATGTCGCGCAGGCAAGCGGCCATGCGGCGATGGGTGTAGGCGTTGCCGCCGGGGGCGATCAGGGCGGGCTGTTGATCGAACAGATCGCGAGCGGCGTTGGTGACGATTTTGGAAGCGTTGGAGGTGATGCGGTTCACAGCATCCATACGCTTATTACTGTCAGCAACCATCGCCGCGAGGGCGTCGATCTGACCAGCGTTGAGGAATTCGCCCCGGGCATCAGCCTGGGCTACCACCTTGGTGAAGGCGTCAAACATGGGAATTGCAGCGACACAAGTGCCAGGTTTCAGCCTAGGCAGCTGTCCGCAAGGGCGCGAGCGGCGCTAGTGCTCGCAACGGCGCGAGCCGCGCTAATGCTCGCAACGGCGCGAGCCGCGCCAGGCCCTCGTCAGAGCGAGCCACGCCAGAAGCGAGCCGCGCCAGAATTGCCGGGATTGAGCGCCTTTCCACCATGTCCGCCATCGCCCTGAGCTGGGAGCAACTGGCGGCCCTGGCGGCCCCGCAGCCAGACCGGGTGAATGGCCCCTGCAATGCCCAGGCCCAGCTGCGCCTGTTCGGCCAGCCAGAGGCGACGGTGCGCGTCACCCTGTACCGCGATCACCACGCCTGGTGCCCCTACTGCCAAAAGGTGTGGCTATGGCTGGAGGAGCGCCGGATCCCCTACCGAATCCGCAAGGTGTCGATGATGTGCTACGGCGACAAGGAGCCCTGGTATCGCCAGCTGGTGCCCTCCGGCATGCTGCCGGCGCTGGAGCTGGATGGCCGCCTGATCACCGAGAGCGATCGCATCCTTGAAACCTTGGAGCAACACTTTGGCCCCCTGGGTAGCTATCTCAACGACCCCCAGCTGCAGCCGCTGCGCCAGCTGGAGCGGCAGCTGTTTCGCGCCTGGTGCCAGTGGCTCTGCGGCCCCTCTGCCGGCGCTGACGACAGTCGTCCGCGGCAGCAGTTTCGCCAGCGCGCCAACGCCGTGGAGCAGGCCCTGGCCGCCGGGGGCGGCCCCTTCTTCCTGGGTGATGAGCTAGGCACAGCGGATCTGATTTTTGTGCCTTTTATGGAGCGAATGAACGCTTCACTGGCCTATTACAAGGGCTATCTGCTGCGGCGCGAGCATCCCGCCATCGAGCGCTGGTTCGCGGCCCTGGAGCGGCGCCCCAGCTATCTCGGCAGCCAGAGCGATTTTCATACCCACGCCCACGACCTGCCGCCCCAGCTGGGGTGCTGCCAGGCCAGTGGCGGTGCTGAGCAGCAGAATTTGGCGGCCCGCATCGACCGGGGCCCCTGGCCGATCGCGGCGCCGGGGGAGGCCGATCCGGAAACCTCCCAGCCCGAGCCAGCCGATGCTTCCCTGGTGGCCATCCAACGGCTGGTAAAGCACCGGGGCCCGCTGCTGGCCCGCCAGCCCCTGCTGGCGGAGCGCTTCGATTTGGCCCTGCGCTGCGCCCTCACCCAGCTGGCCACGGGCACTGTCCTGTCGCCCCCCGCCGGCACGGCGGCGGCCCTGCGGGCGCTGCGAGATCGCATCTGCGTGCCCCGCGACATGCCCCTGCATGCGGCCCGCAAATTGCGCCAAGCCCTGGAGAGCAGCGCCCGCTTGGATCCGGCCGATCCAGATGCCTCCGGACCTCCAATTCCCAGCCAGCACCGCCGGGATCAGGATCGCCAGGTCTTTTCGGCTGTTAATTAGCCAAATAAGTACCGACTGCTAATTAGCCAACAAATGATTTGCCAAGAAGTTATTTACCAAGAAGCGATTTGCTAAGAATAATTCACAAAAAAATGATTCGCAAACAAGCTCCAGCCCCTCCATTTTTGGCCTTCAAACCAGGCATTTTAGGCCTGTCAATCAAGCATTTTAGGCCAATTAGGCATTTTAGGCCAACTAGGCAGGAGCAAAAGCCAGGTCCAAACTTGTCTTTGGAGTTGACTAAAATCTCCGGCGGCGCTCTTTACAAATTCCGGGAGCTTTGTACAAGGCGCTATATGGGGCTTTTTTGTATGGAGCGCTGCATTGGGCTCTGCATAGGGCTCCGCTTGGGACAGGTTATGCGGCTTGCAGCTCAGGCGCCTGTACCTAGCCTGGCTGCAACTCTGGCCAGCTTGGATGGCGCTCCTCTATCGGCAAAAAAACCTGCCCCTACCTGGGCGGCAGTGCCAAAGGCAAACCTGGCGGCGGCCCCTGGTGGGCTGGGCCTGGCTGGGGCTGCTGGGGTTTGGCTGCCTGGCGGGCGGGCTGCTGCTGGAAACCTCGTCGGTGGCGAGCAGGCCGCCAGCGGCCAGCGCCCTGGAGCTGAACGGCACCACCTACTTTCAGCGACCGCCCTGGAAGGTGGACCTGCTCAGCTACACCACCACGGTGGGCGATCCCTCGGCCAAGTACTTCTTCACAGTGGAGCTGGCGGCAGATGCCGGTGCCTCCCTGGGGGGGCTAACGATTCAGCAGAGCAGGGGCTCCGACTGGCAGTTTCCCTTCCTGGTGGAGCGCACCCAGGCATTTTTGGGTCGGCCGCGCCAGGTGGGCGCCCAGGTGCCGGTGACGGCCAGCTTCGATAGCTCCAGCCGCCGGTTCAGTATCAGCTTCCCCGAGCCGATCGCCCCGGGCCGCACGGTAACGGTGATGCTCAAGCCATGGCACAACCCCTCCCAGTCCGACACCTACATGTTTCAGGTGACTGCCTTGCCGGCGGGCCCGAATCCGAGCCCAGCACCCCTGGGCTTCGGCACGCTGCGCATCTATGGATTGAGCGACCTGCTCTGAGGGTGCCGGGCAGCCTTGGGCGGGGGGCAGCTGCGGCACCTGGGCCGTTCAGCGGCCTGGATGGCGCAGGGTGCGCCAGCCACCGCAGGCGGTGCTGACCTCCACGCCGATCTCCATCGGCCCCTGGGAAGTGCCAATTTCCTGGCTCCACCAGCTGGTGGCTTCGTTCCAGGCGGATTCCAGCGACTCGTAGAGGTCGTCGAGTACCGGATGGGGCTCCCCCTGGCCATTCACCAGTCGGTACTGGCGCTCGTGGGTCATGGCAAAGCTGTCGCGTTGTTGAAGTGGCATGGGGCAATCCTCGCTGATGTGCCAGCTGGGAACTGTCACCTCCACAACATCTTGGCGTCGTTCTCCGGCATTTTCATGAAGCTTCACAACGTTTTCGTGTTGTTTGGTAAAGTTCTGGTAGTTGTGCTTTTGTTTAAGTGGTTCGCGACCCCTGGGAAAGCCCTGGAAAATCAACAAAACTTGAAAATTGAAACAGACGTAAAGCTGGAGAAGCCCTGAAAAATCAACAAATTTCTTACTTTCACCCCCAGTGATATTTGGCGGTGAAATCGCAGCGGCCCAATCGCAGCCAATGACTTGGTGAGAATGGCTTCCGTGAAATTCCCCAGGGAAATTCTGGAAAACCGCGATTATCTTGTCCCTGCTAGCAGATCACTACCACAGGATCTGGGCGCCATTGCCAGAATCAGGTAATCATTGCCATTGCCATTGGATTTGGCCGTTGGATTTGGCCATTAGATTTGGCCATGGGATTTGGCCATTGGAGTTGGCTATTGGATTTGGCCATGGGATTGGACCTGGGATTAGACCTGACGCTGGGTTGATGGGGAGCAGGAGGGCTAAACGTGTCTTATGGACCGTGGACGCCACTGGCGCCCAGATCAGCGAATGTGGCTCAGAGTTGGCCCAGTAAGCTGATCTCAGGCTTCGCCATGGAGCGGAGCGGGCTGGAGCTTGAGCTACCGCCTCAGGTGAGGTAGCGGCGAATCGATGGTCTACACCAGAACACCAGCACCGCCACATTGACGATCCACAACAGGATGGAGGCTGCGGCGGTGGCCCCCCGGCCCTCGCTCACCAGCACCAGGCGCACGATGGCGTAGGGCAGGCTCACCGCCAAGCTCAGGGACAGCGCCACAATTGCCAGAATTTGACCCCAGGCCCGCCACTGCAGCAGGGCCACAGAGGCCACGATCCCCACCGTCGCCGTGGGCAACAGCGCAGCCGATCCCACCACGATGTTGGCCGTGCGCCAATGGGGGTCTCCCACCACGGCCAGCACGCCCAGGGGAATGGAGAGGATGTTGGCCACTAGGCCAATCCAGGCCAGCGTGCGATAACTGCGGGGGGGTTCCAGCATCGACTGCCTGCGACTCGCTAAAAACTCATGCTGCGATGGCGACGGCAGCAAAGTCGACATCCCTGATGGCCTCCGCCCCAAATCGCTAAAACTCTTCAAACTTTCTAGTGGTTAAGCGGCTCTACAAGCATGACAATTCTAACAGCATGACAATTCTAACAGCTTGGCGATTCTAGCGGCTTGGCTGTTCTACAGGTTTATCAGTTCAACTGGTTTAGCGATTTACTTACTAGTTCAGGAGGCTCAGAATAATCGCCAAATTTTTTCAGCATTCAGGCCTTCGCTGCTTTGCCAACGCCATTCCTGCCTGGCACGCCTGGCGGGCCACTGGCCTGGATTGAGCTCCCACGAGTTTACTTGGCGGTTCCACTGGTCTCAGCGCAGCTCGAACAGCAGCAAATCAGCGCCGTTGGCGCCGGCCGTGAACCGATCCAGAGCCGTCGATCCGAAGCCGCAGCCATCCCCCCTCTGCAACTGGGCAGGCAATTGAGAACCAATGCTGTCACTTGGGTGCAGACTGCCGCTGCCGTCGATTAGCTGCAGCCAACCCTGGCAACCGCTGCTGATGCGCAGCTCCAAGGACCTGCCAGCCTCGGGCTGGGCGCGCCAAAGCTTTATCGGCCGCCGAATCGCCAGCGCTCCGCCGGCAGCGGTGGGATCCAGCAGTGGCGTCCAGCCTGGGCCGATGGCAAACGGCTTCTGCCCGTAGGCCGGCGGCTGGCCGGCCTGGCTCGGTTCGATCCAGATCTGCAGCAACCTGCAGGCCTTATCGCCGCCGTTGATCTCGCTGTGCACAATGCCGCTGCCGGCGCTCATCCACTGCAGCTCGCCTGCTCGCAACACCTGGCTATGGCCCATGGAGTCACAGTGATCGATCTGGCCCGCCACCATCACGGTCACGATTTCCATGTCCCGGTGGGGGTGCATGCCAAAGCCGCGGCCGGCGCTGATCGTGTCATCGTTAATCACCCGCAAGGGTCCAAATCCCACCCAATCCGGGTCAAAGTGGTTGGCGAAGGAAAAGCTATGCCAGCTATCCAGCCAGTCCAGGTGGCTGTGGAAGCGGTCGGCGGCCGGTCGGAACAGCAGCTGGCTGGCGTAGCTGGCGTTGCTCTGGTGGGCAGGCTTAGCGCTCATCCTGGACTCCCGGGGACGATGGTGATGCTGGCCGCTTAGGCCGACACCTCGGCCAGTCTGCCGAGCCGGAGCAGCGGATCGGCGGATTATCCCAAGAGGCCGCCAGCCCATGGACTCCTATTAAATACATCCGGGAAAAAATGATAAGCATTTTGATGCCTTAATCCCAGCCGAGTCCCATGGACTGGACTCACCCGAGGGGCGTTAGATCAACATCGGCATCATTGCTCCAGGCTAACAGAACCCTGCAAAAGAGGTGAAGGAAATCCTTGAAAAATTAGATCTGTTTATGTTCACTGTCAGGCTCGGGGAAACTTGGGTTCACAGAAAGTCCAAAAAAACCTTACCCAACAGCACCGCCAACAATCGCCGGAGGATTTCAGGGGATAATTGAATAGTGAGTTCATCTGCCGATATCCTTCCACGGCGATGTAGATACTGACATCAACAATGGCGCCTTAAAAAAAGCCCTTCCCCCCCAGGCAAGTGGCAGCAAGCCGAGAAAACCAAAAGCCTCTCTCGCCGCAAACCAGTGAAATTTCGCCTTATCCAGGTGCCATTAATTCAATCGACATCGCATAATATTGACGAATCACCATGACCGGGCTTAACCGTTTATCGTCAAATGGGCCGACCGCGCCCTGGAGCTGAGAGAATCCGTTCAGAGCCAACCCATTCATGACAGCGGCGGTGAGCATCCAGTTCGATTTTCCCGCCTATCTGGAGGCCGCTCGCCTGCGGGTGGAGGCGGCCCTGGCCGACTCCCTGGGACCCGAGAGGCCCGAGAGCTTGAGGGAAGCGATGCGTTATTCGCTGCTGGCGGGCGGCAAGCGCCTGCGGCCGATCCTCTGCCTGGCGGCCTGTGAGCTGGCCGGCAGCGACAGCGAACTGGCCATGCCCACCGGCATTGCCCTGGAGATGATCCACACCATGTCGCTGATCCATGACGATCTCCCCGCCATGGACAATGACGATCTGCGCCGCGGCCGCCCTACCAATCACAAGGTTTATGGCGAGGCCAAGGCGATCTTGGCCGGCGATGCCCTGCTCACCCGCGCCTTCGAGATGGTGGCCCTGCGCAGCCCCGGTGTACCCGCAGAGCGGTTGCTGGCGGTGGTGGGTGAACTGAGCCTGGCGGCCGGCGCACCCGGCCTGGTGGGGGGCCAGGTGGTGGATCTGGAATGCGAAGGCAAGGACGTGGACCTGGACACCCTTGAGTACATCCACCTGCATAAAACTGGCGCCCTGCTCAGGGCCTGCGTACTCAGCGGAGCCCTGGTGGGCGGCGCCTCAGCAGCACTTCAAGCAGCGCTGGTGAGCTACGCCCGCGGCATCGGCCTGGCCTTTCAAATCATCGACGACATCCTCGATGTAACGGCCAGCAGCGAGGTGCTCGGCAAAACGGCCGGCAAGGACCTCACGGCGGACAAGACCACCTACCCCAAACTGCTGGGCCTGGAGCAATCACGGCAGCGGGCCGCCAGCCTGGTGGCCGAGGCCAAGCAGGCCCTAGACCCCTGGGGGGACGGGGCGGATAGCAACAAGGTGGCACCGCTGCTGGCACTGGCCGACTACATCACCAGCCGCGACCGATGAGCGCAATAACCACCGCCACAGCAATCCTGCCCCCCTCAACCCTGCCGCCTGGAACCCTGACCCCCGCAATCCTCAGCCTGCCCTGCCTCGATCGATTGCCGCTGAACCTGGCCGCTCTGGGGGCCCACGACCCCAATCCACTGCTGGCCTGCCTGGGGAATGGCGTGCTGGCCTGGGGGCTGGCGGCCTGCGGCCTGGCCCAGCTGTCCAAGTTGGCGATTGAATTAGTTCTGCATCGACGCTGGCGACCGGCGGTGCTGATCGAAACCGGCGGCATGCCCTCCAGCCATGCAGCCCTGATCAGCGGTACCGCCGCCGGGGTGGGCTGGCAGCTGGGCTACGCCGATCCGCTGTTTGCCCTGGCAGCGGTTGTGGCCTTCATCGTTCTCTACGACGCCAGCGGCGTGCGCCACCACGCGGGCTTGATCGCCAAGCGCGTCAATGGCCTGCCCACTGAGATCTGGCCGAGCCAACCCAATGCCAGGCAGCTAGAACCGTCTCAGGCAAAGTCGCTGCCCGCATTACCGCCAAAGTCAGAGCCAGTGGCTAGTTCAGAACAAGCGCAAATTGCGGAGCAAACACAAACTGCGGAGCAAACACAAACTGCCGAGCCAGCATCGCCTGCCAGAAAACCCCTGAAGGAGAGCCTGGGCCACACCCGCCTGGAAGTGCTGGTGGGCAGCTTGATCGGCCCTGGGATCGTCCTGCCCGGCCTGGCCCTGCTGGGCTCCCCCCTGGAGCTGGCCCATCGCTGGGGCCTGTTGCCGATCGGGTGAGCAGCGCCGCCTGGCTAAGCGCCGATCAACAGGGAGCCGACGAGGCCTTCGCCAGCTGGCTAAGTGCCGCCGACGGCAGCCCCTTCCTGCTCAGTGGCCATGCCGGCACCGGCAAAACCTTTCTGTCGATGCGCTTTCTGGCCCAGGCGGAAGCGGCGGGATTGTGCTGGACCGTGGTGGCCCCCACCCACAAGGCGGTGAGCGTGTTGCGGGCCAACCTGGCCGCCAGCCAGCTAACGCCCACCTGGTTTCCCTCCACCATCCACCGCCTGCTGCGGCTGAACCTCAAGCGGCGCGGCGATCGGGAGCTCTGCGAGGCCAGCGAGCAAACCGCCGGCGCCCTGGAACACCTGGAACTGGTTTTGATCGATGAGGCCTCAATGCTGGACAGCACCGTGCTGGAGCTGTTGCTGCGCTGCGCCCACGGCTTCCGCACCCGCCTGGTGTTCGTGGGCGATCCAGCCCAGCTGCCGCCGGTGGGGGAGACCGCCAGCCCGGTGTTTCAGCTGGCGCGAGTGCGCAAGGCCGCCCTGGGCCAGGTGGTGCGTCACCAGGGGCCGGTGCTGCGGCTAGCCACGGGTCTGCGCAACGGCGAACTGCCCTGCCAGCAGCCACCGGTGCTGCCGCCGATCCGCAGCCCCCAAGGGCTGGTGGCCCTGCTCGCCAAGGATCAGTGGCTAGCAGCGGCCCAGGAGGCCCTGGCCCGCAGCGCCGCCAGCGACAACCCCGATCTGGCCAGGATCCTCTGCTACTCGAACCGCTACCTGGAAAAACTGGTGCCCTTGGCCCGCCGGGCCCTACACGGCGAGCAAGCAGACCAGCTGCCGGTTTTGCCCGGGGAGGTGCTGATCACCCGCGCGGCGGTGATGGCCCCCGCCTGCCGCGAGGGGGCCGAACGGGCGGAGCGGCCCGAGAGCCCAGACATGGTGCTGGGCTCCAACCGGGAGCTGGTGGTGCGCGAGGTCACCCAAGAACTATGGGAAATCTCCAATTTATGGCCAAGTTCAACCGAACTATTCCCCCCCGATCTTGCTACATCTGGACCCAAGGAAACCAATCCGAAACACCCTCATTCGCGAGCTTCCGATCCAGCAGCCAGTGATTGGGGTGCGAATAATCTGGGAATAAACAATCTCGGTACAAATGGTCTGGGTACAAATGGTCTGGATACACCTGATGCAAACCCCAATGTCCTGCAGGGGGCCAGCTTCGATTCAGGGCTGAAAGCGTCAGGGCTGAAAGCGTTAGGGCTGGATGCGTCACAGCTGGAAACGCTCACAGTGACAGTTGAAACGGGCGAGAGCCGCTTGAACCTGAGGCTATTGCCGCCGATCGGCTCAGCGGCCCGTCGCCAGCTGGATTACATCCTTAACAGCCTGCGCCAACAGGCCCAGCTGGCCCAGCGGCTGGGTGACAAAAAAAGGGGCAAGCTGCTGTGGCGGCGGTTCTTTTTGATCCGCGATTCCTTTGCCTCCCTGGGCCCGGCGGCCGTGCTCACCGTGCACCGGGCCCAGGGCAGCACCTTCGCTGAAGTTTTTGTCGCCGACGACCTGTTCTGGCCCCGGGAGAACTTGTTGAGGCGCCAGCTGGCCTATGTGGCCGTCAGTCGCGCCAGCCAGGCGGTGGTGATGCTGGCGGCGGAAGGCTCCCAGGCAGATCAGCGGCAGTGGCGGCAATGGCTGAACATCGATCACAACTGAGCCATCCAAGGAAGCTCTGAAAAACGCGAGCAACGCCGAATGGAGCCCTGATCAGCAATAGATCTCAGCTGGCTGGAGCGGCGAAATGGCGGTTGTTCAGAGCCTCCCTAACTGAGCCATCTAGCTTAACCACCTAGCCGAACCATTTAGCTGAACCATCCAAACCCAACCATCTCAGCTGCATAATCCAATCTGAATCATCTCTATCGAACCATCTCAACCAAATGATCTCAACTGAGCCGCAAACCTTCAATACCCTGCCAGCCCAGATAAATCGCCAAGGCAAGGCTGAGCAGTCCGAGTAGCAGGTCGCCCTGGCGAAACAACCACTGTTTAGCCGCCTCCAGCAGCGGCAGCACCCGCCCCCTGCCGAGCAGCAGCGCCCCCAGGGGCAACAGCAGCAACAGGCCAGTCGACAAGACAAAGATGCCGGTGGCCAGCATTTCCTGACCGCGGTTGAGGCTGGCGGCCAACAGGCTGCCGGCCGCCTTGGCAAACAGGAACAGATCGTCCGGGGCAGCCAGCTGCAGGCCGGTACTGACGGCCAACAGCACGGGCAATGGCAGGGCGCAGAACTGGTCGAGCCGACGGGTCCAGCCGGGCTGCTCCCCCTCCTGCTGCCGTTTGAACAGTTCCTGCATGGCGATGGCCAACAGGCCGCCGGCGGCCAACAGATCCAGGCCGGTGCGATGGCTGCTGCCCCGCTCCATGGTGAGCACCAGCCCGTGACCCACGGTGAGCAAAGCGGTCACGATCAGCCCACCGGTAATCAACCAAGCGGCCACGAACAAACCACCGCGCCGCAGGGGCTTAGGGCCTAGCAGCACCAACAGCAACAGACCGATGTGCAGGGGCGAAAAGCCAATGGCCAGCCCAAACGCCGCCAGCTCCCCGAGCAATGAGCCCTGAAGTGAGCCCTGCAGTGATCCCAGCAGCGCAACCACGCCGAGAGAAGCCGGCAGGAGCATTGGCAAGAAATTTGGCATAAAAGTTGGCATGAAAACTTGCATAAAAGTTGGCAGAAGAACTAATCCCCAAACAATCCCAACTTGCCAATGGCCGCTCTCGGCGCTGATCCCCAGGCTGGTCACCCCCAGCCTTTCTTATCCAATCAGGCCTCTCCAGCCAAGCTCCTCCCACCAGGCTTTTCAAACCACTCTGCTCCTGCCTGGCTGCTCGACGAGATTTCTCCAAGCAGACTTCTCCGGCCAGGCTGCTCAGGTAAAGCCTTCGCCAAATCAGCGACGAATTTCAAACCAATCTGCACCGGTGGCTGGCAGGGGGGTGGCGGTAACGCTATTCACCATCGCCCCAGCTGGACCGCGCTCGCACCACAAGCGCATTTCGGCCAGCTGCTGGGGATGGCCTTCCACCTCCAATTCCACTGAGCCATCGGACAAATTGCGCACCCAGCCCCCCAGGGTCAGCTCCTTGGCCTGCCTGCTGCAGGCGGCCCGGTAACCCACCCCCTGCACCTGACCGCGCACGATCAACCGCCAGCGCTCACTGGGGATGCTGGGGCGGGTGTCGGTGGTGGGCAGGAAGCGGCGTTCCTGGGCAGCGGCACGGCGCGCGCGGATGCTGCGGCCAGACGCAAGGGAATCTCCGGGCATCCAGCCCAGTGGAGGTGGAGCCAGGTGGCGTGCACGGTCGTTGTCGTCCATCCTTCGCAGCTGGCGGGCACTCCCCAACCCTCAACCTGCCACAGATTGGCGCGGTTGAGCGGCTCATTGGGCAGCTCCTGGGCAATATCGAAACTATTTTTTGGGCCAGTACTGCTGATGGGGCCTCTATTGACAGCGGGCAGCAACTGCCAGCGGTGAAACTCGTGGGCCCAGAGGGTTTCGCCACGCCGCACCAATAGCCCATCCCGGCAGGCGGTGGCCTGGCGGTAGCCCAGGCTCAAGGCACCGCGAGCGGCACTAAAAGGCAGCAGTCCCGCCATCGCATGGGGAACCCCATCGGGATCCAGCAGCTCTCGGCCCAGCAGCAACAAACCACCGCACTCGGCGGCGATCGGCAGCCCCTGCCGCCCCGCGGTGCGCAGGGCCTGGAGGCTGCGACCACTGGCGGCCAGTTGGGCGGCATGCAACTCCGGATAGCCGCCAGGCAGCAGCACCGCCCGGCAGCCGGCGGGCAGCGGATCATCGGCCAGGGGGCTCCAGGGCAGGGGCTCCAGTCCCAAGGCCTGGAGCATTTCGGTGGCTTCCGGATAGCGAAAATGGAAGGCAGCGTCGCTGGCCACGGCAATCGGCAGCGGCTGGGGGCTGGGCCCCAAGCGCAGGCCTGAAGCTAAACCCTCGCCCGGCTCAATCCCCAGGCCCGAGGAGGCGAGGGGGACTGGCACGGCTAATTTGCTGGAAACCCTTGGGCCACCTGGCTTTTGGCTAAGCGCCATTTCCATGGCAGCCAGTTCCCCGACGGGGGCATCACTGGCAGCCAGTTCACTCGCAGATTCTGGAGTGAAACCCTGCCCTGGAGAAGACAGGGCCCGGGCCAGGCACCAGTGGATTGGATCCTGGGCCCCCAGTAATGCTGAGGGCGATTGCAGCAGGGGCCAAAGGGCATCGAGGTCTAGGTGCCGCTCCGCCAGGTGGGCCCAGCGCCGCTGTCGCTCGGCCAGATCGCTGAGCTCGCCTGGGGGCAGCAGACCCAGGTGGCGGGAGGGCAGCTCCAGGGACTGATCGCTGGGCAGCACCCCCAACAGCGGCATGGAAATGCTGGCCAGGGCCTCCCGCAGCAGGGCCCGGTGCCGTTCACTGCCCACCCGGTTGAGCACCACCCCCGCCAGGCGCACCGGCGGCGGACCGTGATCGCGAAAGCCGCGCACCAGGGCCGCCAGCGATCCGGCCTGCCGCGAGGCCTCCACCACCAGCACCACCGGCAGATCCAACTGGGCGGCCACCGCGGCTGAGCTGCCTCGGCTGCTGGGCCCCAGGCCGTCGAACAGGCCCATCACCCCCTCCACCAGGGTGAGCGGCGCCCGGGAACCATGCCAGTGGAAGCAACGCCGCACCCAGTCCTCACCGCAGAGCAGCGGATCGAGGTTGCGGCAGCTGAGGCCGCTCACCCGAGACAGCAACTGGGGATCGAGATAATCGGGCCCCACCTTGAACGGCTGCAAAGCCAGGCCCCTGCTGCGGGCCAGGGCCGCCAACAAAAGACTGAGCAGGGTTTTGCCGCTGCCGCTGGCCGGGGCGGCGATCAGACAGGGCATGCCGCCGCGCTAACTGGGCAGCAGCTTGGCAGCCAGGGGCGCGGCGGCGGCCAACAGCGGATTGGTGGAATCGTGGCCGCCGGAAAGCAGCCTGGCCAACTCCATCTCCTCGCTCTCATTGGGCAGGGGAACGACATCTTCCGCCAGTTCCATGCTGGCCATACCACCGGATTCCAGGCGCATACAGCCACCCGATTCCGAGCAGAGAATCACACAGAGCGGCCTGCCATCGCTGCGTTGACAGATCAACCGCAAGCCCACCAGAGCACCTGGATGGGTTTTGGGCACCCCGACGGGCACTGGCATCAGGCGAAATTGCACCGTTTGACCATCGGCGCGCTCAAATTCGGCACCAATACCCGGGCCGGTGCCATCGCCAGGCACCTCATAGGAACTCACCAGGTGCCAACCGAGGCGGTCGGCGATCCAAGCGGCCAACAGCAACCCCTTAACCGGGTGGTTGCCTTCCACGTCGATGTCGAGCTGCACCACGTGGAGCAGGGCGTCGCGGCGAGCTGGCGGATCGAACACCATCGCCAACGATTCCCGCCAGCTGCGCAGCCGCAGCCAGTTCAAATCGTTGATCGCCTGGCCAGCGTCAATCCTCTGCACCAGGATCTCCAAGCAGCGCCTGGGGCTGCCCAGGGAGCTGTCCACCACCAGCCGCCGCGGCGGCGGCGCCAGCTGTTCAAGCATCTCTGGGGCTTCATCGAGGGTGCTGTTCCACCACACCCAACAGGGCAGATCAGCGCGAATCAAGGGCTGGATCAGCGCCAAACCCTGCTGCTGGGCCCCCATGCCGCCCCGCAACACCACCACGTCGCCGCAGGCGGAACCGGCGCTGCCATCCTCTGGCAGGGGGCAGTAGGCGGCCACCAGGGTTTCCAGCGGACGGGAAGCATCGAGGGTGGGGGCCAGGGTGAGCAGGCGCCTGGGCATGTAGGCGCTGATCGCCCCGCTAACGAATTGGCCCCTCAGATCTTCCGCCTGGTGGTTGCCCTGCCATTCCCCCAGCCGCCAAGCCAGCTTGGGATCCAGCGGCGCGGTGCTCAGGGGCAGGTCGCAGTCGCCGACGCAGTCCCTGGCGGCGGTGAGCAGCTGGGGGCTGACCAAGCCGGTGATCGGTCCATCGACCCGGCCACAGCGCACCAACTGCTGCTCCAGCCAGGATCCCTCCCAGACCACCAGGGTGAAGGTGGCGGCGCCAGCCGGACCTTCCAAATCCTGCTGCCATAGCTGATCGAGATAGCTGGACACCTGCTCGGGCGGCAGGGCGATCGGGGCCTGAAGAGTTAGCTGAGCGGACATGGCGCGGCGGTGGGAGAAAGGCTGCTCTGGAAATAAACGGATTCAGGGGCGGCGCCATGCCAGGCCATCGTCGGCCAGGAGGCTGTCGGCAGCGGCGGGTCCCCAGGTGCCCGTTTCATAGGAGTGCACCGGCAACTGCCAGGGGGAGTCCTCAATCAACTCCAGCAACGGCGTGTAGAGGCGCCAGGCGGCCTCCACCTCGTCACTGCGGGTATAGAGGGTGGGATCGCTGAGCATGGCATCGGCCAGCAGCCGCACATAGCCCTCGTCGGATGGCTCGCCGAAGCTGTCGTCGTAGGAAAAGGCCATATCCACCGGGCGGCTGCGCATGCCCGAACCCGGAGCCTTCACTTCAAAGCGGAATTCAGCTCCCTCATCGGGCTGAATGCGCAGGATCAATTGGTTGACGGTGGGGGAACCACCGGCTGCGTCGAACAGATGCACCGGCGCCTCTCGAAAGGTGAGCACCACCTCACTGACCCGTTTTGGCAGCCGCTTGCCGGTGCGCAGATAGAAGGGCACCCCCTGCCAGCGCCAGTTGTTGATGAACAGCTTCATCGCCACGTAGGTCTCGGTGGTGCTGTTGGGATTGACGCCGGGCTCCTGGCGATATCCGGCTATCGGCGAGATCCGCGATCCTCCCGAGCTGTACTGGCCGCGCACGCAGCATTTCCAGGGTTCCTCCTCGTTGGCCAGGCGGGCGGCCTGGAGCAACTTGGCCTTCTCATTGCGCATCGATTCGGGATCAAAGCGGCCCGGCGCCTCCATGGCGGTTAAGGCCAGCAGCTGTGTGAGGTGGTTTTGCACCATGTCCCGCAGGGCACCGGAGGTTTCGTAATAACCCGCCCGCTCCTCCACACCAACGGTTTCAGCCGCGGTGATCTGCACGTTGGAGATGTAGTTGCGGTTCCAGATCGGTTCAAAAATCGTGTTAGCGAAACGCAACACCAAGATGTTTTGGACCGTCTCCTTACCCAGGTAGTGGTCGATCCGATAAATCTGATTTTCCTTGGCGCAGGTCTGCACCACCCGATTGAGCTCCTGGGCGCTGCCGTAGTCGCGGCCGAAGGGCTTCTCGATCACCACCCGACTGCGGTCGGCATCGGCCAGCAAGCCGGCGGCCGCCAGGGCCCGGCAGCCACTGCCGTAGAAAGCCGGCGACACCGACAGGTAAAAGGTGCGGTTGCCCCTAGTGGCGCATTGCCGATCGATGGCCTCCAGCCGTTGGCCCAGCTGCACGATGGTGGCGGGATCGGAGAGGTCGGCCGGCTCATAGAAGAGGCTGCTGGCAAAGCGCTCCCAAGCGGTGGGGTGCTCACTGATCACAGCGGCCATCGCCGCAGCCATGCGAGAGCGAAACTCCTGATCACTCCAGGGCCTGCGGGCGCAGCCAACCACGGCGAACTCGCTGGGCAGGCGCCGCTGCCGGAACAGCTCAAACAGGGCCGGGATCAGCTTGCGATGGGTGAGATCGCCGCTGGCGCCAAAGATCACCAGACACTGGGGCGGAATCACCCGCTCCTGCCGCAGCCCCACACGCAGGGGATTGGTGAGCACGCTGGCCATCGAGTGCCTTGACTGGATACCCCAGGTTTAATGGCCCAGACAGGCCCATCCTGGGATTCTTGAATGTTTTTGGCCTCCCTGTGTGTGAACCCATAAAAAAAGCCCGCCATCCGGCGGGCTGTAACGGGATTGAGGCGATTGAAAGCTTGGGCTGATTGAAAGCAGCTCTCGGTTAATGCCGGCCGTAACTCAATAGGTTTCCACGTGCCAGCGCTCGGCCTTCTTGAGCTGGGGCCGCATGGTGCTCCAATCGAGGCCCTTAGCGGCGGCAGCGGTCGTCATGGCCTCGTCGATGCCGGGCTCCATACCCTTGAGACCGCAGATGTAAACGTGGGTCTTGGGGTCTTCGATCATGGCGAAAATCTCATCGGCATGCTCCAGCACCCGATCCTGGATATACATGCGACCGCCGTCGCGGTTCTGCTGTTCGCGGCTGATGGCGGTGGTGTAACGGAAGTTATCGGGGTACTCAGCCAGGTAGCGATTGAGGTCGTCGTCGTAGAGCAAATTCGGCGTCTTGGGGGCACCCATGAACAGCCAGGCCTTGCCGCGGAACTGGTATTCGGGGTTTTTGGCCCGCTCGCCGGGCTCGAACATGCGGCGCAGGTAGGTGCGCATCGGCGCGATGCCGGTGCCGGTGGCCAGCATGATCACATTGGCCTCTTCGTCGGCGGGCAGCAGCATTTCCTTGCCCACCGGACCGGTGATCTTCACCTGGGCACCGGGCTCGATATCGCAGAGGAAGGTGGAGCAGACACCGTTGATCACCTCGCCATCCTTCTCGTACTGCAGCTGGCGTACGCAGAGGGACACGGTGTGGCCCTCCAGGTTGTCGCCATGGCGGCTGCTGGCGATCGAGTAAAGGCGCAGCTTGTGGGGCTTGCCATTGGCATCGACCCCGTCGGGGATGATGCCGATCGACTGGCCCTCCACGTAGCGCAGCTGGGGATCGCCGCCACTGAGATCGAAGGTGATGTGGTTGACGCGCCCGATGGCGCCTTCACCCACAAGGCTGTAGTTGTCGATGACAGAGCCGATGAAGGGGGCCTTCGGCTTGTAGAGATTGACCGGGACGTCGGCGTGGGACACGGTAGGGGCAGCTGGGGGATTGGGGGCGGCAGCGACCTCAGAGGGGGCAGGGCTAGAGGGGGCAGCTGCAGAGGCGGTTTCCGAGGCCGGGCTATCGGCCGCGCCGGTGCCGTCGGCGACGATTACGGCCTTGATCCGCCCGCCCTGGCGGGCGATCGTGCCCACCAGGGACTGGAGCAGGGCAAAGGGCACTGTGAGCCGCCGTTCGGCACGACGCTGGGCACCGACGCCAAGGCACTCCACCACCAGGGTGAACATGCGGGCATCGGACTGGGTTGCACGGCCTGTGGACACCCGCATGCAGACACCGCCTGGTAAAAGCTGGCCGATCATAGGGAACGCTTACCAGCCACCTTTTCCACTCCAGCGCGGTTAGGTTTGTGCCCCAGCACACACAGCTGCCGTTCCTTGGCCCAGCTCCTCGCCCGGCCTGCAGACATGCCGATCGACACTGGCATCAGCTGCAGCCTCGACACCATCCACCAGGAGATGGAGCGGCTGCCCCAGGGCACTCGCCGGCTGGCGGTGCAGTTGCGACTGAACCTGGATCCAGAATGGCTCTGGGCCGTACTCACCGACTACGAAAATCTCAGTCGCTTCATCCCCAACCTGGCCAGCTCCCGCCAGCTCTGGCGTCGGGGTCGCAAGGTGGGCCTGGAGCAGGTGGGCACCCAGCAGGTATGTGGGCTGCGCTTCTCGGCCCGGGTGGAGATCGAACTGGAGGAAGACCCAGCCAGCGGCCAACTGTCTTTCCAAATGACCAAGGGCGATTTCCGCCGTTTCGAGGGCAGATGGTGCATTCATCGCCATCAAGAACACACCGCCCTGCTCTATGAGCTGGTGGTGCAGGGCAAGCCGGGCATGCCCATCACCCTGATCGAGCAGCGGCTCAAGGACGACCTGGCCAGCAACCTGCGGGGCGTGCAACAGGAGGCCCTGAGGCGGGCGGGGCTGAGCTGAGCTGACCTCAAAGCCCGCAGGCTCTCTGATGGCGGTGAGGTAGAAGTTATGACCGCGCTCCTCCGGCCTGCCTTTGCCAATGACCTGGTGAGCCGATGGGCGGCTGATCAGGCGACGATCCAGCCGCAGCCAGGCCAGCTTGCCTGGCTCAGCCCTAGCTCCTACAGGTCAAGCAAGCTGCAACTGCGCTTACAGTCTTGCCAGCGTTAATCAAGTATTATCAATCTCATGCGGATCCTGGACCCGCTGGCAGACCCTGAACCAACCCACGCAGGCCCAATGCTAAATACATGCGCGTCCAATGTTGAGTGATTTAGAAGCCAAATCCCCGGGCTCTGCCATCCAAAATCCTATTGAAACCATGCCTGCAGTCCGCAAGATCTGTTGTATTGGCGCCGGCTATGTAGGCGGACCCACCATGGCTGTGATCGCCGATCGATGCCCCCAGATTGAGGTCACTGTTGTTGATCTCAACGCCGCTCGCATTGCCGCCTGGAATGGTGACGACCTTGACGGATTACCCGTCTACGAGCCTGGGCTGGCTGCTGTGGTCGATCGCTGCCGCGGACGCAACCTCTTCTTCAGCACCGAAGTGGATTCCGCTATCGCCGCGGCAGACATGGTGTTCCTCTCGGTGAACACACCCACCAAAACCAGCGGCCACGGGGCTGGGAAAGCCTCAGATCTCCGCTGGATCGAGGCTTCGGCTCGGCAGGTGGCATCTTGTGCCAAGGGCCACACAATTGTGGTGGAAAAGAGCACCTTGCCGGTTCGAACCGCAGAAGCGGTGGCAGCCATTCTTTCGCAGCCCCAGGAATCCGGGGCCACCTTCTCGGTGCTCTCCAACCCGGAGTTCCTCGCCGAGGGAACGGCGATCTCCGATTTGGAGGGTCCAGATCGGGTACTAATCGGCGGGGAAGACGCCGATGCCATTGAAGCCCTGGCTGCCATCTATGCCCAGTGGATTCCAGAGGAGCGAATTCTTCGCACCAACACCTGGAGTAGTGAGCTCTCCAAGCTCGCCGCGAATGCCTTTCTTGCCCAGCGGATCTCCTCGATCAACTCCATCGCCGCCCTATGCGAGGCCACTGGCGCGAATGTGGCGGAGGTGGCTCGCGCCATTGGCCGCGACTCACGCATCGGCCCGCGCTTCCTACAGGCTGGCCCTGGCTATGGGGGCAGCTGCTTCCAAAAGGACATCCTTAACCTGGTCTACCTCTGCGAGCACTACGGCCTCCACGAGGTGGCGGCTTACTGGCAGCAGGTGGTAGATCTCAACTTCTGGCAGCAGGATCGGATCGCCCGCCTGGTGGTCCAGAAATTGTTCGGCACGGTGACCGGCAAACGGCTAGCCCTGTTTGGTTTCGCCTTCAAGGCCGATACGAACGACACCCGGGAGTCTCCCGCGATCCGGATTGGCAAACGACTGATCGAGGAAGGTGCCCATCTCGCCATCCATGATCCGAAGGTGTCGGTGGATCAGATCAGCCGCGATCTCGGCCAAGCTCCAGTCTCAAAAGCCGAAGGCTTCGGAGCCGTTGGCAGCTGGGAATCGGTTGCTTCTCCC
>JBIKVR010000058.1:0-17134 GCA_044356735.1 Prochlorococcaceae cyanobacterium
CGGCAACAGCGGCATCGCCAACACCACCTTCCAGGCCTTCACGGTTGACACCACAGCGCCAACCGTCCCCACCCTTGCTTTGGCAAGTGACACCGGTGTGAGCCCCACCGACGGCATCACTAACAACGGCACGGCGAATGTGACTGGCTTAGAAGCAGGCGCTAGCTGGCAGTACTCCACCAACAGTGGCAGCAGCTGGCTGACTGGCACGGCTTCTTCCTTTGTGGTTGCCAGCGGCAGCTACCCCGTTGGCACTATTCTTGTGTGTCAAAGCGATAGCGCCGGCAACACCAGTCTTGTTGGCCAGCTGGGTGCGATCACCGTTGACATCACCGCTCCAACGGCTCCAACCCTAACGCTAACGAGCGACACCGGCAGCAGCAACACCGATCGCATTACTAACAACGCCAGCATCACCGTTGCTGGCCTGGAAGCTGATGCCACTTGGCAGTACTCCATTAATGGTGGAGCTAACTGGAGCACTGCCCAAAGCGCCAGCACCACCTCCTTCTCGGTAGCGGCCGACAGCTACAGCACTGGCCAGGTGCAGGTGCGTCAGATCGATGCCGCCGGCAACAGCGGCATCGCCAACACCACCTTCCAGGCCTTCACGGTTGACACCACAGCACCAACCGCCCCCACCCTTGCGCTGGCGATCGATAGCGGTGTGAGCCCCACCGACGGCATCACTAACAACGGCACGGTGAATGTGACTGGCCTGGAAGCTGGCGCTAGCTGGCAGTACTCCACCAACAGTGGCAGCAGTTGGACCAATGGCACTGGCACTTTCTTCTCTGTAGAGGCCGGCAGCTACACCAACGGCCAGGTGCAGGTACGCCAAACCGATACCGCTGGTAACAGCAGTCTCGTTGGCCAGCTGGGTGCCATCACGGTTGGCATCACTGCTCCAACGGCTCCAACCCTGGTGCTGCTCAGCGATACCGGATCTTCTAGCAGCGATCGGGTAACCAGCAACGGCAGCATCACCGTTGCTGGCTTGGAAGCTGGCGCCACTTGGCAGTACTCCATCAACAGCGGAGCTAACTGGTCTACGGCCCAAAGTTCCAGCACCACCTCCTTCTCTGTAGAGGCCGGCAGCTACACCACCGGCCAGGTGCAGGTACGCCAAACCGATACCGCCGGCAACAGCAGCCCAGCCACTAACACCTTCGAGGCCTTCACGGTCTACACCACAGCGCCAACAGCCCCCAGCCTTGCCTTAGCGAACGACACTGGCAGCAGCAATAGCGATGGCATCACCAACAACGGCACGGTGAATGTGACTGGCCTGGAAGCTGGCGCTACTTGGCAGTACTCCGTTAATGGGGGAGCTAACTGGAGCACTGCCCAAAGCGCCAGCACCACCTCCTTCTCGGTAGCGGCCGACAGCTACAGCACTGGCCAGGTGCAGGTGCGTCAGATCGATGCCGCCGGCAACAGCGGCATCGCCAACACCACCTTCCAGGCCTTCACGGTTGACACCACAGCACCAACCGCCCCCACCCTTGCGCTGGCGATCGATAGCGGTGTGAGCCCCACCGACGGCATCACTAACAACGGCACGGTGAATGTGACTGGCTTAGAAGCTGGCGCCAGCTGGCAGTACTCCACCAATAGCGGCAGCAGCTGGCTGACTGGCACGGCTTCTTCCTTTGTGGTTGCCAGCGGTAGCTACCCTGCTGGCGCCATTCTTGTGCGTCAGAGCGATAGCGCCGGCAACACCAGTGCCAATGGCCAGCTAGGGACTATCACCGTTGACACAGCCACACCCAAAGGCACCATCATCTCCACGGCCCCCGCCTATGCGGCGCCCTCCACCAATCCCTTAGGCATCACTAACGGCGGCAATTATGTTACCCCCAGCTTTGCCGACATAGACAACGACGGCGATCTGGATTACATCATTGGCAACGGGGCTGGCCAGGTAGGCATTTTTACCAATACTGCGAGCATTGGCTCAACCTCCCCTGCCTATGTTCTTTCTTCTGTCCCTTTTGATGTAGGAGACCTCGCCAGCACCGCCTTTGTTGATATAGATTCAGATGGCGATCTCGACCTGTTCGTAGGAAACTATGTTGGTGATATAGTTTTTTATAAAAACATTTCCCTGCCAAACGCTGCAGCTACTACCTATGGAGCGCCTATCACCAATCCCTTTGGCATTCTTCCGGTAATATCACCTGCCCCCTGGGCCAAGCCCTACTTTGTAGACATCGATGGCGATGGCGACCTGGACATTCTGAAGGGGGTTTGGAATAACAATATGATATGGCATGAAAATGTTGCATTATCGGCAGCCAGTGAGCCCAACTACAACAGCACCTTGACGGCTGGATTCTCCAATGTGACCATAAACAGCAATTGGGCGAGCTTTGCCTGTCAAGATATTGATAGCGACGGCGACCTTGATTTGTTCATTGCAGCGGAAGATGGAAGTACCTATCTGTACAGAAATGATGCTGGGGCGGGTAATGAGCCGGTATACGGCACAGTTTTAACAAAT
Source organism: Prochlorococcaceae cyanobacterium (assembly GCA_044356735.1). Lineage (GTDB taxonomy): Bacteria > Cyanobacteriota > Cyanobacteriia > PCC-6307 > Cyanobiaceae > UBA5018. The sequence continues at coordinate 2,504 of JBIKVR010000058.1, forward strand.
CCTTTCGGGATAACCAACGTTGGGCCTTATCCAAGCCTCGGTCTCGTTGACATTGATGGCGACAGTGATCTTGATTTGTTTATTGGCAACAGTGCTGGTAACACCATCTTCTTCCGCAATACCGCTGCTTTACCCGTAGCACCGGTGGCCTCCATCACCGCCAATGGCAGCTATGGCATCGGTGCAGTAATAACCCTCTCCGTGCGGTTTTCAGAGGCGGTGCTGGTGAATACCAGCGCTGGCACACCACGGTTGCAACTGGAAACCGGCGCCATTGATCGCTATGCCATCTACAGCGGCGGCAGCGGCACCAATACCCTCTCTTTCTCCTACACCGTTCAGGCCGGCGATAGTTCCGCCGATCTCGATCAGCTCTCCGCCAATGCTCTAGAGCTCAATGGCGGCACGATCAAGGATGCAGCTGGCAACAGCGCCTTCCTCACCCTGGCAGCGCCAGGTGCCACTGGTTCCCTGGGCGCCAATGCAAACCTGGTGATCAACACCAGCGCGCCAGCCGCCCCCGGCCTCTCCCTCACCAGCGACACCGGTAGCAGCCCCACCGATCGCCTTACCAACAACGCCAGCATCACCGTTACTGGCCTGGTCGCCAACGCCACTTGGCAGTACTCCACCAATGGCGGCAACACCTGGAGCACGGCCCAAAGCGCCAGCACCACCTCCTTCTCTTTGCCGGCCGACAGCTACACCACCGGCCAGGTGCAGGTGCGCCAAACCGATGCCGTTGGCAACACCAGCACCGCCAACACCACATTCCAGGCCTTTACGGTTGACACCACAGCGCCAACCGCCCCAAGCCTTGCTCTGGCGATCGATAGCGGTGTGAGCCCTACCGACGGCATCACCAACAACGGCATAGTGAATGTGGCGGGCCTGGAAGCAGGCGCCAGCTGGCAGTACTCCACCGACAGCGGCGCTAATTGGAGTGCATCCCTCAGCGCCACCACCAATTCCTTCTCCGTGGCGGCTGGCAGCTACAGCACCGGCCAGGTGCAGGTGCGCCAAAGCGATGCCGCTGGCAACAGCAGCCCAGTTAATAACACATTCCAGGCCTTCACCGTTGACACCACGGCGCCAACCGCCCCAACCCTTGCTCTGGCGAGCGACACCGGCAGCAGCAATAGCGACGGCATCACTAACAACGGCACGGTGAATGTGTTGGGTCTGGAAGCTGGTGCCAGCTGGCAATACTCCACCAATGGCGGCACTAGCTGGAGCACGGCCCAAAGCGCCAGCAGCACCTCCTTTTCTGTGGCGGCTGGCAGTTACACCACCGGCCAGGTGCAGGTGCGCCAAAGCGATGCCGCTGGCAACAGCAGTCCCTTAGGCCAGCTGGGGGCGATTACCGTTGACACCACCGCGCCAACAGCACCAACTCTTGCTCTGACGAGCGATACCGGCAGCAGCAGTATCGATCGCCTCACCAACAACCCCGGCATCATAGTTGCTGGTCTGGAAGCTGGCGCCAGCTGGCAGTACTCCACCAATGGCGGCAGCAGCTGGAGCGCAGCACTTTCGGCCACCACGACTTCCTTCTCCGTGGCGGCTGGCAGCTACACCACGGGCCAGGTGCAGGTGCGTCAAACCGATGCCGCTGGCAACAGCAGCCCAGCCACCACCACCTTCCAGGCCTTCACGGTTGACACCACAGCGCCGACGACGACGGCGGCGATCACCGCAGTGGCCGACAACGTGGGCTTGCTTCAAGGCAGCCTGGCTGCTGGCGCCTTCACCGACGACGCCACGCCGAGCTTCACCGGCACGATCTCCGCTGCCCTGGCCAGCGGCGAAAGCCTGCGCATTTTCAACGGCACCACCCTGCTTGGCAGTGCCAGCGTGAACAACACCGCCAAAACCTGGTCGTTCACCCCAACCGCGCTGGCCGGCGGTGCCGGCACCGGATACGCCATCAGCGCCCGGGTGGCCGATGCCGCCGGCAATCTCGGCACCGTATCTGCTATTCGCTCCTTCACCCTCGACACCAGCGCACCCAGCACCACGGCCGCGATCACGGCTGTCAATGACAATGTGGGCCTGATTCAGGGCAACCTGAGCTATGGCGCCAGCACCGACGACACCACGCCCACCTTCTCCGGCACCATCTCCGCCGCCCTGGCTAGCGGCGAAACCCTGCGCATCTCCAACGGTGCCGCTTTCCTCGGCCTGGCCACTGTCGACAACGCCACACTCACCTGGGCGTTCACACCTACCACTGCCCTGCCCAATACCACCGGCACTTGGTACGACATCTCCGCCCTGGTTGCCGATGCTGCCGGCAACCTCGGCACCGTATCTGCTAGGCGCTGGATTAACCTTGATAGTACAGCGCCCAGCACCACGGCCGCGATCACGGCTGTCAATGACAATGTGGGCCTGATTCAGGGCAACCTGGTCGATGGCGCCAGCACTGACGACACCACGCCCAGCTTCTCCGGCACCATCTCCGCTGCCCTAGTCAGTGGCGAAACCCTGCGCATCTTTAACGGCACCACCCTGCTGGGCACAGCCAGCGTGAACAACGCCACACTCACCTGGGCGTTCACACCTACCACTGCTCTGCCCAATGCCAGCGGCACCAATTACAACATCTCCGCCCGAGTTGCCGATGCTGTCGGCAACCTCGGCATCGTATCTGCTACTCGTTCCTTCACCCTTGACACCAGCGCACCCAGCACCACGGCCGCGATCACGGCTGTCAATGACAATGTGGGCCTGATTCAGGGCAACCTGAACTATGGCGCCATCACCGACGACGCCACGCCCACCTTCTCCGGCACCATCTCCGCCGCCCTGGCTAGCGGCGAAACCCTACGCATCTCCAACGGTGCCACTTTCCTCGGCCTGGCCACTGTCGATAACGCCACACTCACCTGGGCGTTCACTCCAACGACTGCCCTGCCCAATACCAGCGGCACCTCGTACAGCATCTCCGCCCGCGTTGCCGATGCTGCTGGCAACCTCGGCATCGTATCTGCTACTCGTTATTTCAGTCTTGACACCACAGCGTCTAGCACCACCACCGCCGCGATCACCGCTGTCAATGACAATGTCGGCCTGATTCAGGGCAACCTGGCCGCCAGTGGCTTCACCGACGACACCACCCCCACCTTCACAGGCACCATTTCCGCCGCTCTAGCCAGCGGTGAAACCTTGCGCCTGTTCAACGGCACCACCCTGCTGGGCAGCGCCAGCGTGAACAACACGGCGCAAACCTGGTCGTTCACGCCAACTGCGCTGGCCGCCACCGCTGGCACGGCCTACTCCATCACCGCCCGCGTAGCCGATGCCGCCGGCAATCTCGGCGCCCCGTCGGCCAGCTACTCCTTATTCCTCGACACCACAGCGCCGACGAAGACGGCGGCGATCACCGCAGTGGCCGATGACGTTGGCTTGATCATGGGCCCCTTGGCCGCCGGCGCCTTCACCGACGACACCACGCCCAGCTTCTCCGGCACCATCTCCGCTGCCCTGGCCAGCGGCGAAACCCTGCGCATTTTCAACGGCACCACCATGCTGGGCAGCGCCAACGTGACCGGCACCACCTGGTCGTTCACCCCAGCGGCTCTGCCGAACGGTTTCTATGCCGTCACCGCCCGAGTGGCCGATGCCGCCGGCAACCTGGGGGCTGTCAGTGCGGCGCGGCGTTTCAGCCTTGACGCTACCGCCAACCAGATGATTGGTGACGCCAATGCCAACAGCCTCAACGCCACCAGCGCTAAGGACCTGCTCACAGGCCTCGCCGGCGCCGACACCTTTTCCTTTGCAACCCTGACTGCCTCCACCCTGGCCACCTTCGATCGCATCACCGATTTCGCCATCGGCACCGATCGCCTTGATGGCCCCACTGCCGTTACAGCCGCCAACATCAACAAGCTCGGAGCTGTTTCCGCCCTAGATGCAACCAGTATCGGCACTGTGCTAACCAGCACCAGCTTCCTCGCCAACGGCGCCACCACCTTCACCTATGCCGATCCTTCCGGCATCTCCCGCAGCTTCATCGCCCTCAATGATGGCATTGCCGGCTACTCCTCCAGCAATGATGCGATCGTGGAGATCACCGGCTACACCGGTTTATTAGCCAACTTGGCGGTGATCTGAGCGGGATCTCATCGCAGCAGCTGAATCACCACATCCAAAGACAGCTGAGCCCAGGCCCGATCGCAGGTGAGCACCGTCAGCCCCAAACGCAAACCCAGACTGAGACAGGCGCGATCGCCCAGCGACAACCCCAGCTGCCGCGTTGGTGCCCACAGCCGTCCCGCCATGGCGCCATCCACCGGCAGGAACGGCTCCACCTTCATCCCCAAGGCCTGCAGATCCTCCAGCATCCCCTCCACCTCCACCCCGGCGGAGATCGACTTTTGAACCACCTCCGCCCAGTTCACACTGGTCATCACCGACTCCGCCAACACTCCATCCACCACCTCCCCACCTGGTTCCTGCCGCAGGTAGGCCAGCAAGGCGGAAGCATCCAAAACCACCGTCATTCGGCCGCATCCCGCCTACTCTCTTCTCGCCGCTCAGCTATCAATTCGTCCACGAGTTTTCGCTCGGCAGGAACCTGAGAGAAGCGTTGCTTCAACCGTTGCTTGATCCGCTCCGGCTTCTCCAGCACCAGCCGGCCAAGCTCTTTGCGGGCCACCAAAGCATCGCCTTCCTCAAACCCCAGCTCTCGCCGCAGCGCCGCCGGAATCACCAGCCGCCCCTGCCGGCCCAGGCTCACCTCCACGGGTTGGGACAAGTCGTTCATTGAAGCCTGGCGTGCCACGTGGAGAGAAGAGTGGCATGGGAGTTCATTCTATGCCACATCGCCGCTTGGCGGCCTGCGCTCGCCCTGCCGCTCCGCCCAGGGGGCCAGCAAGGGCCGCCTGCACTCGCAGGCCGGTCGCCCCTGGATAGGCGGCGAGGTCAAAGGCCAGGACGCCTTACTGGGTCGAGGCCGCGTCTTGGGCCGGATCCTGGGCCGTGCTCACCGACGCGGTCATGGTGGAGGAGCTTCTGGGAGGGGATTTTCGGAGGAGATTCTCGCAGGAGGGCAACTGATGCCCCAAGTCGGGATTAGCCACAGAGGGCCCGGTAGGGAGAGGTCGCTGCACCTTAGGTAGCGAGCCTTAAAAGCCCTCAATTAACTAGACAGCCCAATGGCATCTGAAAAATCTGAACAATTTGCAAAAACTAATCTAATTCGGAATCTACGATCGGGCCCGAATATCGTAATTTTCTGAGCGTTGAAAAATGCACTACCAGGATGCTTGTGGCACCAGCCTGGAGCTATGATTCTGCCCGAGGCGGTTCGCCCCTGTCCGAGTAAACCACCATGCCTCAAAACAATGACTTCAACGGCTGAATCAACAGGGCAATCGCAATGCTAACCGCCAAGCCCACACCGGCCTTGAAGGCATCATTCACCACCGTGGCCCGCACCTCATGGCCCTGCCGGGTGCGAAGGCGCAGGTAGAGAGCAACTTCGCGACCGCTGAGCAAACCCAGGAAGACCCAGGTGGTGCTCATCGGAAACTTGCTGACCTGGGCGAAGTAAAAGAGGATGAAGCCATATATGAGATCAATGATGGCGGCCGAACGTAGATCATCGGTATTGGTTTTACTTCGAACCACATGCTGAATTGGACCGCCCGATAATTTGATCAGGACGCAGATCCCAGCACATAGCCCCGACACCGTGGCGACCATCTCAAACGCACTTAACTGGCGGGGCAGATAGACATAAATATTGGCCAGATCCTGGATCAGCCACTGACTCCATAGCCATCCTGTCGACAGCCACTGCAGCGCAAACCAGATCGGCTTCGCCGTACCGGGTTGGCGAAGCACCCGGCGCTCCAGCAGCCAGATCACGACTCCGTACAGCACCCCACCGAGCAGGCAGGCCAGCAAATAACCCGACAGGGATTTGGTGAGCAACTCAAAAACATTTTTTGGCTGAAAGGCCGTCAGCACAAGAAACGTAGTGCTCACCGGCGCTCCCCAGCGCGTCAGCAGCATCACGGTCAACGGAGGGATCAGGTAGATCCAGGTGAACACAGACGGCAGCGGAAATTTCTCCAATCGCCCCCAGGCCGGATCACCAAGGCCGATCGACCATCCCCATAACAGGACGATGCTGAGGACACTGCAAATGAAAATGGCCTGGATGTATTTGGGTGTGCGACCCTCATTGCTGCTGAAATAGGCACCTAGAGTCTGCAGACAATCGTTGCTCATCACCGAGTAGCCAGCGAAGGCAAATCCCGCGACCTGCAGAACGTTTATGGACATGCACAAACATTTTTTCTGTAACGCAATATAGCAGGGGGGGCATGTCGTCCTTAATACCAGTCGTTGGTATCCTGGTTGCGCATCGATGGATTGAACTTCTCTCTCGACCGCCGCATCGTTGTTATCCCTGACTCCCAGGCAGCTCCTAGCCCCGCACCAAGCCGCCCCAGGTGTTCTCAAAGGGCACCGCGGGTCAGCACAGCCGATGGCGCTGGCTGAGGTCACTGGCTCTCGGTGACCTCAGCGCCTCAGACCAGCAGATCCTCGAGCGGCGCCCCATCCACCCAATGGCGGCGGCACCAGGCCCCCCAGTAAATTAGAGATTCTTCACGGAATCTGGAATCTCACATTTATACAAAGGATAGCCTTCTGGACCCATTTGAGCGGAATCTCTCGCGAGCCCTCCCTTGTAGTCTTGCGATTCTTTCTTAGCCACCTGACTAGAAGCACAAGAGCAACAAGCAACGGCAAGCAGAGCTATGATCAACCGCAGCAAAGGGGGCATCAACTGGTTAATTTACTTCAATCAACTACATCGCATTATCTCGAGATTGCCCCAAGTGAATCCTGATTAAAGCAGGGTGGCAAGAATTTGCAGACCTTTTTAAGAGTTTTGGCCTGCGGGGGTATTTGCTGATGCCAAAAGCGCTCCAACACACCCACGTCAATCCCCCCCGTGAATAATATTCTCAAGCGCAGGTCTTGCAGAGAAGCCCTAACGAATCCAATCAACTCTGCGACAATAAAAAGACCCAAGAACATATAGCTGCCAATCTTTGGATTAGGACAGATACGAGAAGTCATAAATACAGCTCCATCTGCTGCAGCAGTGGTAGGACCTCAGCGATCCAGCGATGGAGGATGCGCTGATCGAGGTTCCCACGATGCGCCGCTTTGCAGGAATCGATATGATCAGCGATCGGATCCCTAATGAGACCACGATTCTCACGTTCCGGCATCTGCTGGAGAAGCACGATCTCGGCCGATAGATTTGTGAGGTGGTCAAAGCCCATCTCAAGGCCAACGGCATGGCGATGAAGCAGGCCACGATCATCGATGCCACCTTGATCGCGGCACCCAACTCCACCCTACCGAGGCCGCAGGCCGAGTGTGCCGGAGGCACTAGAACAAGACCAATGACCGGGATCCGGAAATGCACCAGACCAAGAAAGGCAACCAGTGGTACTTCGGGATGTAGCCGCAGGCCCGCGTAGCGGTAGGTCCACATCGGCGTGGATAGCGAGAGCGGCCTCATCCACTCAGTGGAAACCACGGCTGCTCATGTGCATGACCTCACCCCAGTTGCTGATCTCCTGCACGGCGAGGAAAGCGTGGTCTATGCGGATGCTGGCTACCAGGGAATTGAGAAGCGAGAAGAGATGCAAGGCCGGGGGATCGGCTTCCACGTTGCCATGCGACCAGGGAAGCGTCGAGTTGCCTGACACGCCGGAGGGCCGATTGGATGATCTGGTCGAAACCGCCAAAGCGCCTATCCGCGCCAAAGGAGAGCATCCGTTTCGGGTAATCAAACAGCAGTTCGGCTTTCAGAAGACCAGACTGCGGGGAATGCTCTTACCGAGGCCGCAGGCCGAGCGTGGCGGAGCCACTAGAACAGCTGCAAAGTGAATGTGCTGGCCGCTCTCTCGAACCTATTCATGGCACGTCGCAGGTTGCTATGCAGTTCGTGATCGGAGGATTGGTGTGCCCATTGCGGGCAAGAATTCCCCCAAATAAACCAATTTTAGTTGCCGTGGAGGTGAAATCAGGCCTATCAAGCCTTAGATCCCCCAGAAATTTTTCATTCCGAGTAGATCGCAAGCTTGGACCCTCTTTGAGGGCTCGTTGCCCAGAGGTTCCTTAAGGGTCTTGGCCTTTTGGATCAGCTCTTCTGCTGTCAGGTGAGCTTCTGGTTCCTCCTCGCCTACTAGGACACGCACGTAGCGTTGTCTTTGCTGAGCGGTTCACCAACCCTCCTCAGCCGCCACGTCAGCCCCTTCCTTCAGCATGGCCACCATCTCTGGATCATTGAGGTCATGTGTCTTGGGAAGAACGTCAATCAGCTCCTCAGGGCTAAGGACCAGCTGTCCCCGTGCCACAGCGATGTCCCGATCTGTCCGGGCTACAACCCCAGGCGACCTGGAATGGGCCTCTCGATAGGTCGCACCACCAGGCTCACACCAAACCTTCTTGCCGATGACTGGCTGGACATCCTTCGGGACGCCACGCTGGAGCTGGTATCCGTTGCGCGCTCTTCGGACTTAGGTGGGATGCTTCCTGAAGGCCACCTTTAGCTACAGCTTTAGTCACACCCTAATCACGAGACCACAGATAGTGCAACAAGACCTGAGGTCCCAGCTACCCGCCCTAGCTAACAAGACCTACTTCAACTACGGCGGCCAGGGGCCCCTGCCGGAGGCCTCCCTGGAGGCGATCGTGGCCGCCTGGCGCCAAATTCAGCAGCTGGGTCCGTTCACCGGTGATGTGTGGCCCTATCTGGAGCGCATCAGCTCCGAATTGCGCCAGCGGCTGGGCCGCTGGTGTGGCGTGGCCCCCCAGCGGCTGGCCTTCACCGAGAACGTAACCAGCGGCTGCGTGCTGCCCCTTTGGGGTCTGCCCTGGCGGGCGGGCGATCAACTGCTGATCGGCGACTGCGAACATCCGGGCGTGGTGGCCGCCTGCCGGGAGCTGGCCCGCCGCGAGGGGCTGGAGCTGAGGGAGCTGGCGGTGGGGGATCTGCGCGGCTGCGAGACCACCGCCGCCACGTCCGTGCTGGAGCGGTTGGAGGCGGCGTTGACGCCCCGCACAAAACTTGTGGTGCTCTCCCACCTGCTCTGGAACACCGGCCAGGTGATGCCGATCGCGGCGGTGGCCGAAGCTCTGCATCAACATCCCAGCCAGGCCTGGCTGTTGGTGGATGGGGCCCAGAGCCTGGGCAGCCTGCCCCTGGCGGAAGCGGGCGACGCCAATGCCGCCGCCGCCGCCGACATCTACGCCTGCACGGGCCACAAGTGGTGCTGCGGCCCGGAGGGGTTGGGGGTGGTGGTGGTGTCGGAGCGGCTGCTGGCAGTATCACAACCCACCTTGATCGGCTGGCGCAGCCTCAGCCAGGAGAGCAGCGGCAACAGCGGTTTCCACGGCGATGCCCGCCGCTTTGAGGTGGCCACCTCCTGCCTGCCCCTGGCCGCCGGCTTGAACCGCTCGCTGCAACTGCTGGAGACGGAGGGTTCGGCCCAGGCGCGGCTGGAGCGGATCCGCCAGCTCAGTGGCCAGCTGTGGCAGGGATTGCAACTGATTCCCGGCGCCCAGACGCTGCTGGAGGTGAGGCCGCCGGCTGGTCTGGTGAGCTTCACCCTGGAGTTGCCGCCGCAACGGGGTAGAAGCAATACCGATTTGGGCGGCCAGGAGCCCGAAGCGGTGCCGGCGCCCGAGATGCTGGAGCCAGAGGCGCTGCTTGGGCCTGAGGCAATAGTGACGGCCCTGGGCCGCCAGGGGATTTGGCTGCGCAGCCTGGCAGATCCCCATTGCCTGCGGGCCTGCACCCACATCTGCACCGAGGAAGCGGAAATCAAGCGACTGCTGGACGCCCTGGCCCAGATCAGCTGAAGAAGTGGCTGCCGCCCGCCACGCCGGCCTGCCCATCCGGCCACTTATCCCGCTTGCTGGTGGGTAGGGCCTGCAACTGCTCGGCGACCACCACCAGGCCCAAGGGCCGCACCAGGCCGAAGGGCTGCACTAGCCCTTGGGGCTAAACCAGGCTGCTCAGCCACTCCTGGCTTCTCATGCAACCAGAATGGATCCATACTGGTTGCATGACCGCTGGGTCATTGATCACTGGCTGCCATGGCCAAAACACTCACCCTCAAAAACTTGCCGGATGCGCTCCATGCCCGGCTGGCCGCAGCGGCCAAGCGCCACCGGCGCAGCCTCAACAACGAGGCCATAGTTTGTTTGGAGGCCGGTCTCGGTTCTGCTTCGCCGTCTGTTGAGCAGCAGCTGGCGGAGATCAGGGCCCTGCGCGAGAGCCTCGGCCCCCATACCTTTGACCCCGCCGAGATCGACGCCGCCAAGCGTGAGGGTCGGCCTTGATCGTCGTTGATACCAACGTGCTGGCTTATCTGCTGCTCCCAGGGCCCAAGACTTCGCTGGCCGAGGCTTTGTTGCTGGACCACCCCCAGTGGGCGGCCCCGCCGCTCTGGCGCAGCGAGTGGCGCAACGTGCTCGCCACCTACCTCCGCCGGGATCTGCTGAATCTGCCTGCTGCGCTCGCTTTGATGCAGCAAGCCGAGGCCATCCTCTCGGCCCATGAGCAACCCGTGTCGTCGGAGCAGGTGCTGGCACTGGCCAGCAGCAGCCGCTGCAGCGCCTACGACTGTGAGTTCGTGGCAGCTGCGCAGCAGTTGGGTGTTCCCCTGGTCACAGAAGACCAGATGATCCTTTCGGCCTTCCCGCTTGAGGCGCGGCCCCTGCATCAACCCACCGGCTGAGGCTCTGCCTCCTGGCGCCTGGGAGCCCACCCATCCGGGCAGGCTCCCCGCCGCGAGCTCGCGGCGGCCTACTCAGTCGGCGGCCTGTTCCCAGACGTTGCGATATACCCAGCCGGCCAGCAGGGCGCCGGCGATCGGGGCCAGCCAGAACAGCCACAGCTGTCCCACTGCCTCGCCACCCGCCCAGAGGGCTACGCCGGTGCTGCGGGCGGGGTTCACCGAGGTGTTGGTGACCGGGATGCTGATCATGTGGATCAGGGTGAGGGTGAGACCGATGGCCAGGCCGGCGAAACCGGCGGAGGCCAACTTATCGGTGGCGCCAATGATCACCAACAGGAAGAAGAAGGTGAGTACAAATTCCACGATCAGGGCCGCCCAGAAGCCGTAGCCACCGGGGGAATGGTCGCCAAAACCGTTGGTGGCCAGCGGATTGCTGCCGCCCATCACCTGGCTCAGGGCGGGGCCACCGGCCAGCACCAGCTTGATGAAACCACCGGCGAGCACGGCGCCGATCACCTGGGCGGAGATGTAAGGGAACAGTTCAGAGCCCTTGAAGCGGCCACTGGCCCAGAGCCCAAAGCTCACTGCTGGGTTGAGATGGCAGCCGGAGATGTGACCAATGGCATAGGCCATGGTCACCACGGTGAGACCAAAGGCGAAGGAAACGCCGAGGAAACCCAAGCCAAAGGGGTTGCCAGCGGCGGCGTCAGCACCTAGGGCATAGGGGAAATTGGCGGCGATGGCGGCGCTACCGCAGCCGCCAAGCACTAGCCAGAAGGTGCCAAAAAGTTCGGCCAAGAACTTTTTGGAGATTGGAACAGCCTGGGCCATCGGTAAGAAAAAACTAGAAATAGTGGGCGGTTGCAGGGTATCGAAAAACCCTGGCCGCACCAGCCGATCTTCACGAACTGCCAAGTTTGGCCCGCAGGGCCGTTTCGGCATGCACACGATCATCGAAATGAATTTTTGTTGTGCCCAATATTTGATAATCTTCATGGCCCTTTCCGGCGATGATCACCAGATCGTTAGCCGCTGCGCCGGCGATGGCCGCGTCAATTGCTATGGCCCGATCCGCCTCCACCTGCAGAGGGCTGCCGGCGGGGATGCCGGCCACCACGTCTTGGAGGATTTGGGCGGGGTCTTCTGTGCGGGGGTTATCAGAGGTGAGCCACACCTGATCGGCCAGCCGGGCGGCGATCTCCCCCATCAGCGGTCGCTTGCCGCGGTCGCGGTCGCCGCCGCAGCCAAACACGCAGATCAACCGACCATCACAAAAGGGCCTGGCGGCCCCCAGGGCGTTTTCCAGGCCATCGGGGGTGTGGGCGTAGTCGACGATCACGCCGGGCAGCTGGACAGCGCTGGCGGCATCCAGCCCGGCGATGGCCACCCGCTGCATGCGGCCCGGCACCCCCTGGAAACTGGCCAGCCCCTGGAGCAATAGGGGCAGTGGCAGCTCCAGCAGCGCCAGCACCCCCACCGCCTGGAGCAGGTTCATGGCATTGAAGCGACCCACCAGGGGTGAGCGGAAGGCACCGCTGCCGGCGGGGGTGATCAGGGTGCCGTCGATGCCGCTGGGCCCAAAGCGCAGATCGGTGAGCCGCAGTTCGGCCGGGCCGTCGTTGAGGGAAGAGCGCCAGAGGCGGCAGCTGGGGCTCTGGCGCTCAAGCCGCTGGGCCAGCTGGGCTCCCCAGGGATCATCCACATTGACCACAGCGCCGCCCAGGGCTTGGCTGGGGGCGAACAGCAGGGCCTTGGCTTCGAAATAGGCCTCCATGGAGGCGTGGTAGTCGAGGTGATCCTGGCTGAGGTTGGTGAATACCGCCGCCGCGAAGCTGCAGCCAGCCACCCTTTGTTGATCGAGGGCGTGGGAGCTCACCTCCATGGCGGCCACCTGGGTGCCGGCGGCCAGGGCCGCCGCCAACTGGGCCTGCAGCTGATCGGCAAATGCGGTTGTGTGTTCGGCGGTGTGGCTATGGCCGGGCCAGCGATTCACCAGGGTGCCGAACAGGGCCGCCGGCCGGCCGGCCGCGGCGGCCAGGTGTTCGATCAAGCTGGTGGTGGTGGTTTTGCCGTTGGTGCCGGTAACGCCGATCAAGCCCATCGCCTGGCTCGGTTGCCGCCAGAAGGCCGCCGCCAGGCGCCCGGCCCAGGCGGCCAAAGGATCGGCCACCACCAGCACCGGATCTTCTGCGGCGGGGGGCCGCTGGGCGGCGGCGGCGGCGCCGATCACCGCCGCCACCGCCCCGGCGGCCAGGGCCTCTGGCCAGAGGCAGCCACCATCCACCCGGCTGCCGGGCAAACCGATAAACAGGCTGCCGGGCTGCACAAGGCGCGAATCACAGCAAACCTGCGATACCGGCTGGTTTTGCAGGTGCCCAGGGGGCTCCAGTCCCCCATGGCGCAGGAGGGCATGGAGCTGCTGGGTCATGGGCCCACCACCGGGAATTGGGGCCTTTCTAAGCGGCTCGATCGCCGCCAGGGGGAAATCAGCCCCGCCAGCCCTGTCTTTGCAACCAGAGCCGCAGGCCCTCCCCCGCCAACCGGGGCGGCAGGCGCGGCAGCTCGCGCCAGCCCCCTCCTGGCTGCTGGATGGCCAACACGGGCACCTCCAGGTTGTAGCGGGCCAGCAGGGCCGGATCGGCATCCACGTTGTGAACCAGCAGCTGGGGGGGCGGCAGCAGGGCGCGCAGTTTTTCCTCCAGCCCCTGGCAGAGACAGCAGCCCTGGCGGCTGAACAGCAGCAACTGCATGCCCTGCTGCTTCAGCTCCTGAGCGATGTGATCCGGCGCTGGGGAGTTGTTCATCAATCAGGTACCGGATCGCAGCCGCAGGGGGTGAAGGGATGGCAGCGCAGCAGCCGCCGCAGGGTGAGCCAACCGCCGCGCCACACCCCATGGCGTTCGATCGCCTCCAGGCCATAGGCGCTGCAGCTGGGGATGAAGCGGCAGCGGGGCCCCAGCAGGGGGGAGATCCACTGGCGATAGAAGCCGATCAGGCCCAGCAGCAGCCAGGCCAGGGGCCCGGGGGAGGCTCCAAGGGGAGTGGCAGCGAGCGGGCCGAGAGGGGTCCGGGGGCCAACCGATAGAATCGATCGTTGGCGCGGCAAGGCGCGAGGCAAGCGGGTCTACCCAGCATGCTCGACGCCCGATCGCCAGCGGGCCGTCAGGTTCGCTTGTTCAACGGCCCCCGGGCCCCCTATCCCCACGATTTGGTTCTATGTCTCGCTACCGCGGCCCTCGACTGAGGATTACGCGGCGCTTGGGAGACCTTCCCGGTCTCACCCGTAAGTCCGCCAAGCGGTCTTATCCACCCGGTCAGCACGGCCAAGCCCGTCGCAAGCGCTCCGAATACGCAATCCGCCTGGAAGAGAAGCAAAAGCTTCGCTTCAACTACGGCATTTCTGAACGTCAGCTAGTGCGCTACGTGAAGAAAGCCCGCGCCCAGGAGGGTTCCACCGGAACCAACCTGCTTAAGCTTTTGGAAAACAGGCTCGACAACGTGTGCTTCCGTTTGGGCTTTGGCCCCACGGTGCCCGGTGCGCGCCAATTCGTGAACCACGGTCACATCACCGTGAATGGCCGCGTGGTAGACATCCCCAGCTACCAATGCAGGGCCGGCGATGTAATCGCGGTGCGCGAACGCAAGGCCAGCAGACTGCTGGCGGAAGCCAACCTGGCCTTCCCAGGCCTCTCCAACATCCCCCCCACCTGGAACTCGACAAGCCGAAGTTCACCGCCAAGGTGATCAGCAAGTGCGAGCGGGAATGGGTGGCCCTAGAGATCAACGAACTGCTGGTGGTGGAATTCTACAGCCGCAAAGTTTGAGGTTTTAGGTTTACGCATATATCTGGATT
>JBIKVR010000059.1:0-17130 GCA_044356735.1 Prochlorococcaceae cyanobacterium
AGCAGGCCACCACCCGAGCCACATCGTCTTCGCTCACCTCGGTGCGGCCCTCAAAGGCGGCCAGGGCTCGGGCGGCGCGGTTGGTGACGATGTCGCCCCTCAGACCATCCACATCCAGCTCGCCGCAGATGCCGGAGATGCGCAGTCTCAGGTCGTTGTCGATCTGCACCTGGCCGAGGCGGTTTTGGGCTTCCACCACCCTCGCCTGCAGGGCATCTTGTTGGTTCTGAATGGCGGTATTGAAGCCATCGGGGTCGTTGTCGAAGGCGGTGCGCTGATCCACCACCTGCACCCGCAGTTCCGGATCGCGCACCGTGCGCACCTCCACGCTCATGCCAAAGCGATCCAGCAGTTGGGGCCGCAGTTCCCCCTCCTCCGGGTTGCCCGAACCGATCAGCACAAAGCGGGCCGGGTGACGCACCGAAACCCCCTCCCTTTCCACCGTGTTCCAGCCGGAGGCGGCTGAATCGAGCAGCACGTCCACCAGGTGGTCGTCGAGCAGGTTCACCTCGTCTACGTAAAGCAGCCCGCGGTTGGCCTTGGCCAGCAGGCCCGGTTCAAAGGCCCGCACCCCCTCGCTGAGGGCTTTTTCGATGTCGATGGTGCCGCAGAGGCGATCTTCAGTTGCCCCCAGGGGCAGATCCACCATCGGCACCTGGCGCGGCTCCACCGGCAGAGTTTCGCCTTGATCAGCCCGCTGGCGCACTTCGGCGCTCTGCAGATCCGGATCGCTGGGGGAGCTGTTGTAGGGATCGCCAGCGACTACCTCGATTTCGGGCAGCAGGTCGGCCAGGGCCCGAATCGTGGTGGATTTGCCCGTGCCCCGGTCGCCCATGATCATCACGCCGCCGATGCGGGGATCGATCACATTGAGCAGCAGCGCCAGCTTCATCTCCTCCTGCCCCACGATCGCGGTGAAGGGATAGACCCTGCGCTTGCGGGCTTGCGTCACGGAGCGGTGGTTGGACTTTGCTCGGATTGTTTCACAGGCAGCAGGCTGAGCACCTGGGGTGGGGTGGCATCGGCGGGATAGATCAGCCTCACCCGCAGCTCGCGGCTGTGGCCGGGGGGCAGGCTGATCAACCCCAGCCTTGGTCCCTGTTGGCCGGCCCTGAGCACCAGGTGGAAGGCCTGCCTGCCGCTGGCCCTGCCGCCCTCGCCATCGAGACCGCTCACCTCCACCGTGCCCCGGAACATCACCGCCTTGGCCGGCTGGTTGTTAAAGCGCAAGCCGCCCTGGTTCAGGTCGCCCTTGATGGGTGATTCAAAAGCAAGCTGCAGCTGCTCAGGGCGCTGGCTGTTGTTGCGCAGGGGCAGGGTGATCTCGTACTCCACGCCGTAATTGCCATGGGCCGCCCAGGCGGTGCCCGGGTAGAAACGGCGCAGTTCGGCGCTCTGGCTCTGGCCGGTGCCCAACCTGCCCCGCTCCAGGGAGGCGATCGGCCAAGAGATCGGAGCGCTGCTGGTGCTCAGCCAGCGCTGGCCTGGATCGGTTATCCGCGCCCGCCAGCGACTGCCCAGCTGCACGCCGCTGACCCGCGAGTAGATGATCGAACCGCTGGCGCCCCTGGGCGTGGGCAGATGTTCCTTGGGGCTGAGGGGTCCCTGGAGCAGCGACGCCCAGTACTCGGCCGTCGGCGGTTGATCGCCCTCGCCAAAGCCGGCAAGCAGGGCCAGATCCACCGGGGCGTCGCTGTTGAGCCGCAGCTGCAAGTTGCGGCCATTGAGCAGCGGATCCAAGCCCCGCACCGGCAGCGGCAGCACCATGAGGGTAGTGGGTGCCGCTGGCGTCAGCGTCCAGCTGTCCGGGAAAAGGCCCCTGGGCCCACGGCTGAGCAGTTCGGTGGCCACGCGGCTGCCAGGCCCGGAATAAACAGGTTCGATGCCCTGGGCCAACAGCGGAGGCAGCGGCAGAAACGGGGCGCTGGGCTGGCTGGGATCCAGCGATTGGGATAGGGCGGTCGCCCCATCCACCAGCCGCAGGCTGCTACTGCGGTTGCCGCGGGGTTGGGCCAAAACCGCCAGCCACATGGTGGAGCTGGAGCTGGCGGGGGTGCCGGCATAGACGTGGTGGCTGAATAGATCAAAGCGACCATTCAGCGGTAGATCCAGGTGGGCAGCGGGTACGCCCCGGCCACTGCCGTCAAATGTGGAAAGCAGAATCCCGGGCCCGCTGATCAACTCGGGATTGTTGTCGTTCACCATCAGCACCCCATCGAGCCCCCCCGGTAGGGGCGCCACCTGCTGGGGCCGCAGTTGTGTGCTGGCAGTTGGTTTGATCGCGGGCGTGGGCGCGGGCGCGGGCGTGGGCGTCTGGCCCCGGGCCGCAGGCAGGCTCGCCAGGGCCCATGGCAGGGCGGCAAAGACCGCCAGGGCAGCAGGGCGCAGGAGGGAGCGGTGGCTGATCATCGGTGGCAGCAGAATAATGGTGCAAAGGCAGTCATCGGCTGAAATTTATTTATAGACTGAGGAGAATTCATGAGCTTAAAGACATCCAGAGGCTCAAAGGGAATTGGGCAGCTCGAAAAATTTTTTATCTGACGAGCTGTAGCTGTTCAGTCAGATTTGTGTTATCGAGGGATCTCGCTCTGAGGCGCGAGGCGGAAAGGCATTTCAATGGGCCCGGTGGTTGCTGGACAGGGTAATCATCTGCGTTTACAGCTGGCTGACTGGGTTGTTGACTGACTGGCTGGTCGGCTAGTTGGTTGGATGAATTTCTGGTTGATCGGCTAATTAGCTGGCTGGGTTATTGGTTGTTGGTTGTTGGTCGTTTGGCTGGTTAGTTGTTTGGCTGGGTTGTTGGTTGATTGGCTGGTTGATTGGCTGCTTGAATAAGTTTGGGTGCCATCGCTGCCGCCATGGCTCTGATCAGGTTTGTTGAGCGGGGATCGTTGAAGGGGCCTTTCACCATGAAGGCCGCTACGGCCCTATGGCCATTGGGCAACTCAATCAAAGCGGCATCCGAGTAGGCGATACCGATATCGCCAGTCTTGTTATAAACGCGAATCCCGCGCTCCTGTAGGTCGCTGTCGGGATCGGCGCTGTCCTGCTTGCCCAGCCCTTGCAACAGGCCCAGGGGTATCAAGGTATTGGTGTGGGATTCGGCCATGATTTCGCGAAACAGATCCCTGCTTCTGGGGCTGAGGGCCTGACCGATGTCCACCAGGGCGATGCTGCGGGCCAGGTCGCGAGAGCTGCTGGTGTTGGTGCCTTTTAAATCCGGTAGCCAGTTGTTCACCGCGGTGGCGTTCAGCCCCATGGTTTGAAAGCGGGCGTTCAGCAACTGCTTGCCCCCCAGTCGCTTGATCAACAGATTGGTGGCGCTGTTATCGCTCACCCGGATCATCTCGGTGGCGGTTTCGTAAACGGGAAATCTGGTACCCAGAGGTTTGCTTGCCATCCAGCCGGCACCGCCGGCCTGCACCTCCGCCGTAAGTGGCAGCGATTCATTCCAGCGCAATTTGCTGGCATCGAGATCCTGCAAAGAGGCCAGCAGGATCGGGGTTTTGATTGAACTGGCGGCTGGCATGGCCAGGTCGGCATGCAGGGCGGCGTAGCGGCCGTCATCGAGCACCAGCAGGAAGGCGGAGGCCTGGAGCTTGCTTTGGCCGGCGGCCAGCTGGGCCCAGCGCTTGCTCAGGTCTGTGAGTTCGCGCCGCGCCGCGAAGCTGCCCTGGGGGGCATGGGCCTGGCTGTCCAGGGGCCCCGGCCCAGGGAGCTTGCTGGCGGGCGTATCCGGGGCGGCGCCGCTGGCCAATTGGGGCGCCAGCAATTTCAAGCTGGTGCCGGCAAGCACCCCCAGGCCAATGCCCAGCACGATCAAGCGCAGCAGCAGGGCCAGGGGCTGCATCCAGCCAGGCCGTTTTGGGCGGGACGGGCGACTAGCCGTCACGATTGATCCGCATGGAGCGCCATGAAGCTAGGGGTTGCGGTGGCGGCTGGCCCAGCGCAACTGGCTGACCATGCCGCGCAACAGGGCAACTTCTGTTTCGCCAATTTGGCTGCGCTGCAGCAAGCCCCTCAGCTTGGCCATCCGGGCATGGGCCGTGTGGGGATAGAGAAAGCCCACCTCCAGCAACAGCGATTCAGCGGCGGTGAACAGTTCCTCCAATCGATCGCGGCGGGCCGGATCCATTGGCATGGCATCTGTGGGCAACAGAGTTGGCGAGTCAGCCGAGGCCATGGCCACCACCCGCAGTCTTTGCAGCACAACTGCGGCAGCCTGGGCCAGGTTGAGAGAGCTGTAGGCGGCGCCGGTGTCGATGCAGAGCAGCTGGCCGGCCAGCAGTAATTCGTCGTAGCTGAGGCCCCGATCCTCCCGACCAAAAACCACAGCGCCAGAGGTTGCCCCGCCAGGGCTGCTGGCCCCGTTGCTGCTTGCCTCGCTGCCGCTGCTGGCGTTAGCCCCCTGCCACAGCCAGCCCAGGGCCGTATCTGGATCCAAGGGCGCCAGTGGTTCCCCCTCGCCCCGGCCACTGGTGGCCACGACGTGCCGGCAATCAGCCAGGGCCTCGGCCAGGTTGGCGAACAGCTGGGCCCTTTCCAGCACAGCCCGGCCGTGCACCGCCATCTGCAGGGCCTCATCGCCGAGATGGTCGCAGCGCGGCGCCACCAGCCTCAACTGCAGCTGCAGCGGTCGGCCGCTGAAATTGGCGCAGGCCCGGGCCACACCTCCCACGTTGCGGGGCCCGGCGGGCTCCACCAGCACCACGGCGATGCTGGCGTTGAAAGAGGCGTTCACACCAGCGAGTTAAGGAAGCTGAGCAGGTCTGCCATCGCCTGGGGTTCTGGCTGGAAGCTGGGCATCGGCGGTGTACGGCCGCTCACCACCTGCTGAATCAACTGGCTCTGACTCTTGCGTTTGTTCACGCCGTGCAGATCCGGCCCGACTAACCCCTGGGCGGCGATGCCATGGCAACCGGCGCAGTTGAGCAGAAACAGCTGGCCGCCCCGCTCAGCTGAGCCCTGCAGTGCCAGGGTCTGGCGGCTGTAGGGATCGGACCGGGCACCGCCCATGGTCCAGAGCACCAGAAGCATGCAGGCGATGGTGGCCACCATCACCAGGGTTTTGATCAAACCTGGGCGGTTTTGGCTTTGCAGCCCCGCAGCAGGGGAGCTGTCGGCAGGGAGGTTGTCATCGGGGAGGCTGCCAGCAGAGCCGCTGCCAGGGACAAGGACATCTGGGGAGGTGGGCACTGGGGCTTGGGGGGCGATCACAAATGGTGTGCTGGGCTCGCGAGCAGGGCAAGGGGCGTGGAACAATTGTGCCGCGACCGTCGTCCCAGTAACTCCATGATCGAACCTCTGCTCTGCGGCATCGTGCTCGGTCTGATTCCGGTGACCTTGCTGGGTCTGTTTGTGGCCGCCTGGAACCAGTACCGCCGCGGCACTCAGCTGGACGCCTGAGGCGAGCCCCTGCAGGCTTGATCCCTTCGGGTTTCACTTAAGCGTGAAGCCCTAATTTTTAGCATCTGCTATTCATAGCCTCTGCTTGTTGCCGATGCTTATTGCCGCCGCCTACTTACGCCGCCTATTGCTGTCGCCTGTTGCTGTCGTTCATTAACGATGGGCAGATTTACATGGGCAAATTAATATATTCTTAAGCTTTTGAGCCTTAGCAATGTGGTGCTGCCATAGTGCCTTTGATCCACCAGCTCCCAGTTCTCCGGCACTGGTGGCACCAGGCTGCTGCCGCATTCCAGCAATAGTTGCCCATCCGCCCGCAGCCAGTCTCCCTGGTGTACCGCAGCGGCCAGGGCCTCGTAGAGCCCAGCTGCGTAGGGCGGGTCGGCATAGATGAGATCGAAGCTATTTCCCTCGGTGGTTAGGGCTGCTGAATTGGCACTTTCTGTCGCATCGCTAGCGTCTGTCCCATGGCCAGCAGCTGTGCCGTTGGCTTTGGCTGTGCCTCTGGCATTAGCTGTGCCACTGGCATTGGCATTGGCTGTGACATAGGAATTAGCGGCTGTGTTGTTTCGCAGCCAGTGCAGTGCTTCGCAGTGATGCACCTGCAGCGCAGGGGCCTGGCCACGGGAGCTGGCCAGGCCGGCCGCCACCGCCTCAAGATTTGCCCGGGCCAGGGCGGCATGGCGGCGGTCCCGATCCACCGCCACCACCCTGGCGGCACCGCGTTGCAGGGCTTCGCAGGCCATGGCGCCACTGCCGCAGCAGAGATCCAACCAGCTGCATCCAGGCAATTCCGGGGCCAGCATGTTCATCACCGCCTGGCGCACCCGCGCTGGGGTTGGTCTGGCCCCATTCGGCGGCGGGCTCTGCAGCCGGCGGCCGCCACTCAGCCGCAGGCTCATGGCTGCTGTTCACCGCCCTGGGGCTTGCGCTCGGCCAGCCAGCGCAGCCAGCGCTGCAGTAGGTCTGTGCCGGCTTGACCAGACTTCTCGGGGTGGAACTGGCAGGCGCCAATCGCCCCCTGCCACACGGCCGCCGTTACCGGTGCGTCAGCGAACTGCACCAGGGCTGTGTTGCAGCCTGGATCGCTGGGTTCGGCGGCATAGGAGTGCACGAAGTACATCCAGGCTTCTGGACAACCCGCAGGCAGCAGCGGACTGGCGGTGGCGGCAATCAAGGGTTCCCAGCCCATGTGGGGAATCGGATACCCGGGGCGACGCGGTAGCGCCCGCACCCTCCCCCGCAGCAGGCCCAGGCCAGGGCGCTGGCCCTCATCGCTGGCCTCAAATAGCAGTTGCAGGCCCAGGCAGATGCCGAGCAGGGCGCCGTCGCTTTCGCACCAGCCTCGGATGGCCGCTGCCAGCTCACCGCTCTCCAGACGCTCCATCGCCGGGTCAAAAGCGCCCACGCCTGGCAAAACCAGGCCATCACAGGCCACCATTTCGGCGGCGCTGCGCACGGGTTGCACCTCGGCATCCAGGCGTTGCAAGGCGCGCTGCACGGAATGGAGATTGCCCATGCCGTAGTCGATCAGGCCGATGCGGCTCATGGTTCAGTCGGTGCGAGGTTCAGGCTGTTTCAGCGGATCTGGGGCCAGCTCCGCTAACGCTTGCGACGCAGCAGCAGCGGCGGCATTGAGAGCAGCACCACGACCGCCAGGGGATGGCTGGTGATCGCTGCTCTCAAGGTTGTCAGGGTGAAGTGATCAGCGAGCAATTGCAGTTCGAGGCGCAGGTCGTAAACCGCCAGGGCTAGCAGCGAGCAGGCAAACAAAACAGAGATGCGCAGAATCATCGCCGTGCCAGCAGTGGCAGCAGCGTTGGCGCTACGCCAATGCTGGACCAACTGCCCACGGCGATGCCAACGGTGAGGGCCACCGCAAACCAAAACAAGCTGGAGCCACCGAAGAAAATCAAGCCCAACAGCGGTAGTAAGGTGGTTAGAGAAGTGTATAGAGAGCGGGTAAGAGTGGCATCCACCGCCACATCCACCTGATCTAGTAGCGGCAATTTGCCCAGGCTGGTTTTCTGCTCCCTGATCCGATCGAATACCACCACCGTGTCGGTGACCGAATAGCCAGCCACGGTGATCAGGGAAACGGCGAACAGGGAATCCACCTCCACCCCCCAGAACAGACCCAGCCAGGCGAATGCCCCACAGGTGATCAGCACGTCATGGGCTAAACAAACCAGGGCCAAGAAGGCGAAAGTGGCATCATAGCGGAGACTGATGTAAAGGGAGATCGCCGCAAAGCTCACCAGCAAAGAGATCAAACTGCCCTGTAACAGCTGGCTGCCGAGAGTGGGACCAATAGTGTTGACGGCTGTGCCATTGGGGTTGAGGGGGCCCACCTGGGCCTGCATCGCCTCGATCACGGCGGCGCTTTGGTTTGGGGCCAAGGCGGGCAGGCGCAGCACCAGCGAATGGCCTTGATCCAATACCTGCACGATGCCACCGCCCAAGCCAGGCGCCGTGCCGCCGTCATCGGCATCTGGCAGGCGCAATTTGGCCAGTTGGGCTTGGATTTGTGGGGCCGTGACCTGGCTGCAGCCGCCCACTTTGCATTGGCGTTCCAGCTGGATTTGGCTGCCGCCGGTGAAATCGAGACCGGGGCGCAGGGGCGCCGCGATGCTGGGCGTGAACCAGCAGATGGCGAGGCCAAGCAGGCTGAGACCACAGGCCAGGCCAGATCCCCACCAGGCGAGCAGGCGGTGACGGCTGATTCGAAAGCGTGGCGAAGGCAGTACCTGGCCGCCGGCAGGGGCAGAGGCGGTAGTCATTGGGCGGGGCTGGAGGGGAGCTGGGCGGCGGGGAGGAAATACACCTGACGGCGCAGGGAGGGGTAGCTCATCAACAGGCGCAACAGGGCGCGGGTGCAGGTGAGTGCTGTGAACAGGCTCAGCAGCAGACCGATGGCCAGGGTGACGGCAAAGCCCTTAACCAAGCCAGTACCTAGAGCGAAGAGGGCTATACAGCTGATCAGGCCGGTGACGTGGCCATCGAGGATGGAGGATAAAGCCAGCGAGAAACCGGTATCAATCGAACGAATCAAAGTGTTTCCACTGCGCAGCTCTTCTTTAACTCGCTCAAATATCAGCACATTCGCGTCTACGGCCATGCCAATTGACAGGATGAATCCCGCAATTCCTGGTAGCGATAATGTGACGGGAATCAGTGAATAAATTGCCAGGTTGAATAGGGAATACAGGCTCAGAGCTAGCACTGATACCAGGCCCGGCAGCCGATAAACCACCACCATGAATATGGCCACCAGGGCCAGACCCGAAAGGGCGGCCACCAGGCTGGTGCGGATATTTTCAGCCCCCAAGGAAGGGCCCACGGTGCGCACTTCCACCACCTTCACCGGCAGGGGCAGGGAGCCGCCCCGCAGTTGCACCTCCAGATCGCGGGCCTCCTCAGCAGTGAAATTGCCAGTGATGCTGGCGGCGCCGCCGGCGATGCCGGCCAGCTTGAATTCATCACCCACCGTGGCTTCGCTGATCGAGCGACCATCGAGCACGATGCCCAGCAGGCGGCCAGTGCCGGCGATCGACTTGGTGAGGCTGGCAAATTTTTCACCCCCCTCCCGGTTGAAGGCCAAGGTGACATCCCAGGCAATGCCAGCCTGTTGCTGCTGGCGGCCGGCCGACACCAAATCCTTGCCGGTGAGGACAGGCGGCTCGTAGAGATCAACGATGCGGCGATTCACATTATCCAGCAGTAGTTGCAACTGGTCTGTCTCGCTGGCACCAGGGGGAACGGCAATATCGAGGCCCTGGAGTGTCTTGGCTAATTCCTCAGCCCGCAGCTTGGTTTCCGGCGGAGCTGGCTTGCCATCGGCAGCGGCTTGGGCCTTGGCTCTGGCCTGACCCAATACAGCCTGGGCCTGGCGTTTGAGCTTTAGCAAGCCCTGCATTTGCTGTTCGGTGCCGGGCTTTTGGGCACGAAATTCGAGCAGTGCCGTGGTGCCAAGCACCTTGGCGGCACGGCTGGGGTCCTGCTCACCGGGAAGCTGCAGCACCAGTTGATCTTCCCCCACGCTTTGGAGGGTGGATTCAGCCACCCCGAGGCCGTTCACCCGCCGTTCGAGCACCTCCTTAACAGCTTCCAGCTGTTCTTTTTCCACTTTTTTGATCGCCCCCGCTGGCAACACCTGCAGGGTCAGCTGGCTGCCACCCCGCAGATCAAGGCCGAGCTGGAGTGGAAAACTGAATAACAGGGCCCCAGATGCGATGGCCAGGGCCAGGATCAGAGCCACCCATCCTTGTTGTCTTGCCATCGAGCTCAGAGAAGTTGTGTCAGCTGATCTGACCGCTGGCCTGACGGGTGCTGTGCTAGCAGTTGCGCCATGGGTGTGCCGCTTCGCCCTAGGGTGATTTTTCTGCTACCAATGATACCAGGTTAGAGCTGTTGCCGTTCACCGGTTGTAGTAATTAAAGAGGCAGTTAATCAAGGGTGCTTCGGCGGCGGCAATGGATAGCTTGAGGCGTGGTGGATAGGCGAAAACGGACCACATATGCAGGGAAATTGAATGCTGATGCAATATCTATCGCCGGTCGAGCCATGGCATTTGGCTGATTTCTTATCGAGTTAATCTGCATTAAGACCATTTTGCTTCATATCCAGGATATTTTCATGTTGGAGCAATGTCTATCACCGCTCGGGCCATGGCATGTGGTTAATTTTTTATCGAGTTAATCCGCACATATCCATTCTGCTTCCTCTATTACTTATTGCAACACCAGTCATATGCTTGACTATGGTGTTGGCTTTGTTATCCATTGTCATACTCTCCGGTCTTCCGGTCATGGTATTTGATTGATAACCAATTGTTGCGCCAAGCTGCATTAAGGCCATATCGAAAAATGCTAAGATTATTTAATGGTATGCCACAAGAAGTGCTGCGGCAACCAGCCTAACCTCCGCCCTGACGAGCGGATTAGGGAATATTTCGAGGCGCCCCAGGGGCCATTATATACTACAATGCTTATTGTATTCTGATGATTATATAATTATTTTTTGGCTAACGCTCGCTGAAATGACCAATATTTTTCCAATGCGCTTACGGATTACAGCGCATCGACTGGCAGGTGCTGCTTACACTTGACCCGCTTTGAGGGCCTTGGCGGCGGCCACGATCTGGCTTGGCTGGATTATGGTGAGATTTTCGAGTACGCCGTTATAGGGTGTGGGAATATCTTGAGAGGATAGACGCATGGGCCTTACGTCTAGTTCATCAAAACAATTCTCTGTAATTAGCGCCATTAATTCTGCGCCAATGCCGCCGGTCTTCATGCACTCCTCTACGATCAATACCCGATGGGTCTTGCGGATGGAGGCGCTGATGGTGGCCATGTCAAAAGGTTTTAGGCTAACCAGGTCAATCAGTTCCACATCTACGCCGGCCTCAGTAAGCTGCTCTACTGCCTTAAGGCAGTGATGGCGCATCCTTGAGTAAGTGAGAATCGTGACATCTTTACCTGGACGCACTATTTCTGCTTGATCGAGAGCACAGATGTAATCGCCCTCGGGGATATCTTCGCTGAGATTGTAAAGAAGTACGTGTTCAAAGAACAGTACCGGGTTGTTGTCCCTGATGGCGGCCTTCATCAGGCCCTTGGCATTTGTTGGCGTGCTCACGGCCACGATTTTGATGCCAGGCACGGCGTGAAAGTAGGCCTCCAGGCGCTGACTGTGCTCAGCCCCCAGCTGACGGCCCACGCCGCCAGGACCTCTGACAACAGCGGGTATGGTGTAGTTGCCACCGCTTGTATAGCGGAGCATGCCCATATTATTTGAAATCTGGTTAAAAGCAAGCAGCAGAAATCCCATGTTCATGCCTTCTACGATCGGCCGCAGGCCGGTCATGGCAGCACCAACGGCCATGCCGGTGAATGAGTTCTCGGCAATCGGCGTATCCAGTACCCGCAGCTCGCCGTACTTTTCGTATAAGTCCTTGGTCACCTTGTAGGAGCCGCCATATTGGCCCACGTCCTCCCCCATCACGCACACGTAGGGATCGCGGGCCATCTCCTCGTCGATGGCCTCCCGCAGGGCGTTGAACAGGAGTGTCTCTGCCACGTGGAGGTTGGTTCAGTGTTGGCCAACCTATCTCAGACTCTGGTGCGGCTTCTGCTTTTCAGCGACAAGCGCTAGCCGCCGGCGGCAAAGGTGGAGAGGATCAAAACGGAGAGCAGCAACCCCGGCAGCAGCAGGGTGATCAACAGCCCGAGGTCGTGTGGTGTCATGCGCTGAGGCTAGGGGGAGGCGTTGCCCTTGGCGGGCCTTGGGTTAGCGATTGCGGGCTTAACGATTGTCGGTTCAACGGTTTCCGGCTTGATAGTTCCAGGCTTGACCAGGGCCAGCAGGCTGCGCAGGAACACCAGGCTGAGGCCGAGGGCGATGAAGCCAAAGCTGAAGGTGGCCAGGAAGGTCATGCCCACCACCAGGGTTTTGACGGCGGTGGCGATGCTCTGGGCAATCGCCGAGCTGTAGGCGGGCGGATGCAGGCTGTAGTGGTTCACCACCTTGGCGCTCAAGCCCAGGCAGAGCCAGCCGAGCAGGCCGCTGGTGAGCGCCCCGGAAAGAAAGCTGAGCGGCCCCTTGCGGGGCGGCTGATTTGGCGATGCCAGGGGGGGAGGGGAGCTGTCGCCGGTGCCCAAGGGGCTGGCGGGGCTCAGTTGGCTTGCGGCGCTAGGCATTGGCAAGGGCTGGGGGGAGGGCTCAGACATCGGCGCGCACCATTTCAGGCTCAATTCAGACCAGGCTGACACCGCTGTCGGTGCAGCTGCAGCACCAAGCTTGAAAGCCGCCGGTTTCCAGCCGTTCAGCCAGTTCCTGCCTGGCCGCCTGGGCCTGCCCCAGATCGGCGTAGAGGGCAAACATGCTGGGCCCTGAGCCGCTCATCGCCACGGCCAGGGCCGCCGATGAACTGCGCAGCAGCGCCAGGCCTTCCCTCACGCAGGCCAGTTCCGGTTCCACCACCGCCTGCAGATCGTTGCGCAGCGGCGGCAGCTGCTCGGGCCGCTCGCCGCCCAGGCATTGCACCAAGCGCCCCTGGCGCAAGGATTGGCGGCGCTGCTCAAAATCGATTTCGCTGCTCAGGTAAAAATCGCCCCGCAGCTCCCGGCAGCGGCCATAGGCCCATGGCGTGCTGACGCTGGCCTCGGGGTGCTTGATCAGCAATACCGCCGGCAGGGCCGAGGCTGTGGTGGCCAAAGCCTCCAGTCGCTCCCCCCGCCCGAAACAGAGCTGGCTGCCGCCCTCCAAGCAAAAGGGCATGTCTGAACCCAGCTCGGCGGCCAGGCCATGCAGGCTCTGGCTGGACATGCCCAGCCCCCAAAGGGCATTGAGCCCCAGCAGGGCTGCGGCCCCATTACTAGAGCCCCCCGCCAGGCCGGCGCCGATGGGGATGCGCTTTTGCAGCTGGATCGCTGCCCCCAGCTCGCTGTAGCCGGAGCGGGCCTTGAGCAGTTCAGCGGCCCGCACGATCAAATTGCCGGCGTCGGTGGGCAGGGAGGGTTCATCGCAGCTGAGGCTGATGCGGCCATCGGCGGTGGGCGCCAGGGTGAGCCTGTCGGCCAGATCGATGGTTTGCATCACCATCGCCAACTCGTGGAAGCCGTCGGGCCGCAGGCCGAGCACCTCCAGGTGCAGGTTGATCTTGGCCGGAGAGATAACGGTGCGCACAGCCATGGCAGCGGGGGTGGTAATCGGTGAAACGACGGTGACTGAAGTATCAACCGCGACTGGAGGGTGATTTTTTTCGCGCAACGGCCCAATGCCGTCAACCCAAGGCCGTTAATCTGCGGGCTCCGGGGTGGTTGCTTCTTCGCTATTGGCAGTGTCAAGCAGGCCGGCCGCCAGGCGCAGCCAAGTGGCGGGCGCCAGCTCCTGGGGACGTTGATCGAGGCCCACACCAGCGGCTGCCGCCCAGGGGGCCAGCAGTTCAGGCGCCACCAGGCCAGCCAGGGTATTGCGCAACATCTTGCGGCGGGAGGCAAAACACCGCCGCAAAAGTTGCTCCAGGCTGCGGGCCAAGCGGGGTTCCAGCCGGGCCGAGCCGGGCAGCGGATCGATGACAATCACTTCCGAGTTCACCTTTGGCGGCGGCCGAAAGCAACGGGGCGGCACAGCACAGACGCTGCGGCATTCCCCCAGCAACTGCAGCCGCACGCTCAAGGCGGAATAGCTGCTGCTGCCCGGTTGGCTGCGGATGCGCTCGGCCACCTCCCGCTGCAATAGCAACACCAGCCGGCGGTAGGGCTGCTGCAGCGGCGAATCAAGCCGCCCCAGCAGTCGCTCCAGCAGCGGACCGGTGATGTTGTAAGGAATATTCGCCACCACGGCCGTAGCCGCCGGCAAGGGCACCACCAGGGCGTCGCCCTCTATCAACTCAAAGCGCCGATCGGCCCCGAAGCGCTGGGCCAGACCCGCCACCAAATCCCTATCCAGTTCCACAGCGCTCACAGCCGCCGCCGGCGAAGCCAGCAGCCGCTCGGTGAGGGCACCGCGCCCCGGACCCACCTCCAGCACCCGATCGGCCGAGGTGAGCCCAGCGGCGGCCACAATCCGCGCCAAAACACACTCGTCTACCAGCCAATGTTGACCGAAGCGCTTGCGGGCGCGATGGGCGGCGAAACTCATGGGCAGGGGACGCTGCTACCAGATTGCCTGGTGCTGCTCCAGAGGCTGTTAAGGAGAGTGGGTTGGGTGGCGAGGGGAGAGCAGATGTGGCAAGTGCTGGGGGGGGGGATGCGAGGCAGGTTTGGTGGTTGGTGATGCTGTGGGTGGGCTGATACGGCTTCAAGGCCAGGTGAGTGCCACGGCGAGCGCTGCGGGGTAGGTCGCCAGGGCTTTCTTGAATGAATAGGGTGCTAGAGCTATTCCATGTGCTCAAAAAGTGGTAGCTAGGTATGACAAGCTTAGAGAATATGCAGTGTAAAGCATAATGAGCAGATGTCTGACCTGCAAATCACGTCTAAAATCATACTTCAACGCAAAAGACTAGTCCTCAGCAAGGCTGAGGTGTCAACTTTGGTTTTTTGTCTGGTTTTGGAGTCAAAGCGGTTATGCTGATTGGCAAACGTACCATCTAAAGCAAGCATTGGATTGGTTCAGAACGCCAGCATCAGACATCGGCACGCTCTCATGGAGACCGCAGCCATAGAACTTGCTACAATAAAACAAAGCGGCACCTACAATGAATTACAGGTTGGATGAGGATTCGAAAAAAAAGATAGAAGATTTGACAGATCTACGGGAGCATATCTCTTCTATTCATGCATCAGTGTGTACAGGCGAGGATGGACAAGAGGAGATTCAGGTCTCAATTAGTCTACTGCCTTCGTTTTCCACCTCAAGCCCAAGTGCAGAGACTGGACAAATCCTTAATACCATTGCTTCTGTGGTTCGAAAAAGAGCAACTGAGCTTCCCGTTTCAACAGTGATCTCCTTTTCGAAAGATGGTGAAGAGTGAGTCTTGCAACTGATCTTCTTGATCAGGCCAGTATACTGTCTGGCCTTGATCCGATGGAGCCAAAACAGGCTTCGCTGAGACGGGCGATTTCAGCAGCTTATTATTCACTGTTTCATTTGCTAATTGACGATGGGGCCCGTCGCATAACGGCCAATCCGTCATTACAGCCATACGTTGCGAGATCGTTTCAGCATACGGCTGTCAAAGATGCGGCAAACAAGGTTATTGCTCAGTCAATGAAGACACCACCGTGGCCGGCTCCGTTGTTCACGGCCTCCATTGAGCCGGAACTGATCCGTGTCTGCAATACTTTTGTTGACCTTCAGTCGTTGCGACACTCAGCCGATTACAACACGGCTATCTCATTTAAAAGAGCTGAAGTTGTTGTGGCAATTAGCCGTGCTCAAGCTGCTCACCAAGACTGGGCTTTGCTTAACTCATCCGACAATGCAACAGTCTTTCTCCTGCAGTCTGCCAAACTATTGCCCGACAGATAGCCATAGCCGCTTTTTGTTACTGCATAGACCGATGCTATTCAATGCAGCCATGTATTTGATCCGACACTAAAAGTCGGTTATGCGCTAGGGCAGATGTCAGCACTAGCTCTCTGCGGCCAGGTGATTGCCAACTTTTGGCAACCAATTCTCCAGCATGCCCAAATGGCTATAATTCCCTTTGCTAATTTGCCTGAAGATGATGAAGTGGAGTGATTGGCTTGAGCGGTGGGGCATGACCTCGCTGGAATTGAGCGCTGGCTTTCTCAAGGCGAAATTCGGGCCACAAGACCCCGACCGCAATGCGGCATGGGCTCTTTATGTGGAACTTATTACCCGTATCACTTCACAACCGCTTGGCGATGCTGAAGGTGATGAAGAAACGGCCCTCAAAAGTGTGTATTCCCTGTTCCCGCTCACCCGCGAAGTGCTCAAGAAGGAGGGGAGACAGGCCGATTCTTTTGCCAAGTTATCGATTCCAATCCTTAATCAAATCATCAGGCCATTCACAGCAAAATGGCATCGACTCAGCATCGAGCACAGCTTCGATGATCCCCAGAACAAGCGGAAATTCAGAGCTGAACTTATTCTACTCCAGACGCAACTGAACATCTACATAAATATGCTTGCTGATATGGCTGGTGTGGAGAAGTTGCATGCGCAGTTAACCTCTAATCCTGCTCAATCCAGCTGTTTTGTTTCAGGAGCTGCCGGCGCCTCATCAGAAGACTGGTAGTAACAAATATTTTTTGTGGGCAACAGCTTTCAATGCATTAGTGGGCAACACCCTTAAACCCTGTTGAATTGCCGGTATGCTCTGGGCCTACAGGCGCATCCCCTGCCGGAATGCGGGTTTTTCTCAGCCACAGCTCCGCCGATAAGCCATTGGTGGAAACCCTGGCCCGGGGTTTGGCGCAGCGGGGCATCGACCCCTGGTTCGACATATGGGAGATGGGCCCCGGCGATAACCTCGTGGCCCGCATCAACGAAGGACTGGCCACAGCCGATGCCGGCATCATCGTGTTGTCGGAGCAGAGCAGCGGTAGCCGCTGGGTGGAGGCGGAACTCAGCAATCTGATCTACAACCGCATCGAGGAAGGCCAGCTGCTGCTGCCTGTGAAGGTTGCCGACGGCTCGCCGGTGCCTGAACTGATCAAACCCCTGCTGTGGATTTCGATTGAGGATATAGACGGCATCGCAGCGGCGTTGCTCCGGCGAGGGCGCGGCAAACCCCCGGTGATCCCCAGCGAGCAGGGCAAGGCCCACCAGGTGCTCGTGAACCTCTCGCCCGCAGCTCAGCACCAGGTGGCGGTATCGGTGGCGATCGATGACACCACCGTGGCGGACACCACCATCCTCCTGCCGCAGAGGCTGCGGGGCCCCTGTTGGCTGCCGGATCCCGCCGGGGATCCCGGGGGCTTGATGCTGGGCGCCCTGGGGCAGGCGCTGTGGGAGCTGTGTTTTCCCGCTGCCGCGGCTGGAGCGTTTGTTGAGCTGCTGGAGGGTGCAGGCAGCCAGGTGGGCAAACGGGTGGAGGTTGCCGTGGCCACGGCCGACAGCAGGCTGCTGGCTCTGCCTTTTGAGGCCCTTCAATTACCAGACGGACGCCCGCTGGTGCTGCTCGACACCGTGACGCTGCAGCGGCGGCTGAACGGGCCATCGATCCAGTGGCAGCCCTTGGCGGGCCCCCTGAAAGTGCTGGTGGCGGTGGCGGCGCCGGATCGGGGTGGCGCGGAGGCGGTGTTGCTCGAT